>JAUBOG010000648.1:0-3161 GCA_036700105.1 Microcoleus occultus BM001215583
GGAATTGGGAATGGGGAATTGGGAATGGGGAATTGGGAATTGGGAATTGGGAATTGGGAATTGGTAGTTCGTATTTGGTAATTAGTCATTAATTAAGCGTCTCTCAACTAATGACTAATCACTAATGACTAATGACTAATGACTGCTGACAATTAGCCATTAACAGCCATCAAACTGAAATAGAATAAAGAAACAGTGCAAGAAGAACTAACCGCAAACATGAGCGATCGACCCAGAGGCACATTCAGAATATAGAAAACCGAAAACAGCAACCGGGCGATCGGAAAGGCGATCGCAGCCAAACCCGCCGCTTCCGAATCAACCCCCGTTACAAAAGCCATCAAAGCCGCCGCTGAAAACAGCATAAACGTCTCAAACGAATTTTGGTGAGCCCAAGTTGCCCGCTGAGCGTAAGCAGGCAACCTGTCAAACATAGCGCGGGGGGCGGCTTGGTCGTAGCCTAGCTGCAAGCGGGCGAGGGCAACCACCAAAAACGGTGCGTAAACCAGCGCCGCCGCCGCAGCAATACAATCGAGCAAAATAACCGACACAGGCAATCCCAACACCATCATCCGCCTCGCATTTCAATCAAAATAGAACAGAGTAACCACTTTGCGCTGTTCTTCCGCATCCTGGCAAGTTTTGAGCAAAGTGTGGCTTTCGTGAAAAGCAAAACAGATCAGTTGCTGGCAGCGAGAAATAATCTCCTGATTGCACATGGCGCTTGCTTCGGGGAGAGACAAACTGTCATTTTTGGGATTTTCTACCAAATGTATCACTTGTTCGAGCTGCTCGCGAGACTCCCGAGGCTGGCGGCCCATGCTTTGCGGCAAAATCACCGTCAGCAGATTGGGATCTGCCCGCATTGCGCCCCGAATCGCGGCTGAATTGGTACCTGTAGCGCCAGAAGTGATGAGCTGGTTGCCTCCCAGAACTATGGCGTAGCTCAGCATCTCAATTAGCTGCTGGTGGGTAATAGGAACGTGGCGAGAACCCAAAAGAGCAATCCGCTTGGAGCTGGTTTGCTGGATCGCCGCAAGTTCTTGTAAAAAATCATCTACTCTGGGTAACTCAATTGATTGACTCAAAGAATTTATTAAATTAAATAAAACTACGTTGTGGATTCTAGCAGACTCACTAGCCTTTGCCGCCAAAAAGAAGTTAAGAATTGCTGAACTGCGATATCTGACTCTTTCAACGGCTTCCTTTGAGGAAGCCAGAAGGCAGAATGTCTCAAAGCATTCGGCGGCCGGAGCTCTTCGGGTAGAATTGAAGAAAAATTGAGAATTTAAGAATTTTAGGCTTTTATGTTAAACAACTAAAAATTTTCTCTGCCTTCTTCCCTCTGCTCCGGCTGCATTTACAGCTTCTGCTCCGGCGCCCGATCGTTAATGGACTCGATCGCGCAGGCCCAAAGATGCCATCATCCCGTCTAGGTCAAAGTGTTCTGCCATTAGCTGACTGACGCATTCCACCTTGATGGGTTCGTGCAGGCGCACGTTGCCAAAGGTGCTGTCGATAATTTCCACCGTAGTTAAGGTATCCAAATCCACAGACAAAACTGGAATTTCCATTTCTTCTGCCCTGCCGATTACCAGGGGAGAAGGAGGCAAGTGGCCTGTCAGAATCAAGCACTGAGTTGAGCTTTCCAGAGCCGCTAGCTGAATGTCCGTGCGATCGCCCCCCGTCACCACCGCCATATTTCTGGCTTTGCGGAAATACTTAAGAGCAGAACTAACATTCATCGCGCCAATTGTCAAGGTTTCCACCATCAAGTCCAAACGGTCTTGACGGCAGAGTACGTCAGCTTTCAATTGGTGCACCAATTCTTTGACGCTGACACTGCGCAGCAAAGCGCTTCTCGGCAGCATTCCCAGCACTGGAATGCCTGCATCCTCCAGAAAAGGCCGCACCGTGGCGGTGATGGATTCGAGTTTGTCCGAGGGAACGTCGTTGAGTACGACGCCAGCCAAACGCGAGCCCAGACGCTGCTTGGCCGACAGCAAATCGTCTATATAAAGATCGATCGGGCGCGCTACCAGCAGCACAGAGGCATCAATCGCCTCAGCAATTTGAGGCAAAGACAAGTCAAACAGACGCCCTTCCTCCAAATTAGCGGGGCCTTCCAACAGCACCAAGTCTCCCCTGGGGGCTTGCAAATACTGCGCTAGAGACTGGCGGTAATCTGTCGTGTCTTCTTTTCGCAAACGCTTGTGAACCGTCTCTTCGTCCAAATACAGCAGTGTTGACGGCATCTGACTTTCTGAGAGCTTCAGCGTCTCGATCGCGAACCGCACGTCTTCCTCTTCGGCTCCAGCTCCGGGCGAGCTGAAACAGGTTCCCAGAGGCTTGCCGTAGGCGACGGCGAGTCCTTTTGCCCGGAGGCCTAGTGCCATTCCCAGGGCGATCGCGGACTTGCCGCTGTAAGCTTTTGTGGAACCGATCAGTAAATATTTAGTCAATTTGGGTACGCCTTCACTCCTTAATTTGCACCTGTCTAATGAAATAAATTTAGTTTATTCAACCGTATTTCTGGAATGCGAGTCAATTTCGCAATACAATTATACTCGATCTTGTCGCCTTTGCGCACAGCGTTTTTTTATTTGAAACTTTTATTCACCTATTTACGGCCCTTTGATTCGCATTTTTTTACTTCTATTTTTTTAAATTATTTAATTGCATTTTTTATTTTTTCAGCGGTTTTTGATACAATTTATAGAAAGTATTTTTTGGGGATTTTGTTTGTTTTATTAAAACAATTTTAGGCAATTTCTGCGGCGGAATTCAGACATAATTGACGAGCAGTATAAAATTTAAAATACATCAATAGTTTTCTGAGTTGGCTGGGATTTATGCCAGCCGAACTTGCCGATCGCGAGTAGATCGAGTATCCCAAGCGCGTTTTATGCTAAATCCGGGTTACTCAACCCCAATTCCCTCGACTAAGCTGTTCGGCATTTAAAAGACGATAGTAGGGTGCGTCAGTCCATAAATAGCATTTTTTGTAGGTTGGGCCCGTGGAACGAAACCCAACCTACGGAAGTTATTTAATCCACGATCCTATCTAACCCGGATGTGGTGTTATGTCAATTCCGGCTGCACCGGAATGACAAGCTTTCGACACCGCGAGTGCCTTTGTCCCTACCGCGATCGATTGTAGG
>JAUBOG010000649.1:0-3158 GCA_036700105.1 Microcoleus occultus BM001215583
GAATCTTGTCCCCCCCTTTTTAAGGGGGGTTAGGGGGGATCTAGGCTTAATAGTCAAACCGCAGTCTCTGACTGGGTTTAACCTGGTTGTTGACACGAAGGGTACGGTGCGGTGTCCCTACTACACTTTATGAATCGTGAATACGCTGTAAATAGTTACACAGCCTTATGAACGGGCCCCAGAGCCCGTTGCCAAATTAACTTTTTCTTTTCGCCATTTTTCGACTGTTTTTTTAACGGCTTCTATTTCTTGAAAATCTACCCGGATCGCAGCAGTTTCAAATTCTACGCCCAAAGCTGTGCTGACTTCCAGGATTTCCACAAAACTAGCGCATTGATAATCTGTGTCTTCATATTGCTTAACTCGCTCAGGGTCAATTCCTAGTATCTGGGCTAGTTCTTGTTGGCTAATTTTTGCTGCTATGCGAGCTTTAATTAAAGCATCGGGCAGCTTATTTAAACTATCAACTTTTATCTGAATTGGCTGTGTATTGTTGCAGTTAACAAGTCGCTCATATTCAGCAATTTCTGACTTTAACTCGTCAACTTGACTCTGATATGAGTCTCTATGAAGCTGCCATCGCACAGGTTCGTCTTTCAAGGTCTCATTACTATCAAATTCGGCTACAGACTGCTCAAATCGCCGCAACCAATCTAAGGTGTGCTGATATTGTTGCTCATTTTTGATCGTCATGGTTTCCACCGTTGTAAATTTATAGCAATAATTCCTTTACGTGTATTTGTTCTTGTATCAATCGGAATGATCTAAACCGAGGACACGGTTTTTGGAGTGTCCCTACCGCGATCGATTGTAGGGACACGGCTTTTGGAGTGTCCTCTATATAATAAGGAGTGCAGCCGGAATTGATATCGCACCCACATCGCCAATCGATCGTCCGGTTATCAACCCTAGCACAATCTTCCTTAAACCCCGCTCTTGATTGGACGATCACCCGATCGCGATCGCCCCCGCAATATTACGGATTGTTACTTTGTTTCTAATAAACGAGACGGGGGCGATCGGCATCCTCTACGATCGCTCTTAGTTTTGCCATCCGAGTTAATTCGCCATGTACCAGCCTTTTCGGGAATACCTAGAGCAAGAGCTGTTTCAAAGGTTTGATTTGCAAAGTCGCCCCATTCCCTCCGGGTTGGAAGTCAATGTCAGCGATCGCGGCAAAACCCCAGCTACTATCCGCAGTTCGTGTTACGAATGCCCGCAATTGCGAAAAATCCGCTACACTTACATCGATGCGGGTGAATCTGCTCAAGTTTTTAATTGCGTGATTTATCCGAGTCACAATTACGATTTGCCGCTGTTAGGAATTGACCTCTTGTCTTTCGGCAAGAAGAAAATCTTGGTAGTTCTAGACTTTCAGCCGCTATTTAGAGATGAAGCTTATATAGCAAAATACGTTCAACCTCTACAATCCCTGCGCGACAAGTACGACGACTTGGCCCAAAATTTAGAAATGAAATTTTATGATGCCAATCAGTATTTTTCTAAATACTTGCTGTTCGCCAAAACAGATGCGGAAACTGTAGAAAATCGGGTATATCCAGCTTTTAAAGACTATTTGGATTTGTACTGGAAAATGCTGTCGTCCGCACAACCGCTGAGTGACCCCGAAGATATCCAGCGCATCGTCAAAGCTCAAAAAGATTACGACCAGTACAGCGCAGACAGAGACCCGGCTTCGGGCTTGTTCAGCAGTTATTTCGGTCACGAATGGGCCGAGAAATTCCTTTACGAATTTTTGTTTGAAGATGCAGTGCCTTTAGCTGTTACCGCGAACTCGCGATGACTGTTAAATTTAAGTAGTAAGGTGCGCCGAAGCGCACCTTACAAACGGGCGGACAGAAGAGGTTTAATCTAAAATCTAAAATCTAAAATCTAAAATCGACATGACTCTTTATCAGCCTTTTTTAGACGAGGCGATCGCACTTTTGGAAAATCGGTTAGACTTACAGCCTTACCCGATTCCAGAAGGCTTTGAACTCAAGCAAGCTACAGTCGGCAAAGGGAAAAATCAAGAAGAAATCGCAACGACAAGTTACGCTTTTTCATCCCCGAAACTGCGGCAAATTCGCGCGGCTCACGTTCAAGGCGGCAGCAGCTTGCAAGTTCTCAATTTTGTGATTTTCCCGCACCTTAACTATGATTTGCCGTTTTTTGGCGCGGATTTGGTGACGCTACCGGGGGGCCATTTGATCGCTCTGGATATGCAGCCTCTGTTTGGCGGGGACGCTGACTACCAGGCCAAGTATACCGCGCCGATCGAACAAATTTTTCAAGCCCATCAACCGCACCTCCCCTGGGGCGGCGATTTCCCCGAAGAAGCGAAGCAGTTTTTCTCGCCGGCGTTTCTGTGGACTCGCCCCAAAGAAACCGAAGTTGTGGAAACGCGAGTTTTTGCAGCCTTCAAAGACTATCTGGCCGCTTATTTGGATTTGGTCGATCGCGCCGAACCGATCGCAGATAGTGCAAAGTTAGATAGTATCTTACAAGCTCAACTGCGCTATCTGCGGTATCGCGCCGAAAAAGACCCAGCCCGAGGAATGTTTAAGCGGTTCTACGGCGAGGAATGGACGGAAGAATACATTCACGGCTTTTTGTTCGATTTGGAACGGAAGCTGCCACAATTGGTAAGTAACAAAAATTGATTTTAATAGAAGCTTCAGCCACTATACTAATAAGTGTAGGTTGGCATGAGGAAAATGCCAATGGTAAAAAAAAGTCGCAATGTAGTTAGTTCAAATCCAGAAAGCAAAGTCAAAGTCGGACTTTCGCTGACTCCTTCTAGTGCCGATCGATTGAACTCGATCGCTCGAAAGCTCGGAATATCAAGGTCGGAACTCCTAGAACGCTTGGCACAAGGCGCTCTGGAGATTTCTAAGGACAAGGCCCAAGTTAGTGTCACTTGGAAAAAAGGTGAAGAAACCCCGGTCGATCCCGCCGACTTGCAAGGGGAAACAGCCGCAGAAAGCGATATTAATGAGGCTGTAACTGCAGAAACTCTATCGTCCGAGGTCAGCGTACAGCCCAATCCGCTGCAAGCAAGTTACGAAAGTTTGCAGCAGGAATTGGCCGAACGCGAAAGTTTGATCGCCGAATTGCAGCAGCAATTGGCCAGCGAAAAGCAAAATCTGGAAAGCCTC
>JAUBOG010000650.1:0-3138 GCA_036700105.1 Microcoleus occultus BM001215583
TTAATAGTCAAACAACAGTCTATGACTGGGTTTGACCTTAAGTTGACACCTATGGACACTGCCGTGTCCCGGGAGGGGAAGCTCACGATAGGCGGGTGTACTCGATCAATATGGAATCTGCTGTCTCATTCCGATGCAAACGGATTTGGTATAACTACCTTTTTGCCAGCAGTCTAATGAATAAATTGCAAGTCAGTAGGAAATCTTTCTTCTTCTGGTTCTGGATCGTAAATATAATCGCAGTCAAAGCGCAAAGCTTGAGAGTGGCGGCTGACAGAAAATCCGCAGTGAGTAACCATTTCTGTAGTAAAACTAGCCATTACTAACTCAATGAGTTTTCTGTAAGAAATATTGGGCTGTTGAATGTAATAGGTGCGTCGCGCAAAAAATATTCTCTCATCTTTGGGTACAATTATGCCGTTAATTCTGTGTGCGTGTTGAATCGGTTTGATATAGGCTTCAATAAACTGCGACTGATTTTTTTGCAGTCTCGCTAACCTTTCGTGTTGCAACCAGCTCATCTGAAACACAATTTTAATAAATTCAAAACCCAAAATGTAGTTAAAAACATTATTGCGTTCTTCTGTATTCAAGACAAAGCGGAGTGCCGCTTCTAAATATTGGTCAGTTTGGCGACGCGCTTGTTGAGCTGAGTGGATATAAAATTGTTTGATGTAGCTTCTTAAATCGGATTCATTTAATTCTTTTTTGACTCGAAATCTGATTAAATACTCTTTGACTCGGTTGAGAGTGTCTACATCTTCAAACATTTTTGAGACTAAGCCGTCGGCTGTGTAGTCATCTAAAAATTCTGCTTGCAAATCGGGAGTAGATGCACACAGTGTGTAGCAGAGGGACAATACGTAGCGCCGCTGGTTCCAAGGCAAGCTTTCGGCCCAATCTTTAACTTCTACAGGGAGTTTTTCCAGCACGCTATCGGTGGGGGAGGGTTGAGAAAGGTCGGTATATTTATATTTTTGTTTAATCATTGCCTGAAACCTTATATTAGTAAATTGGCTGGTAATACATCGCAGGTAACTAGCAGGGTAAAGTAGAGGCAGGGAGTTGGAAGTTATATTTATTTTTTTATCTATCTTAAGATACAGGATGTCGCGAGTACAGCAGGTGATCTGTCTCACACTTTTGGGGATTTGCAATCACAAGTGTTAGCTTTCTATATCACATTTTGGGACTGCGAGTGTCACGCGAAAAACTTATTCGCGTCACTGCACTAACGGCGGGTTTGGCTGATGATTGAGAAAAGTGATTCATAAGTTTTTGTTAGTAATTATTACTGAGGTCAATCATGAACTCGACTACAAGTATTTTTCCTAAAAATCAGTGCCAATACTTAAGTTTTGTCGATCGCCTCGTCCAACCAGTGCGGCAGCGGCTCGATCGCATTGCGGTGCGAGATCCGCAGCTAGCGGGCGTGGTTGTGCCGGCTTATACCCGCACAGTGTCCTTTTGAAAGAGATATCCAGCTATTGGGACACCATCTTTTTCACATACCGCCGATGTGCAAGCTGAATCCTCTGTATGAGGAATTAGTGGGGTTGCGTTTTCGATCGCTCTCGTTTTTGGCTGACGTATGCGGGGAAGATGTAACGCCGTACTGCTGATTGAGGGGTGTTATACCCCGATCGCCCGTCGATACCAATTATTTACCGGGTGCGCGAACCTGCTAGTTGTTCGATCGCTAATTTAAGCCATAATCGTTGATAATATGAGTGGATGCCTCCAGACAAAAGCGGGCATCCACCGTCGCGATCGAATCGATAATAACACCAAACCGTAACACCAAAAGCAATAACTATAAAAATAATTTAACAAGCTACATTGACTGATGGAAGTAAATATGTTTAACGCAACTGAACTGCTAATTAACGATTTTGTCGGGAGGCTGGTTGAAGGCTACCGCCACACCTACGGCGGGTTCAAATCTGACTATGCCGAAATTATTGCTTGGGTAGCGGCTATGGCTTTAGAAAATATTGCGAATAGCGATGCTCTTTACCACAATGTCGAACACACTATTTTAGTCACATTGGTGGGACAAGAAATTCTGCGCGGGAAACACATCCGCGAGGGTGGTGTTTCCTGCGAACATTGGCTGCATTTTCACATTGCTTTGCTGTGCCACGATATCGGGTACGTCAAGGGCGTTTGCCGGCAAGATAGAACAGATTTGGGACTGTATGCGACGGGAATAGGCGACTTGAAATTAACGCTGCCTCGGGGGGCGACTGATGCTAGTTTGACGCCTTATCATGTCGATCGCGGAAAAATGTTTATTGACGAGCGTTTTGGGGGGCACAGACTGATTGATGCCGATTTGGTTAAGCAGAATATTGAGTTGACTCGTTTCCCGGTTCCTGCGGATGATGACTATCAAGATACTGCAAATTATCCGGGTTTGGTTCGGGCGGCGGATTTAATCGGCCAGTTGAGCGATCCGCGATATTTGCAAAAGATTGCGGCGCTGTTTTACGAGTTTGAGGAGACTGGCCAGAATCGGGTTTTGGGGTATCAGAATCAGGGGGATTTGCGGGATGGTTATCCTAAGTTTTATTGGAATGTGGTTTATCGGTATGTCAAGGATGCGATCGGCTATTTGGAACTGACGCAGCAGGGGAAACAAGTTGTTGCTAATCTGAGCGCAAATGTGTTTCGGGTGGAGCATTCTAAGCTACCAGAGTCTGCGGTTGCTCTGGTTAGGTAGGGTTTGAGTTAATTTGGGGCGATCGCCCATCCAGATCCTATGATGTCCCCTCGATCGACCACAATACAATTTAGGGCGTTGCTGATGGGACGGTATGATTAAGAGCAAATCCCCGACTTCTGAATCAAATTAATTCACGCTCAAATCTCAGTGCGAAGAAAGAAGTCGGGGATTTAATTTGCCTTTTCATGCTGGGCGATCGCACAACACGACAAAATTGGTTTGCAATCAGGACTACAAACCTATAGACGACTCCGCCATCTGTCTAAAGGAAGATTTTATTAAACCAGTAAATTCCGTATGATGCTGTAAAAGTCAGTCAGAGGGGAAAGCTATAGCAATCCTTGCAGGAGTCGTAAATTTTTTACCCCACCCCAACCCTCCCCTTATTAAGGGGACGATCGGCAGAGCGTCGG
>JAUBOG010000651.1:0-3124 GCA_036700105.1 Microcoleus occultus BM001215583
ATCCGTTACATCCGTTACATCCGCTACAAAAGAAGCGGACGTACTTCCTTCTTCCATCGGACTGACATCCGTTACATCCGCTACAAAAGAAGCGGACGTACTTCCTTCTGTTACGGCTTCGTCTTCACGCTCACCTGGCCGTTGACCATAGCTTGGCAAGCCAACCGATAGTTTTCCGGCTTTTTCTTGAGTTTGCGGTTCTCAAAGTCCGTGCGGGGCGACAGATTTTCACCGCCCTCGACAATTTCCACAATGCAGGTGCCGCATTGACCGATGCCCCCGCAATTCATCATCTTTCCCGAAAAGGTGTACAAGTCGATGCGATTTTCTAGAGCTTTGAGCCTCAAATTGGCTCCGTCTGCTGCGATGACTTCCCGATCTTCCTTCACAAACTTGATATTGGCCATTGCCGATTCCTTAACCCAGTGACTTGGTTCTTTCTTACAAAGTATTAACTATTGTATCGAACATTTAATACCGGATGTCCGATCGATCTGTCCAGAAAGATCGCCCCAACCCAATCTCAAGGAGCATCCGAGAGGTTATTAGTCGGAAGATTGCTCACAGCCCGCTGGAGAGACGAAAGCCCCAGGTTGTAAGTGACAATTGCCGACAATCGGTTTCTCTCAGCCCTAGTCAAATCAGTTTCCGCCTGAATCACATCCGTCTGAGTACCGACACCAGCTTGAAACCGCAGTCTGGCCAAACGCAGAGCTTCCCTCGACTGCAAAACCCCCGCCTCAGAAGTTTCGATATTCTCAAAACTCGACTCCAAGCCAAAATAAGCTTGTTCCACTTCCCGGCGCACCTGATTGCGGAGTTGGTCGAATCGACTTTCGGCGATCGCAATATCAGCATCCCGCTGTCTAACCCTCGCGTTCGCCGCGCCCCCGTCAAAGATACTCCAAGTCAAATTCGCCCGGATCGAATAGCCGTCCGCCCAGCCGCGAGCCACAAACGGGTCTGGGTCGTCGGGGTCTTGTCCCAGGACGTTGTAACTGCCCGCAACAGTCAGTTGAGGCAAACGCCCGGCCTGGATCGATCGCCTCTGCTGCTTGCTGACATCCCTCTGCACCAACTGCTGTTCCAACTCGGGGCGATTCTTAAAAGCCTGGACGATACTCTCTTCCAGGGACAGCCTCCAGGAGCCCGCTTGCTCTACCGGGTCAGCCGCCGTCAAATTCGCCGACTGGCTGATATTCAAAATCTCAGCCAGACGGCGCTGGGCCACTCGCTGGTCGCGGCGGGCCACTGACAGTTGCTGCTGTTCGTTAGCCACATTTGACTGAGCCTGCAGCACGGCAAACCGGGTTCCCACTCCCGCCCGTTCCAAAGCTTCGGCATCCCGCAAACTTTGCTGGGCGTTTCTGACGGAAGCTTGGCGGATCGCAACTTGTCCGTCCGCGTTTTGCAAGGTGTAGTAAGCCTCAGCAGTGTCGAAGCGGAGTTGCTCGGCTTGGCGTTCCACATCCAGTTCCCGAAGGCGCAACTGTTCCTCTGCCGCGCGGATGTTAGCGCGTCGCCTTCCGAACAAATCGACATCGTAGCTCAACTCCAAAGTGCTGTTGAGACTGTTGTTGCCGAAATTTTGGGGGTCAGGAGTGTTGGGAGGTCGGTTAGTTAAGTTGTTGAGGCGGCGCTGCTGCGCCCGGACTCCGAGTTCTCCGCCGGCACTCACAGAGCGGTTGGCGCCCATTTGAAAATTCAGGTCGGGATACAGAGCAGCTTGCTGTTCGCGCAAAGCCGATCGGCTTTGTTCCACTTGCTGTCCGGCGATTTGCAAAACTTGGCTGTTGCGGCGGGCCAGATCGATCGCCTGCTGCAAGGTAATGGACTCAGTTTGCTCGATCCTGACATCCTCGGGCTGTGTCGGAAACAGCAGCGGATTCGGGTTGGGTTCCAGGGAACCAGGGGGCTTGGTGTCTAAAATGCCCCTCGGAGTCAGAGGTGGGAAACTTTCGTTGGGAGTGCCGCGGGGAACTGGTGTTGGCAAAGCCGGCGCCGGAGCACTGTTGGGGCGGCTCGGGACTGGTTGCTGCTGAGCGCCTCTGGGTGCGGGCCCTCCAGACTGCGCCAAATTTTCAGAGGTTGGGGGCTTAAGGGCGATCGACCGATCGGCTTCTGATGCCGGTGCTGTTGATGCGTTCGAGGTCGATCGAACATTCGGCCCTAATTCGAGTTGATTGCTGCGGGCCGAGCTTTCCTGAGACTGAGCCGGAGGCTGTGCTGAAACACTCTGTCCCGGGTTGCTGAAAGTAATTGCAGCGCCCACTCCGACTACCACGATTTGACGAAAAACACGCATAAATTTTAACTTATTCTGCAATTCCAGAGACAATTTTAAACCAAGAGAGAAGTCTCAAGTTTCGGGCCTAAACTCAGGTCTCAAAAGTCAGAATAACTTTTTTTCGTGACTTTTGAATTGAATCCCGGACTGAAAATTTACAGTTGCACCTCAGCATTTACGCGACCGATCGCCGCCGAGATTAGTTCCTCCACTCCACTAACGGGGAAAATCTCCGTTTTCAGGAAGCCAGCGAGCTCAGAGAGCATCATATCATCCAAAAAACGCGGTTCCCCTTGTTTTAGCATCACCGAGGGCAGCAAGATGCCGTCTCCCAAGTCCATCCCCTGCAAAGCTGCGAGCAAATCTTGGCCCGTCAGCAAACCAGTGACAGTAATGTTTTGCCCCCAATAATCGCTGCACAGCGCTACCATTTTAACTTCTAAGCCGGGAATTTGATTGAGTCGATCGGCGATCGGCTCAAAAGCTTTTTCCACAGCATTCCCCACCACCCAAATTAATTTTCGCGGCGAGTTAACTTGCAGCGGTTGCAGTTTAGCGAAAGCCGTTTCAAACTGCCCAATAAACTGTCGGATCGAACCCACACCGTTGCCAATCTGGGGATAATCTGCATAGTCAGAGGCGATCGGCAAATCCAAACCAGCGATTAAAAACCACTCATCAGCCAGCCAAATACAGCGCGATTTTGAATTTTTTCTCCGATTTACCAAGGGAGAATTTAACTCTTCTCCCTCCCTTGTTAAAGGTGGGTGTAAATCTTCTTCCCCCCTTACCAAAGGAGAATTTAACTCTTCTCCCCCCCTTACCAAGGGGGGGCTG
>JAUBOG010000652.1:0-3122 GCA_036700105.1 Microcoleus occultus BM001215583
CCCCAACCCTCCCCTTATCAAGGGGAGGGAGTAAGAAATTCACAAATGATGCGAGGATTGCTATATCTAACACAAAGATTATTTAACGCTAAAATATTATATAGGAAGCTGAACAATGTCCCGCCTATCTTCCACTCTATTGTTTGCTTTCCTATTGCTATTTCCCACGGCTACTCTCGCTCAAATCGTCCCCGATCGCACTTTAGGCACAGAAAACTCCCGTACAGTATCCGACACCATCAATAACCTACCGTCAGACCGCATTGAAGGCGGTGCAACTCGCGGCCCGTACTTATTTCACAGTTTCCGCGAATTCAACGTCGGTGAAGGCAGAGGCGCATATTTTGCCAATCCTAACGGCATTGCCAATATTTTCACCCGCATCACAGGTGGCAATCCTTCCAATATTTTAGGAACATTAGGAGTACAGGGAAACGCCAACTTATTTTTAATTAATCCCAAAGGAATTGTCTTCGGCCCCAATGCTAGATTAGATTTACGTGGGTCATTTATCGGTTCAAGTGCTGATAGTATTATTTTTAACAACAGCTTTGAATTTAGCAGCACTAACCCCCAAACAGTGCCCTTATTAGCAATTAATATTCCTGTAGGTTTGAGATTTCGAGACAATCCCGGCACAATTGTCAATACTTCTCAAGCAACCGGCCCAACACCAACCTTACCGCCACTTCCTCTCGAAATTCCTGTTTCTAACAAACTTGGTTTAGCAGTTGATCCGGGTCAAACTTTAGCCTTAATTGGCGGAGACATTCAACTGCAAGGAGGAAACTTAACAGCTTATACCGGACAAATATTATTAGGAAGTGTGAAAAGTCCCGGTTTAGTACAATTTGAACCAACTGCTTTAGGTTTGAATTTAAACTATGGAAATATTCAGAACTTCGGCAATATTGAAATGAACGGAGCATTAATAAATACCAGCGGATTAGGAGGTGGAAAAATTGACATTACAGGTTCAAACGTCACCGTAAGTAGTTCGGGAATTTATGGACTGACACTGGGAAATATTGATGGCAGAAGTATTGATATTAATGCCCAAAACTTGCGAGTCGATAAAGGGTCGCAAATTATCACCGCCACACTGGGAGATGGGAAGGGGAACGATTTAAACATCCGCGCTACTGACTCAGTGGAAATGATTGGGGTGGGAATTGAAGGCTATCAGCAATTTTACAGCGAATATCTAGCCTCTGGATCGTTCAACCCTTTTGACCCGCAAATTGTTCTGAACGCTGCGACTTCTGGCAGTGGAGCCACCGGAGACATTAAGATTGAAGCCGGACGGCTGCTGCTGCGGGATGGGGTAGTGGGTGGCACTGCCACCCTGGGTGCTGGAAATGCTGGAAATCTGAATATCCGTGCCAATACTTTCGAGATGATGGGTTCAGCGATGAACAACGGAACAACGAAGGGAAGTAGCGGCTCTGGTGGAAACATAACTGTTGACGCACAACGGTTAATCATGCGCGATGGCTCCAATCTCGTCACCATCACCCGCAGTGATGGAGCATCGGGGAATATCGCGATTAAAACCCAGGAATCTGTAGAATTGTCGGGGAGTCTTGTTGGAAGTACGGCACGAACTTTGCTTGGCACTAGCTCTTTCGATGGGAATGGGAAAGCTGGGGATATTACCATTGACACTAAGCGGGTGATTGTTTTTGATGGAGCTGCAATTACTTTATCGACGGGTACGATTGTTGGTGCAAATGTGTTTTCTACGACTGGGGGACCTGCAGGAACTTTAACTATCAGAGCTTCAGAGTCGATCGAAGTGAGCGGCGTGTCTGGAGTTTCGGCAGGGAATTCGGGCTTCACACCGAGTGTTTTTGGCACTCAAACTACAAGCTCTGGTATAGGTGGAGATATCCGCATCTCTACGCCCAGGCTCACTGTGCGGAATGGGGGCATTATTACTGCGGCTTCTTTGGGCGCAGCAGATGCGGGAGATATTACGATTAATGCCGATCGCGCAGAAGTCCAAGGCATCGCCAGTAACGGTGGGTTCAGGAGTAGAATTGAGGCTTCGGCTGGCAGCGTAAGTACCTTTGTCAATCCCAATGCTACCGGGAATGCGGGTTCGTTGAATCTGAATGTTAATCAATTGATTGTCCGGGATGGAGCAACGGTGAATGTTCAAGCTTTGGGAACGGGAAGGGCTGGAAATATTAATGTTGTAGCCAACTCGATCGCCCTTGACAACCAAGCCAGCATTGATGGTACAACTGTATCCGGTACTGGGGCAAATATTAACCTCCAAGCGCGATCGATCCAATTGCGGCGCAACAGCAGAATTACAACGGATGCAGGTATTTCTGACGGTGGCAATATCAGAATTAACAGCGATATTTTGGTAGCTTTACCGCGAGAAAATAGCGACATTACAGCTAATGCTCGCACGGCTACTGGAGGACAAGTTAGGGTTGATGTACCGAATATCTTTGGTTTTGCTGCTGTTAATCGCGATCGAGCTAGAAGCAGTTTAGGTTTGACTGACGCTGAATTTGCAACCTTACAAGTCAATCCAACTTCTTTACTTCCGACTAGCGATATCGCCGCCATTTCTCAACAAGCTGGCCCGGCTTTGCAAGGGGCGGTAACGTTTAGTAGTGCGGGAGTGAATCCGGCACAAGGATTAGTAGAATTGCCCCAAAATGTTGTCAATCCGGCTGCGTTAATTGCGGCTAATCCTTGCAATCAAGAGGCGGGAAGTGAGTTTACTATTACTGGCAAAGGAGGAGTACCTGCGAATCCGAATGATGTGCTCAGCAGCGATTCTGCTCAGTTTAGTTGGGTGGAACCGGCGGTAGGTGGAAGTCAGAATTTACAGGATAGAAAGGCAGAAATAGAAATTCAGCCCCAGCCAGTGATTGCTGCTGGAGGTTGGGTGATGGACGATCGAGGTCAAGTAACGCTTGTAGCTTACAATACATCGGATCGAGTTCCGCAGCGATCGAGGCGAGCAGTGCCTATTTGCCGGGAGCGCTAAAATCCGGTTTATTTCAAATCCGGTAGCATCGGAATTAATATTACCCACAATCAGGACACGGCAGTGCCGTTTCTTGCGCAATTAATCGAGGTAGGGAAACGGCACTGCCGTG
>JAUBOG010000653.1:0-3121 GCA_036700105.1 Microcoleus occultus BM001215583
CTCAGATTCATCCCCTCTGAATATACCGAGGGACTTCCCGGCTGGTAGTTAAAATCGCGCCAATTGTCTGACGAGAAGGTAATTGCTCACTGTCGTAGTTCTTCTGACTCACTAATGCCGCTCGTACCGCGTATGCCGTGATCCGGGCATACAAAAATGTCGATTGAAACTTGGGGTCTGCCTGGGCCTGGGCATCGACTAGAGAGCGAATATCGGCTTCTAAGTTGGGCAGCAAAATTTCACTTTTGTGTCGTCCTCTTCCCCGATAATTATCAACACAAATCAGTCCGGTTCGTCGTTCATGTAAGCCCAGTTGAATACTGTGTCGGTTCCACCCCATAAATGTTTCTACTTTGCGGGCTGAACCATTAAAGTAGTCTTCAGCCACTTTTGCCATAAAGTCTCGACGGCGATAGCCCGTCAGTTTCTGGGCAGCATCCTTAAACGTCGATTTAACCTCACTCAAGATCATTTCTGGCATCCCCATCACAGAGGTCACAACCGCTCATGTCAGATTTTTTGTTTCCTACTCTTCTAACATAACTGGGATTGTATTTAATTGCAAGCCCCTAAGTACCCACTAATTTTTTACTGGAAAAAACCGTTTCTACGTTATCTAGAACGAGCAGACAGCGGCGAGATCGCAACTGAATAAGCAAATGACGCATCATGGCATCAAGTGACTGCGGCAGCGATCGATCGGGATCGATCGCAGAGATCAATTCGGTGAGAAAATCGACGAAGGGCGGAGCTTGTCTGAGCGATCGCCAAACCACAACTTCAAACTGCTCGGTATCAGCAAGTTGCTGCGCCAATCGAGTCACGAGCATTGTTTTACCGATGCCGCCAACGCCCGCGATCGCAATTAACCGGCAACAATCTTGCATCACCCATTGCTGTAGTATGGCTAATTGTGCCTGTCGCCCGCAAAACTGGGAAACATCAACTGCTTCTCTCCAATCGACACGATCGCGCGGCAAAGATGCAGGCCGATCGCACGTTTGTTTTTGCAGTGCATACTGAGTCAAGACATCCTGCAAATTCAGTTTTGTTACCCCAATTCCTAACTCCTGGGTCAGCATTTGCCACAATTGTGCGCCCACATTTTTGATGTAACTGTACTCGTGATTTAGTTCGAGGGAAATCTGATGATAAGACTGCTTGTTCCAGGCTCCTCGAAGAACAGCGATTTGCAGTTCGCTTAGAGATTGAGGAGTTATAGCAGCCGTAACGAGTGCGAATGCTTCTTCATAGGTCATAACTAAAATGTTGCTAAAAAGTAGAGGCGATCGAGTATGTCAGCGCGCGCTATCTGCAATCTGCTTCAAGGTTTCAATTTGTTTGGCGCGATCGGAGCGTTCTTTTGGTGGCAATTCTGAACTGGTTTTTGCTGCTTCCGAATTAGCCAAATCTTTTAAGAGATTTGAACCCACTTCTCCCAGTTTCGACGCTTGGGCCAGTTTGAGCGCTTCATCTAATGCGTTGTACCACAAACCTGCCTCAGCATAGATATTAGCTTTTTCAACGCTATTTACTGCTTTGTTGAGTTTACTTTGCACGGCAGTAGGCATTGCTATAACCTCAATATTTGCCTCGCTTACTAGATCGCCTGATGGGTTATCTGGATCGCAATTGATCACAACTTGCCAAAGATATTGTTTCTCCTGTTGCAACCCTAATTCGCTATTTGAGAACGGGGATAATTTCATAATTCCCGGTGAACTCTGCAAGGACATCTGGCGAACTTGTTTGGGTTTCGCACCTGGAACCCACTCGTAAATCGTGAATTTTATTGGCTTGGAGGCGGAATCATCAGGCACAAACCAAGCGAACGTAGGATGTCGAGAAATCGTTCGTCCGACGTAGTTCGCAGAGGCGAGAACGGTTAGCGGCATATTTCCTCCAGAACACCCTCTAGTCGTTCCTCCATCCGATCTTCTTTCTGGAGGCACAGGCTTTTGATCGCCCGGTGCATAACCCGCTAGAACTGCCGGAGTTACGATCGGCATTAAAATCAAGGCACAACAGGTGAGTATTTTGATGTTGATGCGTTTGTTCGAGAACCATTGGATTGACATCATAACTTAGCCCTTTTTGTTTTTAAAATTATTCAGCCATTTTTGTTTTTCTCCTGTGTTTTTATAGTAATCCTGTGTTAGTATTAGTCCTACAATAAATAAATAGATTGAATTTAAATAGAGCAGTTTGTGCCAATTTAATTGCTTAATTTTGTAATTACTGTTGCTTTTTAAGGTAGCGATCGTTGCACAGTTGTGCAATGGGTAAGTAGGACTTGCTGAATAATACCAAATCCGGGTTTCAGACCCCCTTTATAACAAGCAGTCTCGTAGGGTGCGTCGCTCGTTTAATCTCGATTTATAGTGAGAATTATTCGTAGCGACGCACCCTACAACTTATAACGGGGATGAGCAACCCGGATTTGGTATAAGTCGGCGATCGCAAAAACTATTCTTGTCGATGCTCACTCCCAACATCCGGGCAAAATGCTCGTAGAAACCGACGCGATCGCGAACTCGATTTAGTAGGCGGGAGGCGGTAAGTTTTCATCTTCACACTGCCCTCTACTCTCTGCATACTGCTTACCAAATCATACCAGATCCGGCGGGTTTCCTAGCTCCTTGATAATCTTGGCGGTGCGTCGCTCGAATTTCAATCGCAAATAGCAACAATTACCCGTGGCGACACACCCTACTACAAATATCTATTGCGGGGTATAATACCCAGATTTAGTATCAATTTGCAATCGTATTGCTTGAAAATCGTGTCACTGCTCACCAGGGTTGCAGACGGAATTAATTCAGGTTCCCTGTCCCACCAGATAAAGGTGTGCGTATCGAGCAGTAGTTTCATGACTCTCCTAACCAAAACTCATCTGGAAGCGGAGCATCAAAGTCGTCTGCCATCCAATAGGCATTTCCTTTATGCAATCCGGGTATACGCTTCTTTTTCGAGACGCCAGGATCTCGCAACCGGAGAAAGGCTGCAAAGTCCAGGACTTCCTGTTGCTGCTCTGGGGTGAGAAATCGGATTTGCTCCAGTAAGGCTTATTAGAACTCTTGCAAAAATATAATGCACCCCACCCCAACCCTCCCCGCGAGTT
>JAUBOG010000066.1:0-9113 GCA_036700105.1 Microcoleus occultus BM001215583
AGATCCCCCTAAATCCCCCTTAACAAGGGGGACTTTGAGTTGTTCCAGTCCCCCCCTTCTTAAGGGGGGCGCCAGGGCGATCGAGGCCTAATCGTCAAAGAGCAGACCGGTATTACGTTTGACGTGTTTGTTGACACCTATGGGCTTTTGGAGTGTCCCTACGGGGAAGCCCGCCATCGGCAAACCGCCATCGCCTATCGCCACAAAGTAATACTTGCAGCGCGCAGGGGCGATCGATCCTGCAGCAGCCCACCTCCAAACAATCCCGACAAAAAACTCCCTGGCGGCTGCCAGAAACCGCCCAGCTCGCCTGAAACTGCGAGATTTAGCGGGTTGCAGGCGCAATTTTGCTCTCCTTGTGACGGGCATCACCCCTTTGCCCAACTCCCATCACGCGAGTCAATCCCCAGCATCACCAAATCTCATCCAACTTATCACCTTCTTGGGAGTACGGATATCACTGTCAGTACCTCAAATATTGAGCAAAATGAGAGCATACAGTTAAACACCAGCTCTCCCATGCCAACTATCCCCCTTCTCCCGAGTCAATTAGTTGTCACAACTATTTTCAATTCGATCGAATCTTTGGGATTCTGTAATATTGCAGGGAAAGTATTTTCGGACGAGCAAGCTGAATCCCGACAAGAGGCAAATTTAAAGGTTAGTACCAAAAAAGTTTACGCCCAAGGTTTAAAACATCTCGAACAAGAAGACTTGCAGGGTGCGATTAACAAGTTCACTGCCGCAATTAACATTAATCCTCACTTCGCGTCAGCTTACAACGATCGCGGTGTGGCCCGCTACAAATTAGGCTACAAACAATCTGCGATCGAAGATTTAACTACAGCGATCGAACTCAATCCTTACCGAGCCAAGTATTACAGCAATCGCGGGTTTATGCTGACTCGTTTAAAAGATTATACTGCGGCGATCGCCGATTACAACTCGGCACTGCTGCTCAACCCCAATTTAGCTCAAGCTTATTTTAACCGAGGCGCTATCCGCCTGCAAATGGAAAATTCCCTGGCAGCGCTAGCTGATTTCGAGTCGGCAATCCGCCTCGATCGCGATTTGGCTAAAGCTTATTTCAACCGAGGAGTGACTAGATATAAATTGAGAGAAGTTCAGGGAGCATTTGAGGATTTTCAGAAGGCGGCGGGGCTGTTTAAGCAGCAGGGGAGAATGGATTACTATCAAGATGCGGTTTCTAAAATTAGAAAGCTGTGGTATTAGTCATTAGTCATTAGTCATTAGTCATTAGTCATTGGCCAAACAGGGAATTGGGAATTGGCCAAACAGGGAATTGGGAATTGGCCAAACAGGGAATTGGGAATTGGGCATTGGTAAGGTGCTTGTGGTGCACCCTACAGCTATAGTTAAAGTTAGCCGATTCTGATAGCAGGATCTCCGGGTGGCAAGCCACCAGATAGGGAAAAATTAGGAGCTGTAATTGCAAAAGTAGCACTTTGAACTACTGCGGGGGCGACATTTTGAACCACAGCCGTTCCAGTTATCAATTGAATGACAGTGTTGCTTCCAGATTGACTGAATCTGATATTTGATAAATTGCTGGTAGCAATGCCAATACGATCGCCCTCTCCGGGTTTAAAATCAAGTATGATATCGGTGTCATTACCGACCAGAAAACCCGCAGATAGGTCCGTGGTTTGTAGAATAAAAGTATCTGCACCGTTACCGCCAGTGAGAGTATCATTATCCAAATCGTTAACCAAAAAATCATTGCCATCGCCGCCGATTAAAGCGTCATTCCCTCTGCCGCCTCGCAAAAAGTCGTTACCAGCATCGCCATTGAGATTATCGTCGCCGAGATTTCCGTTGAGAATATCGCTGCCAACACCTGCGCTAATCAAGTCGTTGCCTTTGCCGCCTCGCAAAAAGTCATCGCCGACTTCCCCGGTGAGGGTATCGTTGCCTTGGCTGCCGTTAATTGCGTCATTAGTTGGTGAACCAGTTATGCGATCGTTTACTGAACCTCCCAGTACACCGCTGGGATTTTGCTGAGAATCTTGGGAAGTGACTTGATAGTTGTTGGGAGTGTTTGACAGTCTGAGCGATCGCAAAGGCAGATTTACGAGATTGGTAGTATTAATGAAATCATTCAGCAAATTAACATCGCTAATGACGCTGGAAACCCGACCGGGAACAATTCCGCCAACGACTCTTGCGCTCGAAATGCGATCGCCCTGCTGCACCGCATTCACCGTTTCAAAACCTTGAGTAACGTTGCCAAAAACAGCATAATTGCCGTCCAAAAACGGCAAAGCATCCAAAGCAAAATAGAACTGCGAAGACGCTGAATTCAAAGCATTAGAACGAGCCATTGCCACAGCCCCGCGAGTATGCGGTAACTGAGGTCTCTGAGTGACAACTTGGTTGTAAACAGGTTGCGCTGCCCCTTGCGGCTTGATTTCCAAAGGAATAAAACGCGCCTGATTGGTATCCGGGTCAATAAAATTACCCGTTCCCAATTGACTGGCTGGAATTGCAGTATTTTTGCTGCGCGGATCGCCTCCTTGCACCACAAAAGGATCGGGCTGGCGCACAACTCGGTGAAACATCACACCGTCGTAAGTGCCGCGTTCAACTAAGTCTACAAAATTGCCTGCAGTAATTGGGGCATTAGTGCCGTCAACTTCGATAACAACAGGTTGACCGTTAATTATCTGTACTACTGTAACTTTGCCTGGTAATGGGAGTGCAGCGGCCATAAGTAAATTCCTATTTGAGTAAGTGATATTTGGGTTCCAGAAGCAATCCGTGAATTGCCCCTACCCATTTAATCAGAAAACTGTAAACTTGTGTTATGTACAGTTCTACTTCTAAATTTATGATTTCGCGCCGCAAGTTTTTTAGCACTTTATTGGCAATTTGTCTAGTCTTTCTCAGTTTCAATTTTGCCGCCCCTGCCTTTGCCCTCGGTGGCACGCTTCCAGCGGTGAATCAAGCTGCACCGGATTTTAGTTTGCCGACAAACAGCGGTGACGGACAAGTATCGCTGTCGGATTATCGCGGTAAGTGGCTGGTAGTCTACTTCTATCCGAAAGATTTTACATCGGGTTGTACGATCGAAGCGCGCAGATTCCAGCAAGACTTGGCGAAATACTCGGCAAAGAATACTCAAATTATCGGGATTAGCGCTGATGATGTCAACTCCCACGCGGAATTTTGCGATTCTGAAGGTTTGAAATTTCCGCTGTTAGCTGATACCGACGGCGCAGTCAGCAAAGCTTACGGTTCTTGGATGAGTTTTATCTCAGCGCGGCACAGTTTTATTATTGACCCTGAAGGCATTTTGCGGGAAACTTTTGTCAAGGTCAATCCCTCGGTTCACTCGAAAGAAGTGTTTGCCCGCTTGCAGGAATTGCAGGCTAACGGCTAAGTTGTAGGGTGCGCACTGCGCACCTTACCGCTATCACTGTGTCAAAAAAGTTTTTGTGCAACTCCCGTCTTAATGAGAATTGAATTTAGCATTATTGACTTCCAGAGGTTCTGAAGCAAATTCATTGCCAGAGAGATTTCTCTTTCTGCTACCCAAACGGCGTTCCGGGTCAATTCCCTCGAAGGTCGGCGGCAGCCAAACTCGGACTACTAACAACACTCCCAGAACCAACAAAAATCCACCTGTTGATAATATTTGAACCCAAGGAGTTTCCAGCACTCCCCGCACGATCACTTCTCGCAAAACTGATACAATACAAACTTCCACAGCTACGCCGATCGAAACGCGCTGCTCTTGCAAGTAAATAATTAGCAACCGGAACAATTCCACCAAAACCAATAAAAATAGAATGTCTGCAGTCACTTGCTGGAAATTTAAAGGAGGCAGCAGCGAGAAAAACATTTCTCGCAATTCGATGACCATGAAGCAGAACAAACCGATACACAAAGAAATTACAATTAAGTCTTGAACTGTTTCCAGAGCGCTAACTATTAGTTTCAAATTAAACCATTGCGGGCCGTGATTAGTCTGGCTATTTGAACGTTTTTCCATTGATAGCTCCTGGAATATGTTTGACTTGCTTACAGCTTAATTTAATTCGATCCGATCTAGGACAAAAAACAGGTTTAATTTATTTATAACCATCATAAAACTTTCGTCTGTTGACTATTTCGCACAAACTTTTATTTATGGCGCGGGCGGGTTGACATTTAGCCGATGTTTGTGGTATTCGAGAGCTGCTATTAGTAGATTTGACTGGTAAAAAGCAGAAGTCAAAATCCGAAAATGCTGCAACTGCTATAAAATGTGAAAATTGTAAAGAATTATTTACCGCGGCTTGATAAACTCAAGCTAGGGACTAAGGGCTTCGATCGGACAAAAGCCGGAAAGTCAACCCAAAAGCAAAAAGCCACCAAGAGAGGATTGAACACAATGGCATTTACACTTGCACCGTTACCCTTCGCCGCTGACGCCCTAGAGTCAGCTCATATGTCGGCCAACACGTTTTCGTTTCACCACGACAAGCACCATGCTGCTTACGTGACCAACCTCAACAAACTGATTGAAGGCACCGAACTCGCCAGCAAATCTCTCGAAGAAATTGTGGTGGCATCTGCCAAAGACCCATCCAAAGCAGGCATTTTCAACAATGCAGGTCAAGTTTGGAACCACAATTTCTTTTGGAATTCCCTCAAACAAGGCGGCGGCGGCGCTCCAACAGGAGCTTTAGCTGAGAAAATCAACGCCGACTTCGGCAGCTTCGACAAATTCAAAGAAGAATTCAAGGCTGCTGCGACAACTCAGTTCGGCAGCGGCTGGGCTTGGCTGGTTTTAGATAACGGCACTTTGAAAGTTACCAAAACTGCTAACGCCGACACACCCTTAGCACACGGTCAAACCCCGTTGCTGACTTTGGATGTGTGGGAGCACGCTTATTATTTGGATTTCCAAAACCGCCGTCCCGACTACATTGCTAACTTCCTCGACAACCTGGCTAACTGGGATTTCGCGGCTGCCAATTTGGCTGCGGCGTGAGTAGCAGTTTGGGGTATTTAACTATCTTTTGGGCGGTGATCCTGTCCTCGCCCCCAGAAAGTCTACAATAACCTCGGAGGCAGTCACTCCTAACGGGTGGCTGCCTTTTTGCGGCGGCGCAATATTCCCAAACGCTACTCTCTAAGGGAAACAAATGCCGTCTTGACAACCATTTGTTTGACAACCCGTTAAACTATAATCAAGAATCAAAAATTAGTTGTCTAGCTGTGTTAATATCCTATTGGTAACTGTTTTATGAGTTTTGTAATTTCAGCGACTGTTCGCGCGATGACCTCTTCACCAACCATAGCTCCTGTTCGCTCAAGTCAAGTTACCCGCAAGCCTTATCCAAATTATCGGGTAATTGTCCTCAACGACGATTTCAACACATTTCAGCACGTGGCTGAATGTTTGATGAAATACATTCCAGGGATGACGGGCGATCGAGCTTGGAAACTCACCAACCAAATCCACACCGAAGGGCAAGCCACAGTTTGGGTAGGCCCGCAAGAGCAAGCAGAACTTTATCATATGCAGTTGAGCCGTGCTGGACTGACAATGGCTCCGCTAGAGTCTACTTGAATATTTGCAGGTTGAAGGCTGGTTTAAGTTTAGTCGCCTCAATTTGAAACCTGCCAAAATGGCAACCAGAGTCGATTCTCCCGATCTAGATTATTTCTACACCTGTATAATCTTTGACTCAATTAGGAGAATTTTATGAATCATCCTTTTGATTTAGACCCTGCTGAACTCGAAGCAATGGATTTAGATTTTGAACAGCAGCTAACTGATGAGGAGGCAGCCCGCATCGGAGGTGGACTGATGGCTACCACTCTGGCTATAGGTGAAGAAGGCGGCGGGATAGCGTGTATCTCGGCTCCTTGTCCGGGAAGTGAAACAGGAGGGGGATTTCTTCCCAAACCGATTCCCATTGACCCTCCGATGACCACTCTGGCCCTAGGTGAAGAGGGTGGGGGATGTTATACGAAAGCTTGGTTTGAAGGCGGCGGAAGCCCGATTTGCTGGTAATCTCATTGGCATTGTATTCTTTTTTTTGAATCGTCAAAAAGTTGCAACACTCTCGAAACAAGTGCTGTAACTTTTCCGATTGAGATGTATTGGATTTCACCAAGTCTTAAGTTCTTGAGTTGCCCATGAATATTTTAATTCTAGGTGATGCTTCAGATGCTCATGCTGCTCATATGAAGAATGTTCTCACCGAAGCAGGTGCAGCGGTAGATTATTTGGATACTTGCCTGTTTCCAAGACAGTTACGCTTGTCTTGGCGACCTGATACCCGGGTAGGATGGTTAACGCTACCGTCGGGCCGTCTGTTGAATCTCGAAGATATTCACAGTGTATTTTGGCGCAATTTTTCGGGTGTGGGCGTTGCGCCGCTAACAGATGCAAATCAACAGCAAGTTGCATTTAATGATTCAATGAGTACAGTGCGATCGCTCGTGCAAGCTTGTCCGGCTCGCTGGATCAATTCCTGGCGGGCTTACCAGTTTCACAAAGAAAAACCGCTGCAACTGAGTCTGGCAAAACAAATGGGAGTGGCGATTCCTGAAACTTTAATCAGCAACAGTCCAGAGCAAGTTAGGGAATTTGTCGGAACTCGTGAAAAAGCAATCTTTAAGCCTGTTTACGGCGGCGCCCATACCAAGTTGGTGACAGAGGCGCATTTGGAACCTCACCGGCTGGACTTGGCTTTGAGTATTTCTCCTGTCACAATACAAGAGTATATTCCCGGTACGAATATTCGCAGTTATGCGATCGGTGAATCAGTGTATTCTGCGGAAATTCGCAGTTCCGCTTTGGATTTTCGGGAAGATTTAGAAGCCGAGCTAATTCCGATCGATTTGCCAGCATCAGTTCACAAACAATGTTTGGCAATATTAAAGGCATTTATGCTAGAGTGGACTGCGATTGATTGGCGGGTGAAGCCAACGGGTGAGTATGTATTTTTGGAGGCAAATCCCAGTCCGATGTTTGTGCATTTTGAGCGTCAGACGGGTTTTCCGATTACACAAAAATTAGTCGATCTTTTAATGAGTTAATAGTAATCGCACTTACGCACAGAGTCTATAGGACTAATGACTAATGACTGAGGGTAAGGTGCGTCGCTATAAGATTGTCTATTTTTTTGAGGGATTCTTTGTGGCGACGCACCCTACGACTAATGACTAATGAGTGATGACTTTCCAAACTTCATCCCAAGGCCCGCCCCCAACTTCCAAACCGCACAAATAACTTTGAGCTTCTAAGATAATTCTAGAACGCTGCTTGCCATTTTTTTCAACATTTCCCCCCAACAATTCTCGCAGTTGCAGCCGTAAATTGCCGTGGGTTGTATCCCGGCAGCAAAAAGCCATGCCTTTTTCTGTAGGAGTTCGCACGTAAGTACCCGGATTGTTTGCAGTGCCAATCAACTCAACTTCAAACTGGCTGTTTCTCGCCTGCATTTTCCAGCTTCCCCAAGGTTCAATATTCCAGCTAACTTGCGAATTCCAAGGCACAAATTCGTAAAATTTGCCTCGGTAATGGATGCCGATCATTGCCACCGATTCCATCCACCACAGCACGCCCCGCTTGCCGCCGCCAGCAGTTAAAGCTAAATCGCTTTCGCCTTGAAAAGAATTGCAGTTAATCCAAAACCACTTTTGCGGAAAAGCACCGCCCCAGTTTTTTTCGCTGTAAGCGGGAGCGTCTTTAAATTCATAGCGTTCGCCGTTCCAATCGATCCAGCCGGTGGCTAAACCGCGAGCCATTAAAATTTGCCATCCAGGCTCAAATACGGGGAGGAAAGATAGCATTCCCGCCGTGGATTTCTGGAGTTCTTCAGAGTTTCCCCAGCCGTAAAGTGGTTTTATTTCGTACTCCCAAAAACAGCGGCTGCTGCTTCCCGGATCGTGCAGATAACCTTGATTTAAACTAGCTGTAGCTTGATAGCCTTCTTCGACGCGGCTGTCGAATACTTGCGGTTCTAAATATTCGGGTTTAATCTGCAAATCTGTTCTGCCCCAGTGTCCGAAAGCTAAGTTTTCTCGGTGCGCCCAAAATTTATTTACATCGGGGAAGGTGCGGCACAAATAGCTATCTTGCGGGCCGAGGATTTGCGCTGTACCGCCGCTGTAAGGTTGACCGCCTCTGGGGTCTTCGATGGAATACATGAAGGCAAAGGATTGTCCGTGAAGCGGTAATGTTATTCGATAGTACCAGCCTTCAAAAAAGCGCCGGGAACTGCCGTCCCAGTGGTAGCCGCTGTGGGGAGTCTGAATATTTTTGAATTTTGAGGGTAAATTTGACATAGAATTATGAATAATCACGAGCGTAAATTTACAAAAACTGTCTTTTATTCTTCTTAGCCTGAGCGAAACTGAAGTTGTAGATTCGGCTAAGCGCTAGCGAAATCCAACATCATCCGTTAAATCCGTTACACAATCCGTTGCCGAACTTCTTCCTTATTCTTTTATGACTTTAGCACTTTGGCGATCGCCCTTAGCTCGCGCGCTCCACCGCAACCGCAGTCTTCATGAATCGCGCTACTTGCAGCTAGCAACTGTTCGCGCTGACGGGCGTCCGGCAAACCGTACTGTGGTGTTTAGAGGTTTTTTGAATGACACCAACCACTTAAAGTTTATTACAGATATTCGCAGTCAAAAGGTAGAGGAGATCGATCTCTATCCTTGGGGTGAAGTTTGCTGGTATTTTCCCAAAACTCGCGAACAGTTTCGGATTGCGGGAAAGTTGGTTTTGGTAGGGGCAGAATATCCAGATGCAGAGTTGTGTTTGTCGCGGCGCACAGCTTGGCAGGAGCTTTCTGAGGCGGCTCGAAGTCAGTTTGCTTGGCCGCATCCGGGGGAGGATAAAGCGGAGGCTGGTGCTTTTGATTCTGCTTCCCCAGATGCGATCGAGCCTTTGGCGAATTTTTGTTTGCTGTTGTTGGAGGCGGAAACGGTGGATTTGTTGGAGTTGCGGGGGGAACCGCAGAACCGATCGCTTTACGGGCGCGACTTGTCGGGAAATTGGTTTGTGCGCGAGGTCAATCCTTGAAAAAGAAGTCAGTAGTCAGTAGTCAGTAGTCAGTAGTCAGTAGTCAGTAGTCAGTAGTCAG
>JAUBOG010000066.1:9213-19217 GCA_036700105.1 Microcoleus occultus BM001215583
AGTAGTCAGTAGTCAGTAGTCAGTAGTCAGTAGTCAGTAGTCAGTAGTCAGTAGTTATTAGTCAGTAGTCAGTAGTTATTAGTCATCAGTTAACAGTTAACATTCACCAATGCCCAATGCCCTATGCCCTATGCCCTATTCAAATTTTAGATGCCGCTGCCGTCGAAAAATTCTTGAATTGCTTTATCTTTTAAGTTGCAGCTAGGGGTTGTAACAAGCTGGGTTTTTTCGGCTGTGGCTGCGCTGCTGGCTTGGTTTAAAGCGAATGATACTGAGTGGAAATTGTGGGAATTGGGATCGGAAGTTAGGGAGACAGATGGTTGAGGAATCAAACTTTTTACTTGCTGTTCGAGAGATTCGATGCGATCGAGCAAAGAGCGAATTACCACAGCTTCGGAATCCGGCAAACTGCCGTGTTCTAGGGGATTGACGCGCACTCCCGATCGATAAACGATGCGGCCGGGAATCCCTACCACAGTACAGTCGGAAGGTACGTCGCGGAGGACGACGGAACCTGCGCCGATGCGGACGTTGTTGCCAATTAGCAGATTGCCGAGTACCTTGGCGCCGGCACCGACAACTACATTTTCGCCGACGGTAGGGTGACGTTTGCCACTTTCCTTGCCTGTGCCTCCGAGGGTGACACCTTGGTAAATTAGGGCAAAATCGCCGATGATCGCGGTTTCGCCGATTACAACCCCCATTCCGTGGTCGATGAAGACGCTTTTGCCGATCGTTGCGCCCGGGTGAATTTCAATTCCGGTCAAAAAGCGAGCGATGTGGGAAATCAAGCGGGGGATGAAGGGAAGTCCCAGCAAGTAAAGCCAGTGTGCGAGGCGGTGCAGCACTAGGGCCTGAAGACCTGGGTAACAAAACAAAACTTCCAGCCAGTTGCGAGCGGCTGGGTCGCGGTCAAAAATTATACTGAAGTCAGCTCTAAGGGTCTTTAGCACTTTCGGATTTACCAATTTTGGTTAAACGCGGCACTTTCGATCTTACATTTTACTTGATGGGGGAAGTTAGCGGCCGATCGTCCGTTTGGGGGAGCGGGAGATTGGGGGAACGGGAGATGGGGAGATTAGGGGAGAATTGGACGATATTTTACAGGACTTTTCAGGTATGTAGCTAGGAGCTTCTGTAGGGACACGGCTTGGCCTTTGTCCCTACGGGAATATTGGTAGTACCTATAAACCTGCAATCTGCTGTATTTGGCCCGTCCCACAGCGCCGCTGCGTTTGATTATTCTTGTACTGAGATCGTATAGTTAGACTTGACTCCGGGTTCGAGAGTACCTACCCAAATCCTGTAAGAGCCTGCTTGCCAGTCTGAATCAACGATGCCGGCATCTTTATTCTGACCTGTATCGTCTCCGCAGCGCACTGCACTCCCGCCTTGCACGAGTATGGTTGTGTCTTTTCCTCCGCTGTTGACTTGGATTGTGAGTTTTGAAAAGTTTTGCTGCAAGACTATGATGTGGTCGGGAGTTGGGGTGGCAAAACCCAAACATTTGTTTTTGTGGCGATCGGCATTGGCAATGGCAGATAGAGAGTACGATCCGCCTGTGGAACCTCTCAAAACTGCTGTTGGGGAGTCAAAACCTCGGGATAAAGTTAAAGTGCCAAAATTGGCGGTTTCTGCTAAAACTGGTAGGGCGGCGATCGCGGCGAGGGTCGCCAAGATCGTACCGTTTTTGAAATAGGCTCGCGGATTGAACAACATGGCAATACTCCTGGCGTCACAACTTAAAATCACAACTCAGAATTTACCGCTCGCAGCCCCAAGAATCTGATGTCTGGAGGAAGAACAATTTTTTTAAATTAGCTCAAAACTTTCTGGCTGGTGTTCCTGATTATTATCGGGATAACGCTTGCAGGATCGCGCTCTAGGAGTGCCACTGGGAGTTCTGCCACACGCGATCGACTAACTTCGTAAATGTCAGGTGTCGAGATGTTCAATTTGATAATGCTGGCTTTGCTGTTGACCTTCGGTTCCCTATTGACACAGGTTTTGGTATTGTTACCGATGGGTCTATCCGGCTGGCTCCACCTCCCTAATTGGCTGATCCTGACTTTGATTTTGCTGGCTATTTCTTGGTGCTTGGGCGATTAGTCATCCACGAGTTAGCAGCGATCGGTCAAAAGCCAATTATCGATCGTCCGGCTTCCGGCAACGGTCAATTTTGGCCGCTTGCTGCGGGTGCGATGATGTATACTTCACAATTGACAATTCAAGAATCTAAGATTCGAGATTTGACATCTACCTATAGAATAATGCAACGAGAAATTTCTGCGCTCTCTGGATTTCGCTCCTCTGATAAAACCCTGGTGGAAACTCCCAAGAAACACGATCGTCCGATACACCGGGCGATCGTGTTAATGCTGGTGGCAACGGGTTTGCTGAGCCTGCACGCTAGTCGGCTGGTGGAATTGCAACTGGTACAAGGGAAGCAACACCGGGAACGAGCCGAAAACAACCGCGTTCGCTTAGTGCCAATGCCGGCGAATCGCGGACACATTGTCGATCGCCGAGGCAAGCTTTTAGCTGCGAACAATTTAGCTCGATCGGTCTATTTGTGGCCGAAAGAACAAACGCCGGAACAGTGGAAAGTGACGGCAGAAAAATTGAGTCCGCTGGTGAAAATCCCGGCCCAAGAAATTTTACAAAAATTAAAACAAGTCGATCCTCTATCCTACAGACCGGTGCGGCTAAAGCAAGCGATGCCGCCCGAGGTGTTTGTGCCGCTGGCAGAACAGGTGGGACAAATGCGGGGAGTGGAAGTGCGGCCAGAAGCGAACCGCTACTATCCCGAAGGCAGTTTGGCGGCTCACGTGATGGGGTATATTGGCGAAGCTACCGCAGAAGACTTGAAAGCTCACCCGGAGTATCCGATGGGGATGGTTGTCGGTCAGATGGGTATAGAAGCGAGTTCTAACCAGAAAATTGCGGGAGTTTGGGGCGATCGGCTGATCGAGGTGAATGCCCAAAATCAAGAATTGCGGCTGATGGGAGAGACACCCCCCAAACCGGGCGAGTCCGTGCAGCTAACTATAGATTTGAAGATGCAGAAAGCTGCTGAAGAAGCCCTGGGGAATCGGCGGGGGGCGGTAGTGGCGCTGGATGTGAAAACCGGCGGGGTATTAGTTATGGCCAGCCACCCGACTTTTGACCCGAATCTGTTTACGCGAAAAATGACTAAGGATGATTGGGCTACTCTTCAAGATGAGGAAAATCCATTTTTAAATCGGGCTTTGCAAGGTTATCCCCCCGGTAGCACTTTTAAAGTTGTGACTTCCGTCGCCGGTATGGAATCGGGAAAGTTTCCGCCGGACTCAATTTTGAGCACTTCGGCTTACATTACGGTGGGGGGAATTGATTTTAACGAACACAGCGGCGGTTACGGCGACATCGGCTTTCGGGAGGCTTTGGCCTTCAGCAGCAATACGTTTTTTTATCAAATCGGAATGAGTGTGGGGCCGGAGGAAATTGCTAAGTGGGGACACCGCTTGGGAATTGGCAAGGATACGGATTTGAAGCTTTTGGGTCTAGGCGGGGGCGATTACGGTCAAATGCCGACGCCGGCCGAGAAGGAGCAAATCTATAAAGAACCTTGGTATGCTGGCGATACGGTAACGATGTCGATCGGTCAAGGGTTGGTGTTGGTGACTCCTTTGGAGGCGGCAGTGATGGTGAGTTCGATCGCCAACGGCGGAAATCGAGTCAAACCTCATCTTCTGACTTCGATGACTGGCACACCCGAGACGAAACCGGTGTCTGCGGGGATGAAACCTTCGACGGTTCAGATGGTTAAGGAGGGACTGGTGGCGGTGGTTGCCGAGGGTACGGGACGGGCATTGAATGACGGTTCGATTCCGCCCACAGCGGGCAAAACAGGGACTTCGGAGGTCATCGGACAGGAGGATCACTCGCTGTATGTGGCCTTCGGGCCTGCGGAAAAGCCGGAAATCGCGATCGCCGTGGTTGTGGAAAACGGCGGTTTTGGTTCTGTTGCAGCAGCGCCGATCGCCAAGGAGGTGTTTCAAGCTTATTTTGGCAAACCTAAAAATGCCGATCGACCAGTTGTGATTACTCCTTAGTCATTGGGAATTGGGAATTGGGAATTGGGAATTGGGCATTGGGAATTGGGCATTGGGAATTGGGCATTGGGAATGGGGAATTGGGAATTGGGCATTGGGAATAGTTTCTTCCTTCTTCCTTCTATCCTTTACATCCGTTACATCCGCTACACAATCCGTTGCCGAACTTCCTTCTTCCTTCTTCCTTCCTTCTGACTAATTCAGGCGCATAAATATTGTAGCTTTGCGAATTCCTGCTGTTTCTCCGGTAGTGGTGACGGTGAGCGATCGCAAGTGGTCGAAAAACGGCCTGGCGGAAAGTTCAATTAACCTCAACAGCGGAATTTGTTTTTCCCAAATTGCTCTGCTTGATGGCCAGTCTAAATAAAAATAACCGTCGTTAAATGACGGTAAGGGTTCGATGCTGGTTTGAAAGTCTCGATCTGCGACTAAAGAGCCTGTTTCGGCGGCTTTTAGCGCTTCGTCCATCGCTTCTACTGATGTGGTAAAAATTTCGTATTTACCGACTGTGGCGCGGACTCCTTTTGCCTCGGTTTCGATCGCACTTTTACCCTTATTTTCTGAACCGTAATTAGGGCTTGTTGTCAACTGCGTCCAAGCGGTAATTTTTTGGTTTCTGAGGGTGAAGCTTCCGATACTGTATTCTTGGCTGCGGGCAATTTCGTCCAAGCGGGCGATCGCCTGTTGGGAATCAGCAGAGGTTTCGGCGGCAAAAATCCAATCGCTGCTGTTTGACGCACCCGGAAGCACTGCTAAAGCGTATTCTCCTTTTACCCAGTTGAATATATCCTGCGGTAAGTTGATGCCCCAAGCTGTCTGAATATCTGCCAGGGTGCGATCGGCTAATTTTGAGACTTCTGCATTGGTAGCAACCGCAGATGACAATCCTGTCCAAAAATTGCTTAAATCGGTGCTGGCGACGGCGAAAGGACTCGCTGACGGGATATACTGCAAGGCTTGGACTGGTTCCGAGAGTGCGGGAATTGCTGTTTGTTGGCGATCGGTCACTAAAGCAGTTTCAGCGACTAATCCCCGTCGGTTTACTCCGACAGCAACTGCTAGGGAATTCAGGGAAAGCTGCGGCTTTTTCTCTGTTTCCGGCTGCGGGAGATTGATAAATCCCAAAGCGATTCTGCCTTTAGTTAGCTGCTGCAAGGCTTTTTGATATTCGGGACTGTTATTGAGATTGAGGTTGGCTGCTTCGAGGTTATCGATTGCATCTCGCAGCACCTTTTGATTGTTGGCAAATAAAACAAAATTGCTAGTATTATCAGCATTTAAACTACCGCTGAGCAATGCAGTGGCGAAGCTTGGCGGTAAACTTGAATTTGGCAAAGCCAGCCGATTTAACGGCGATCTGAGATCGGAGTTTTCCTTGACTGCGGGTACTTGTTTGTAATTGAGTTTCGCGCCTTTATACAGTTCCGACTGCACTGTTTTATCCGCACGGGATTGTTTTTTCCAGTAGGAGTCGAGAAATTGTTGGCTGCGATCGGCATTTTGGGAGGAAACGGCCAGCAAAAACCCGGTTTGTTTGCCGTTGTTGCTGTCGCGGTATATATCTGGTGCAGTCAGGGCGAAGGTAATTTCGTCACCTATCCAAGGTTGGATATCTCGACTGTAATCGAGGTTTGTATTGGCGAGGAGGCTTTTTTTAATTTGCTCGAATTCAGCGTGCGATCGGCTTCTTTCTGCGGGAGTGGCGAAAACTTGGCGCAGGGCTTCGAGGCGATCGGGATTTACCAGCATTGAGAGTAACAAAGGTGCTTGTTTCGAGACAAACACAGCCGCCGCCGGAGTAGTTGTCGGCCCGCCGTTGAGTAAATTGAGGGGAGTTTTGGTTGACAGCCAGTAAAAACCGCCTGCACTCAAGGCTAAGAGTGCCAAGACGCCAGCAATGAGGAAAGAAAAGAACGATCTCAGCTTCATCAGCAAATGACAAATTACCACAGCCTATTATTATACACCCAGAACCCCGACTTGTTTGAGAAGCCGAAGTTCTCGCCGCGTTATTAGTTTTTAAGCCGATCGATCTGGCAATCTAGCTATCAGATTTTCCAGCGATAATTCAGGCAATTCCGACAGCAGCAATGATAAGTTTTCTGGGGATAAGCCGAGCAAATTGGGGATGAGAGTAACCGGGCGTTCTTCTGCTTGCCCCGATTTACTGAAGCGGTTGTTCAAAACACTTTCTGCTAGCAAAGTTTGGACTTGTCGGCGATCGGTTTGGGCGATCGGCAGCATGGACAATTGCACCAACAACATCGTAAACTCGGCAGTAGGCAAAGCCGATACTGGTCGCAAAAATGCGATAGTTAGCGGGTCTAACTCCCCACATCTGACCTGCAAGAAACTCTCTAAAATCAACCGCTGTCCTTCTTCTCTTCCTTCTTCTCTTCCTTCTTCTCTTCCTTGTTCAATACCTTGTACAACACCTTGTACAACACCTTGTACAAGACCTTGTTCTCGTGCTTCTTGTAACTTTTGTTGAAAAAGGGGTACGATCGCCATAACTAACTCCTGATCTTCATCATCCCCTGCGGGATTAGTTGGTGTATTCGCTTGCAAATTTTCCTGCAAGGTGTAAAGTAATTGTAGCGCATTAGCTCGGAGTGAAGCATCAAGAGGCAATGCAGTTAATTCTGCGATCGCCCCCTGCTGCACTCGACCCCTACCCAGCATCCGCAACCACATAGTCTCAGGAGTTTTCGGTAATTGGTGAATAGCGATCAACCCAACTCTCCAAGCCTCCGATAAAAAATAAACTCCCTTCTCCCAGCCCTCAGATGCTTCGGGAGTCCGAAAACCCAAATTGTTTAATAAAGCTTCCGAAGCAGTCGGAGTCAGAATCCACAACCTCAACATCGGCAATTGTCTTTCCTCGAAACGTTCCTTTTCTCGGTAAGCCCTGCGCCCCACTTGGGCCCTACTATTTAATAGCTTAACCACACAGCTAAAAATTCCCTCAGCAGTCACAGGATTGCGAAACGGTTCAATTATCGCAGGTGTCGCAGCCATTTTACCTAACAAACCCAAACTTTGGACATATTCGCCAGCATCAACAGAAGTCGGTTGAAACCAAACATCAATTTCTCTAACTTCAGCAGTGACATTTTTACTGGTTTCTACTTTTCCAAGAGGCGATAATAACTCTTGCAAGTATTCTTTCGCAAATTGATCGTGGGGAAACTTAGTCATCCGATTTTAGATTTTAGATTTTAGATTTTAGATTTGGGATTTTAAAAGTATAGCAATCGCCAAGATGCTTAAAAACTTGTCAACGACCCAAACGATTGATTTTATTGCTAACATCCTTTACATCCCGTACATTGCTCGTTGCCGAACTTTCTTCTGCTTTACCAATAGCAGCCTCGCGCATCAGAAAAATCAGCATTAAGCATCGCATATTCATCAAATACAGCATCAGTTACATCCGCCTTTATAAACGAGGTAACAGACAATTTTTCGATTTCTTCAACCGCGATAAAAAACCCGATCGCAGTCAAGCCAAGCATCACACCAGAAACCAAAACTAACACAATTCCCCTCATCGCATCTCCCCCAAAAAATGTCACAATACCGCTAGCGCCGATCGCAGCAGCAGCCCCAGCCACAGCCCCAGCCACAATCCCAGCCTCAGCCCGAGTCGCAGCAATCGCAGTCGCCGCCACCCCAACCACAGCCGCAGCCCCCGCATCCGCGCCCCCAATCAGCCCCGTCAAAGCCCCAGCCAGCGTCACACTCACCGCAGTCACCCCAGCCCTAGCAATCAAAGTTCTCACCCGCTTGCGGCTTTGTCCCATTCTCGCGCCCTGAAAATTTGCCCCCCTCAAAATCGCCCCAGTGAAATTGCAGCCTCTGATGTCGGAACCGCTAAAATTCGCCCCTGATAAATCCAACCCTTTAAAAGAGCGATTTCGTAAATTTTGGTGAGAAAAATTGAGATTTCGAGATTGAGTCATTCGATTTTAGATTTTAGATTTTAGATTTTAGATTTTAGATTAACTTACCGAAGAGTAGCATTATCACCCATCCCGCAGGGGCGGGGAAAGCCAAAAACTTCAAAGAATACAGACAATTTAAATAAACCCGCCCCCACAAAACCAAAAATAGCATTCTCACGCATCCTGTAGGGGCGGGTTCACCAATATCTGTGCCACCAAACAGATATACTATAAAACCCGCCCCGTCCCCACCGACAATATCGACAACTCCCCAATTAATTGCATTTAATCATTGGGTTGGGCGGGGAAAGTTGAAGTTATTTTTTGGTACGATAAATCTCGGTGAACCCGCCCCTACAAACCCAAACTTATTCCTGTAGGGGCGGATTTTCCAAGCGATTTTAAATTTGAGATTTAAGATTTGAGATTAATTTACCAAAGCCATTTAAAATGAATCCTGTGGTTTATCCCAAATTTCCATGTCAGTCATCTCCGAATCTCCATTTTCCCCCGAAGAAATAGCCTCCGAAGGCATTAAACCCGAAGAATACGAAGACATTGTGCGGCGTCTCAACCGCCATCCCAACAAAGCAGAATTGGGAATGTTCGGCGTTATGTGGAGCGAACACTGCTGTTACAAAAATTCGCGGCCGCTATTAAAACAGTTTCCCACAGAGGGCGATCGAATTCTAGTCGGCCCCGGAGAAAATGCCGGCGTTATAGACTTGGGAAACGGATTGCAATTAGCCTTCAAAATTGAATCCCACAATCACCCGTCAGCAGTCGAACCTTTTCAAGGTGCGGCGACAGGAGTCGGGGGAATTCTCCGCGACATCTTCACAATGGGTGCACGCCCGATCGCACTTTTGAATTCCCTGCGCTTCGGAAACCTAGACGATGCCAAAACTCAGAGATTATTCAAAGGAGTAGTATCCGGTATTTCCCATTACGGAAACTGCATCGGCGTGCCCACAGTCGGCGGCGAAGTTTACTTCGATCCAGCCTATTCAGGCAACCCATTAGTTAATGTCATGGCCTTGGGTTTAATGGAAACTCAAGAAATAGTTAAATCCGGCGCTTCAGGAATCGGAAATCCCGTGCTTTACGTCGGTTCTACTACCGGGCGAGACGGTATGGGCGGTGCAAGTTTTGCCAGTGCAGAATTGACAGACAAATCAATGGACGATCGCCCTGCGGTACAAGTAGGAGATCCGTTCCTAGAAAAATCCTTAATTGAAGCTTGTTTAGAAGCATTCAAAACAGGCGCAGTCGTCGCCGCCCAAGACATGGGTGCAGCCGGAATCACCTGTTCCACATCAGAAATGGCTGCCAAAGGTGGAGTCGGAATTGAATTCGATTTAGACAAAGTTCCCGTGCGGGAAAGCGGGATGATTCCCTACGAATACCTGCTTTCAGAATCCCAGGAACGGATGTTATTTGTGGCAGAGAAAGGACGGGAACAGGAATTGATCGATATTTTCCACCGCTGGGGATTGCAGGCCGTAGTCGCGGGCACAGTCATCGAAGAGCCGATCGTCCGCATTCTCTTTAAAGGCGAAATCGCAGCCGAAATTACCGCAACTGCTTTAGCAGATAATACGCCAATTTATCACCGAGAACTGTTGACAGAAGCGCCCGAATATGCTAAAAAAGCATGGGAATGGACGGCAGATTCACTACCAAAATGTACAGTTGCAGGCATCGAAATCGGCGGTAATTTGCAAAATTGGAATCAGATTTTGCTGCAACTTTTAGACACTCCGACGATCGCTTCTAAACGCTGGGTTTACCGCCAATACGACCATCAAGTTCAAAATAATACTGTTGTTTTACCGGGAGGTGCGGATGCTGCGGTTGTCAGATTGCGGCCTCTGGAACCGTGTCAAAAAGAACCCCCCCAACCCCCCCTTGGTAAGGAGGGGCTTCAAGAGCCAGCAGAACCCCCCCAACCCCCCCATACTAACAG
>JAUBOG010000654.1:0-3117 GCA_036700105.1 Microcoleus occultus BM001215583
GTGCGTCGCCACAAGTAACGGACGCTCCGGGCGACTATCGAGGGAGCGACGCACCCTACCGCTAATAAAGGGGATCTGTTACCCGGATGTAGTATTATACCAATTATCAAAATTAGTGCTAAAGAGTGAAATTATTAGCTATCCTTGGTACGGAAACGGCACTGCCGTGTCCGGCAGGGAGTGAGAGGGCGCGAAGGATAATTTATATCAGATAATCACTGGTAGCAAGAGTTTTTTAAATTGGTATAATTATCGGCTTGATTTTTGATTGTAGTATTCAGAAGCCAGCCGTTTTTCAAACAACCACTGTTTGCTTTCAGGGGAATCATCCAGCCAGCGATCGATCAATTGGGCCCATTTGACCGGCAGGCGCAACTCATGCCAGGTTGAGTGAGAAGCGACAGAAAGATTGTGGTAAAGCGCTGAATCCGAAATTAATTTTTCCAGACATTCCGCTAAAGCCAGAGAGTTCCCCGCCTCAAAAATCATTGAATTAACGCCGTGCTTCAAGTGGGTTTTAAACATCGGGTGATCGGAAGCGGCGATCGGTGTTCTCGTGCGTAAAGCGTGCTGAATTGTCAGGGGAAAGCCTTCGGGATATTCGTGTCTGCTAGTAACTAACACGACATCAGATTCTCTCATTAATTTTTCTAAATTCTGAGTTGGCACTATTCCCAGAAATTCTACAGAATCTTTAATTTGCAACTGTTCGACTCGCTGGGCAAAAAAGTCTTCTTCGCCTTTTCCTGCCATTTTTAAGTGAACTGATATATTCCGCTCTCTTAACTTTGCTACCGCTTCTAAGATATCGCCAACTCCCTTACTTTGGACTAACAAACCAGCGTAAAACAGCTTCAAAGTATTGACACCCGCAGGGATTTCTTTCGGCGCAAGAGAACCGGGATCGCTCTCTAAAATGAAGTCCCAAGGAATTATTTTATCCGGTTTTACTCCTATTTGTTGGAACAATAAAGATGAAGTAATGCCGTAAGTTCCCACCCATTCTATTTGCTTTTTATTCAATACCCTAGCAAGTAAGTAGCTGCGCAACTTATCTTTCCAAGTTCTTGTAAAAACAGATTCGGCAAATACCGCGATCGTTCTCACTTTATTGTCTATCGCCCAATTAAACACTTCTCGGATAGGTGTGCGCATCACGAGATGAGTCGGATTTTGCTGTGCGATTAACTCGATTAATTCTGTGATGTTAAATGGTTCCTTAAATCCTGCACCGATCGACCTTACACCGTTGTCTAGCTTCTCATTATGTTTTTCTGTGATGCAGCAAATCACCGTTACTGACTCCGCTCGTTTCCGCATCTCGGTAACGGCATCAACGGAATATTTTTGAGCGTAGTAGTTTTCACTGCCACCACTAGCTAGGCGCTGGTAGGCTTCTCGGTAATCGCCGCCATACTGAACTATCACTAAACGCATTTTGGTTAACTTTTGCTTTCAAGTGTCTCATAGGACTTACGAGGCAAAATATTTATATCAGATGGATTTTGACGGTTTTGTTCACCACCCGTAAAGCACTGTTAATGTTATTTTGCTTCATTCCTAATTATAAAGAGTCAGCGCAGCATACCCATCAGTAAAATGCCCCCGCATTCGTTTTGCGTCGGGGGTTTAGGGCTTTTTTTGATTAATTTTTTTTCGCGCGTGTTGGAATTAAGGTGTTTGAATTAGTCAAGACTCAGTAAGCAGAAATACTCTCTCCTGCAATTTGAACTCCGAAGTGGCGATCGACACTGACGATCGCATAGGGAACGGCATCCGGCACTGTTGGACGGTAAAATTGAGACACCGTTACAAGTTCTCATTTGGCTGGGTTCAGTAAGCCAAAGTTTCTAAAGTTTCCCGCAGATAGGAGCGAACCTGCTGATCGATGGTGGTATTTTGGTGCTGGCGCTCAAAATTGAGTTCTAGCTGCCAGCGTTGAAATCCTGAACTTGCGCCGATCGCGGATTTGAGACTGCCCCAGATTTCAGAATCTTCGCACAGCTCGATCGGCTCTGCGGCTTGAGGTGGTTGTGCGATCGGTAGATAATTTGCCATATTGTTATACCTCTGTTTTAATCCCCTGTAAGGATTGAAAGCTTACCTTGACACTCTCTATTATAGATTCTTCTCTCAAAATAGCCAATATAAAATATCCACAACCTGCGATTCAAAATTAAATATTAATACTATTAATAATCTCTATCATCGCCGGGAATTACCTATTTTTTTGAGAGCATATATCTGCCTCAAGTTAAGTAGCTTAAATCACAATAATCTGCATTTTAATTTTTTATTCTACTTTTCGATCGATTGTTCGGGTAGGGATGTAGGGCGGTTGGTGTCTGCTGGTTCTGGGTTGACAATAGTGCCCGCTGCTCGGGGCCCAATGGAGTCTGGGGGTACAGCAGCGGCAGTTGTCTCGAGAGCATTTGCCGTCAAAAGCCGATCGACTTGCCAAGGGGCGATCGTAAAATCATGCCGAATTTCTTCTAAAACATAAGGCTTTGTCGCTGCAAATTCTGATTCCGGCGTCAGCAAAACAGCCAAGACACCAGCAGACACCTGCAAAAACAAATTGCTAGCTAAAAAAGCAGCAACTGCCAACAACAATCCAGCCCACCGCCAGGAAGGAGGAAACGGAGCAACCGCAGCCGCGAGCGGAGCCAATCGGTAGAGTTGCCACAAAATTACTGCCAGCAAAACAGCAACAAAAAGAGCTATTCCTTGATTTAACTTAGTTTTAAACCGAGTCAGGATCTGCTGCTGCGCATTAGTTAAATTGTGCGGTTTCACCGCCACAACCAAAATACTAAAAATGTAAAAAGGGCGGAACCACTGCATCCACAGCACAGGAACAATACCTGCTGCAGCTACTAAAAACACTTCTAACCAGACAGGGAGCATGGGAGAACCCACTGCGAGTCCCAGCAAGCACAGCCCCAGGAAAATCGGCAGTGCAGCCGCCCCAGAAAGGTGAATCCACAAGAAAGGATCTGACCAAAAAGAACGCATAAGTCAAGGAAGTTCGGCAGCGGATTGTGTAGCGGATGTAACGGATAGAAGGAAGAAGGAAGTTCGGCAGCGGATTGTGTAGCGGATGTAACGGATGTAACG
>JAUBOG010000655.1:0-3103 GCA_036700105.1 Microcoleus occultus BM001215583
CCCTAGCCCCCCTTAATAAGGGGGGGACAAGAGTTTTTTATGTCGATTCTGCCTCCAAAGTATCCATCTCAACCACCTCCGCCGGCGCAGACAAACCCAATCGAATCTGATTTTCCTTCAACGTCTCATAAAACTCCCTCACCACTTCCTCCGGCGCATCGCTATCATTCTCGGCCGCACCCGCTTGATAAATTTCATTCTCCAAATTCTCTTCAATTTGAGGCTTAGTTTCGCACCAATCCTTGATTCTTTCAGCGATAACATTCACATTATCCATCGCACCAATATCAATCGCTGCTAATTCTGCAACAAATTGCGGTTCCGATATTTTCAATAACTTACTAAAAGCCGCTACAATTTGTTCAGGTTTCGCATCATCGGGAAGTGACATGACTAATCTCCTTAAATCTGGATTTTCAGTTGACAGCGGTAAAGTTTCGGTTTCGCCAATTAGCGTAAATGCAGCCCAAGCTATGGGACTCGGAAATCGAGCTTTTGTTGTTAGCATAGCACACCGCAAGGCCGCTGCTCGATCGTCCCCGCGTGCTAAATTTTGGTAGAATTCAGTCATTAGCAATTTGGCTGAAATCACTCCCATATTCCACAGGGAAACGACGATGCTGGGGACTCCGGCGAGGATGAAGCAGCGCGACAATCCGATGACTCCATCTCCCGTGATTTTACCGCGCCCGGTGCTGCACGCGCTCAATACTACGAGTTCGGAATCGAGTTTTAATTGCAGGATATCTATAGCATGAATTGCGCCGTCGTCGTCTCCCGATGGTGCTAAAATTATCGCGCCGGGAATGCCGGAACTTTGGAAATCGTCGAGGAGTCCGTGGGCGGATAAATGGACGATGCGCGTGTTTAGCATCCTGTCTAAAATGGCGACTTTTGTGGCATTGTCTCCGCTAATTGCTTGGGTTCCTAATGTGGCTGCGATGGCTTCGGCGGCTTCTTTTGCTCTGGGGATTTGGCGGAGTTTGTGGGGGTCTAATTGGAAGTTTGGGTGGATGGTTGGATCGCCGACAATTAGGGCGGCTTGTCTCAATCCTCGGACTCGGTTTTGATGTTCGCGGGTGAGTTCTAATACTTGGATGGATGGGCTGGTGAGGATGGTATGATGTTCGATTAGGTAGCGGTTGTTGCTGTCTTGTAAGGCGGCGAAGGGAACTAAAAATAAGTCGTAGTGGGGGATGAAGATGATGGAGGAATTAACATCGGTGGGGAGTAAGTCGATGATTGGTTCGATCAGGATTTGATGGAGGAGTTGCAGTAGGGGAAAGCGGCCTGTTTCGTCTCGTTTGTACTGGGATTCTAGCTGAATTTTGTTGCCTTCATCGTCGGTTTCATCTGTACCTATGGAGACGCGGGTTTGGAGGATGATTTGTTTGAGGGTTTGGTTTTGTTGATTGAGGGGTTGGAGGTTGGCGGCGCGGTGGGTGATGTTGCCGTTTGGTTGGATTACCCAGATGTAAATTTCTGGATCTATAATCGAATATTCAACTATTGTGGAGTTTCTGTCGCGGGCGATTTGTTGGATTTTGGGGATTGATAATTTATTTGTTTCGTTATTGGCTGGCAATTCATTTGTTAATAGGGTTTGTTGCAATAATTCGACAAAGGCACGGGTGCGGGACATTTCGGATATTTCTAGGGCTTCGTTAAATTGCGATCGGGCAACTAGGACTTGTTGCAGGTTGCGATATGCAGATAGTTGGGTTTCAAAAAATGATATTTTATGGTCATCATGGACTAACTCTGAACGCATAGTTTCCTTAATTGCGATCGAGGCAAGGAGTTGTAATTCTGCTTGTTCAAGCCAATGATTTTCCAAAAGAATGAAGATTTTTTTAAGAATGAAGGCTAGGATTTTGGGAATACTTTTATAACGCATCCTAAGTCCATTGCTGATTTGATAGTAAATATCGCCCAAATTGCTGAGGTTAACGGCTTCTCCATGTCTACTTCCGATTTCACGTTCAATCTCTAAAGACTGTTGGTGAAATTCGATAGCCCTTTGTAATTGCCCTAGGGATGCGTAAGCCAATCCCAAACTGGCGAGGGAATTAGATTCCCATTGTCTACTGCCAATTTGTCGTGAAATCTTTAAAGACTGTTCGATTAATTTGATTGCTTTGTGTGTGTTTCCTAAAGAATAGTAAACTAAGCCCAAATTGCAAATGGAAGCAGCTTCTCCTTTACTATCTCCGATTTCGTGTTTAATCTCTAAAGATTTTTCGTAAAATTCTATCGCCTTATAGTATTCCCCCAGAGATTCGTAAGCCAAGCCCAAATTGTTAAAGGAATTAGCTTCTCCTTGGCGATTGCCTATTTCTAAGTCAATGTCTAAAGACTCTTCATAAAATTCGATCGCCCTGTGGTATTGCCCTAGGGAATTGTAAGCCAAGCCCAAATTGTTGAGGGAATTCGCTTCTCCATCGCGATTTCCGATTTCTAAGTCAATGTCTAAAGATTGTTCCTGAAATTCGATTGACTTTTGATATTGTGATAAAAGTCGGTAAACATTGCCCAAATTGCCGAGGGAATTAGCTTCTCCTTGGCGAGATCCGATTTCCCGATAGATAGTTAATGCCTGTTCCCAAGACTGCAAAGCTTCTCGAAATTGACTGATTTTATGCTGCCGATTGCCTTGATCTAACAGTCTGTCTGCTTCCGCTTTCAGTTCAATTCCCGCTAAAAAGTCGCCATCCACCTTACCCAGTAGCCCTGCAAAATCTTTCAACCAATTAGCATTATTTAGTTTACCTTGTTCTCTGAGATTATCTGCCTCTTCTAGCATGGCCGCCACCAAACCATCATCCAGCAATTCCGGGTGAGTTTTCAATATCTCCGCTTCTTCGCCGCTGGGACAATTTAGGATTTGATTTATTAGGTTGAGATAGGCTTGTTGGCGTTCAGAGTTCATGGCGATTTGGGATTTGGGATGGTTCGCTAGATTAATTATCGGTGAAACTCATCTGTTTGGGGCGGGCGATGCCAAGTTTTTTTTGCTTGGATGTGCGCGGTGGCGAGAAACCGGGTTTTTTCGAGAATAGTTGATTGCAGTCGGTGATTTGGGCAAAAACCCGGTTTCTGAAAT
>JAUBOG010000656.1:0-3087 GCA_036700105.1 Microcoleus occultus BM001215583
TTGGGCAAAAACCCGGTTTCTGAAATTTTGGGTGCGGCGAGAAACCGGGTTTTTTTGAGAATAGTTGATTGCACTCGGTGATTTGGGCAAAAACCCGGTTTCTTTGGTATTTATGCGGCGGGTCACGATTTCAATCGCCACCTAATCGAGACCTAAAACTAAGATATTCTCCCGATTAATCAATCGGGAGAATCTCAAATCTACTCGACAGTCCAAGGACTTAAACAAGGTGTCCAAGCAGTCAATTCTTCATCCTTAAACCAGAGGCTAATTTCCTGGTTCGCAGTTTCCACAGCATCGGAACCGTGAATAATATTGCGGCCGACATTCACAGCCAAATCGCCGCGAATTGTCCCCGGTTCCGAATTCAGAGGATTCGTTGCGCCAATGATTTTTCTCGCCGATGCGACAACGCCGTCGCCTTCCCACACCATCGCCACCATCGGGCCGGAAGTGATGAAGTCTACCAATCCAGCAAAAAACGGTCTTTCTTTGTGGACGCCGTAATGCTGTTCGGCCAATTCTCGACTCGCCGTCATCAGCTTCATGCCAACTAGCGTAAAGCCTTTGGCTTCAAAACGACCGATAATTTCCCCGACGAGTCCGCGCTGTACGCCATCGGGCTTAATCGCTAAAAAAGTGCGTTCCACGCTGAGCTCCTAGATTTTTCTTAACTGATCCAAAAGATAGATTAACCCAGAACGCACCTAAAGGCAATTCACTCCGGGAAATTACCATCTCTACTCTTTAGCAACGCCGGCAAGTCTACGTAATTGTACGATCGATCTCAACCCCGATTTAGCGGCGAAACACAATATGATGCAAATCACACGCGATCGTGACTGCAAACACAGTTACACATGATATCAAATACAAATATGTTTGCTGGAAAACATGGATAATTAAAGCAGGTGTGAAAGCCTAGTTTAAATAACTTAGTGAGGTGCGAGGCTATGCTGGAAATTTTAGCATTCATTGAAACAAAAAAACTAGATTTTGCTAAATTACCGTTATTTGAACTTCTAGCTAATAAACACATTCACCCGAACCAACGACTAATTTTTGCGCCTGTACTCGCTCCTTTGGCGGCGGGTTTGAGCGACTTAAACAAGTACGTACTCCGAGAATCTTCTAGCAATCACAAAGTTCAAGAACTGATTAACAAATATACTTATAAAGAAAACTACTATTGGCAGCGGTATCTGGAACACCTAGAAACATTGGGATTCAATGAATTAATGAGTTATGGCGATTTCAGACTGGTTTGGGGTGAAGAAACTAAAAAAACCCGATCGCTCTGTTCAACCCTCGAACGCTACGCTTTTGAAGCTGATCCCGTGCAAAAACTGATCTTAGTCGAAGTCCTCGAAGCAACCGCTACAGTTTTTTTTGAGGCGACGCTGCAAGTGCTAATGGAATTACAGCAAATTACCAAACAAGAATTTGTTTATTTTGGAGGAGGTTATGTTGGTTTGGAAAATCGTTACATTTTAAATACACCAGAAATGTTGCAACTTTTAGCAGAGATAAAACTTACTGATTCCGAACGCCAAACTGGTTTAGAATTAGCAGAAAATGTATTTGAACTGTTTGGAGGAGTGCTGAATGAGCTGTTGGAACATTCTCAAACTAATTCTTGCAATACTTTGCTGCAATTAGCCTAATTTGCTGGCTTTAATACCAAATAAGGGTAACATACCCCCTTTATTGTATGGTAGGTGCGTCGCAGGGTAATAGTTGCCATTCGCGAGAATTGTCGGTAGCGACGCACCCTACGCATTCATAGCTAATTCTTGCTACCTATGATATAGAGGACACGGCAGTGCCGTGTCCCTACCACGATCGACTGTAGGGACATGGCACTGCCGTGTCCTCCGTTTATATATCCAAAAACCGTGTCCTCTGCTGCTTAAACAATTACTAAATTATCTCGGTGTACCGCAGTTTCTACGCCCGCATAACCTAAAATTTCGGCAATTCTATCTGACTTGCATCCCTGAATTTGTCTCAATTCCAAACTGTTATAATTCACAAGTCCTCTAGCAATTTCCTTGCCTTCCACGTCGCACAACCGCACGGCATCTTCTGCTTGAAATTCTCCTTCTATTTGCGAAATTCCAGCCGCTAAAAGCGATTTTCCGCCTTGACTAATTGCTGTGACAGCACCCGCATCTAAGTAGAGTTTGCCAGCCGGAATTAGCACGTTGGCTATCCAGTGTTTGCGGGCGTTTACAGGGCGCGGTTGAGGCTCGAATTGAGTGCCGATCGACTCTCCGCTGAGTATTTTTGCTATATTGCCGGGAAAGCGGCCGTCGGTGATGACTGCGCGCACTCCCGATGCTGTGGCGATTCTGGCTGCTTCAATTTTTGTCACCATTCCGCCGGTGCCCCAACCGCTGCGGGAATCTCCTGTTTGTACTTGAAATTCTGCGAGCTGTGCCATACTTTGGACAAGGGCGATCGGCTGCGCGTCTGGATTGCTGCGCGGATCGGCTGAGTAAAGCCGATCGACATCTGTGAGCACGAACAGCCAATCTGCTTCGACTAAGCTGGCTACTAATGCCGAAAGCGTGTCGTTATCGCCAAATTTGAGTTCGTCTACCGCTACAGTATCGTTTTCGTTGACGATCGGAATAACGCCCAATTTGAGCAGTTGTTGAAAGGTATTGCAAGCATTCACATAACTGCTGCGCTGCACTAAATCGCCCCGAGTTAGCAAAACTTGGGCGATCGGCTGCTGTAGAGTAGTAAACAAGTCATCGTACACCCGCATCAGCCGCCCTTGTCCTACGGCGGCCACAGCTTGTTTCAAAGCAATGTTTTTCGGGCGTTCCGTCAAACCCAGGCGCGCGCAGCCAACTCCCACCGCACCGGAAGAAACCAAGACTACTTGATGTCCTTGCTGCCGCAAATCTGCCAAAACTTCGACTAATGCGGCAATGGTTGAAAGCGCTAAGTTTCCTGTAGCCGATCGCGTCAGCGTCGAAGTTCCTATTTTAACAACAATAGTTTTACTCATATCAAATCCGGTAGCATCCGAATTAATATAACCCGAAATCAGGACACGGCAGTGCCGTGTCCCTACAA
>JAUBOG010000657.1:0-3084 GCA_036700105.1 Microcoleus occultus BM001215583
CCTACAATTAATCGCGGTAGGGAAACGGCACTGCCGTCTCCTCGCTTGTCATAAGCTGTTGCGGCATTTAAATTGTATGTCAATAAACAATCAAACAATGAGTGGGGTGGGCGTCCCGCCCGCCCTGAATATACAATTTAAATGTGCAGCAGCTTAAGGAGTGTTACCGGAATCGATCTAACAATCAAAACTTGATTAAACCTAAAACTTTAAGGGTATTGATAAACTTGTTTTCTCCAACAAACCTGTTTTTTTTAGGTTTGGTTATTGTGGCGTGCAAAAAAAGAAGGAAAAGGATTTGACGATTTTTGATGTGTGCGCCTTGATATACACTTTAAATGCAGTACAGCTTAACAGATTTGATCTTACCAATTACAATTACGCCAATTTTTAATTTCGAGTATCGGAAGCGCCAAGATTATAAGAAACTTTAGACTGCTCCACTTTGACTGCTTCGGAAATAGACTGTTCCGAGCCTGCGTCTAAAGTTGGCAGCGGCATATGCTTCATTTCCCAAACTTTCAGCAAAATTAGATATTCATAGAAAGCTTGCAGCGTGCACCAAGCCAATCCGGCTTGACCGTCAAGAAATCCGCCGAGTAAAATATACATATAGAAGAAGCGGACGACGGGTCGCAAAGGCAAACGCAAAGAAAAATCTTTTAAAGCGCGCCGCCTTTCCACCTCCGACGCACCAAACAATAAATCCCACCAATTTACTTGACCCGCTGCTAATTGGCGGAGAGTTTCAGCCGCCTCGTCAGAGGAGTAGCGGTTGTGCTTTTCAATCCAGCGAGAAAGACCTTTGCTGCAAGTATAGTGAGGGTAGGTTTCCTTCAAAAAGTGAGTGGGCCCGTTGCAGACTTCCCGTTCAGTGTGACCGTAGTCAGTAAACCATACTTGGTCTTTGCGAAACAGGCGCATTTGATAGCGGGGATATTGAGTGCTGCGGCGAATCCAGCGCTCCATAAATATTACTTTTTCAGCGACGTAATAGCCGATATATTCTTGACTTTCGATCGCCTTTAAGCATTCTGCAAACAGTGCAGGCGTCATCCGCTCGTCAGCTTCGAGGATGTAAACCCATTCGTACTTGCACGGGACTTCTTGAAGCATCCAAGTCCGCTGCCGTCCGTGAGTTTCAAAGCGGTGCTGCACTGTTTGCACGGGATAGTTCTGAACAATCTCAAGGGTGCGATCGCTGCTGAAAGAATCAACTACAATGATATCGTCACAAAGCAGTGCCGATTCAATGCAAGCGGCGATATCAATCTCTTCGTTGTAAGTCAGAATATAAATTGAGAACATTCCCAGCTTTCAGTAAGGGCAAACTATAGCAGAAGGCAGAAGGCAGAAGGCAGTTCGGCAGTTCGGCAGCGGATTATGTAACGGATGTAAAGGATAGAAGGAAGAAGGCAGAAGGCAGAAGGCAGAAGGCAGAAGGCAGAAGGCAGAAGATCGATGGTTTCAGCAATTAACAACGTCCTGAATGGCAGGCGCGGTTGCTATATTCAGCAGACTAAGTATTTCTCGCAAGAGATATCGACTTGCGCGCTCCCAGCGGTGGCGCAGGTCAACTTTTGCGGCGGCCGAACCGCAGAATTCCCATACTTCTCAATCCAGTCCAACCAACAGTAATGTAGCCGATCGCCAACAACAAACTGCTGATTCCGGTTTGCAAACTCGAATTTCTCGATCGAGTTCTCAACTCTTTCTCTTTTTGTTGCTTGCGGGTGCGAATCTCGTTGCGAGCTTGATTTGGCAGTTCTTGGGCTTGCTGTTCGAGGAACTTGTCGAGGGCTTTCGGGTCATTTTTCGATTCCTGCAGCACAGCTTTCAATTCCTTGGGAACATCTGGACTCTTGAGTGCTTGCTCCAGCTTCCCGCTGTCTTGCAGCAGCGCGCCTATCTGGCTGCGGCGCTGGCTTTTGAGCTGTTCCACCTGAGCTTTAAACTGGTCGCTTTTAATTTGCGCCTCAAGTTGACCTTCGGCTTGTCCCGCTTCCTTATCGACTTGAGCCAGAGCATCCTTGAGTTCCAAACGAGTGTTGTTGAGGTGAACCGGAACCAGCAACAGGTAAATTAGCCCTAACAAGCTGGAAATCAACAGCGCCCAGAATCGCAAGTCAACCCAAACATTGCGCCGCTCAATAGAGACTCCGCTGCTGCTGTCCACCCAAAAGCCAGTCATCAGCAGGGCGATACCCATCAAAGGAATAATGCCCCGGTCAACTATTTGAGTTGCGGCGGCCAACTGCCAGCCTCGATTAACTATGTCGGAGGTTTCTCCCGGTAGCGATAGAACAATGCAGTCAAGCAAAGCAGAGAGAATCAAGATAATTCCGACTACTTTGAGAGTTCGAGCAGCTACTGAAGAAAATTGACGGCTGTTAGTTGCTTTCATAATTCCTGTGGGATGATCCTACACCTTTAGATTCAACGAAATTTTGTTTGATGAGTTAACTGGTGGGAGCGCTTGCATTGCCCTTCCCCGCTGGTTGCTTCGCCTGCTTGCTGCCGGCGGCTGGGGTCACACCATCCCAGAGGTTCAGTCCCGAATCCGTGGAAACAGGAATCCCGAAGGTGAAAACGGCCCTTAAGACGGAGAAGTCGGCAGACGAATCAAACCATTCTCCATTTTATGAGTTGGGAAGCCCCAACAAGACGCGAAGCAGGTTGGGTACTTCACGTTATTTTCTACTAAAATAGCTCGATCGGGTACTCGCCTCGACTTTCCCCCGGGTTTTTACAGACTGCGGTTGCGACGTAGCGGGATCGAGTTGCTGGACACTTGATGCAGAGCGAGTGCCCGCACAGGCAGCGTCTCGAATCTGCGGCTGTCTAGGTTGTCAAGATAGCGCGCAGAGACGACAACCAGCAACTGCTGGCGAAAACCTGAGTCTGAGCAATGCAGGGTAAAGATGAGTTCTGCACGCTGGCTTGGGTTCCAGTTTTTAACCAGCTTTTACTGGGGCGATGGGTGTGTCATAAATCACAGACACAGGACGATCGCGTGCAAGTTGGATTTAACTCATACCATTTTTCTAAAATCGTGCAACACTCGAAGACCCCCCCGGCGCCCCC
>JAUBOG010000658.1:0-3069 GCA_036700105.1 Microcoleus occultus BM001215583
CACGTTCCGTTCTGAATGAGAGGTAGGGGTGGCAATGCCCCTATCGACTCTAACCATAAACATTAAGATATATAAAATCTTTGGAGGGGAGAAAGATGAAAATTTTGGTACTGGCATGGGAGTTTCCTCCCAGAATCGTCGGCGGTATCGCCCGCCACGTATCGGAACTGTATCCAGAATTGGTGAAGCTGGGCCACGAGATCCACTTAATTACAGTAGAGTTCGGTCACGCGCCGATGTACGAAGTGGTGGAAGGAATACAGGTGCATCGGGTGGTGGTGGGGCACGCCAGGGACTTTTTTCACTGGGTGGCGAACCTCAACCAAAGCATGGGGCACCAAGGCGGCAAACTGATGCTGGAGGAAGGCCCCTTCGATCTGATCCACGCTCACGACTGGTTGGTGGGAGATGCGGCGATCGCCCTCAAGCATACCTTTAAAGTACCGCTAATTGCCACCATCCACGCCACCGAATACGGGCGCTTCAACGGCATCCACAATGACGGGCAGCGCTACATCAACGCCAAGGAAAACGACCTCGCTTACAACGCTTGGCGGGTAATTGTCTGCAGCGATTATATGCGGCGGGAAGCCGAACGGGTACTATCGACTCCGTGGAACAAAATAGAGGTAATTTACAACGGAATCAGATCCGAAAAAAAGCCGCGCTGGCACGAATTTGATGCGATGAATTTCCGCCGAAAATTTGCATCAGACGACGAAAAAATTGTCTATTATGTAGGAAGAATTAGCTACGAAAAGGGCATTGCTGTATTTCTGAATGCTGCACCTAAAGTAATTTGCGAAATGGGAGGAAAAGCCAAAATAGTGATTGTTGGCGGCGGCAATACAGACCATCTCAAACTTTTGGCTTGGAATTTAGGAATTTGGAATAAGTGTTATTTTACTGGCTTCATGTTTGAGGAACATCTCGACAAATTCCAGACGGTGGCTGACTGCGCGGTTTTCCCGAGTCTTTACGAACCTTTTGGGATTGTAGCTTTAGAAAGCTTTGCTGCAAGGGTGCCAGTGGTAGTTTCAAATGCGGGCGGACTTCCAGAGGTGGTGCAGCACACTAAAACTGGCGTTGTTACTGAGGCAAACAATCGCGATTCTTTGGCCTGGGGGATTTTGGAGGTGCTGAAAAATCCGGGTTACGCGCGGTGGTTGGTTGATAATGCTTATGAGGATTTGGAACGCCGGTTTAGTTGGCCGAAGTTGGCGATGGAAACTGAGTGGGTTTATCAGCGGGTGGTGGAGGAAAGGGCCGAGGTTGATTGGTAAGAATGTTGACAGTTGACTGTTCGCGGTTGACTGTTGACAGTGAGTCGAATATCAACTTTTTTAGTTGCAATTCTTAAGAAATTGTAACACAATGATATAGATACACTCGACGTAATACTAATTCTCAAAACTCATGCAACAGTAGCTGTAGGGTGCGTCGCTACCTGTCAATCCCAAAAAAGAGCGACAATCTCACAGATCCGCACCGGTGCGGACTGTCTTTCAGGAAACAAACTTAACACTCAGGATTGTTGCTTTCTGAAGGCGAGAATTGGTATTAGCTTGAGCGCAGTCGGAAGATTTAAAGGGAATTCGCATCTTGAATATTTTTAGCGACATCGAACCTCAACGCAAACGCAGCTTGTTGACTTTATTTACCGCAGGGCTTCTATTCTGGTCGAGTTTGGCTTCGCTGCTGCCAACTTTGCCGCTGTACGTTCAATTTGTGGGCGGTACAAAACAGCAAATTGGCTTTGTGATGGGTGCATTTGCGATCGGGCTTTTGCTGTCGAGGCCGCAGTTGGGCAAAATCGCCGATCGCACGGGGCGAAAACAAGTTTTGCTTGTAGGCGTGTCAGTGGCCGCGATCGCCCCTATAGGCTACGTGTTCGCTAAATCAATCCCCTTACTGTTACTTCTGCGCGCTTTTCACGGCATTAGCATCGCCGCTTTTACCACAGCTTACAGCGCTTTGGTAACAGATTTTTCGCCGCCTCAAAAGCGGGGCGAATTAATCGGTTACATGAGTTTGGTAGCTCCGATCGGTTTGGCATTTGGCCCGGCGATGGGCGGATTTGTGCAAGCTGGGCTTGGTTATACTGCTTTGTTTGCGATGTCGGCCGCTTTCGCTGCAACGGGTCTATTTTTTACCTCCAAAATTGCGGAACCGAATTTTGCCGAGTTAACAAAATCCGACTCGATATCTGAGGACAAAAATACTCAAAAATACTGGGAAATGCTCTGGAATCCGAGAGTGCGGATTCCGGCTTTAGTCTTATTGCTGGTTGGTTTGGTATTCGGAACTCTGAGCACTTTTATGCCTTTGTTTATCCAAGAAACCAAGGCTAATTTGAATCCGGGATTATTTTATTCTACGGCGGCGATCGCCAGTTTCGGTATGCGGTTGGTCACTGGACGGGCTTCGGACAAATACGGCCGCGGCTTGTTTATTTCTGGCGGCTTGATCTGTTATGCCGTGTCTATGTTATTGCTGTATTTTGCTAACAGCAGCAGTGCTTTTTTAATCGCAGCTTTGGTTGAAGGTACCGCAGGCGGCACTGTTTTGCCGATGATGGTAACCCTGATGTCGGACAGGTGCGAACCTCAAGAAAGGGGCCGATTGTTTTCGCTTTGTATTGGCGGATTTGATTTGGGAATTGCGCTGGCGGGCCCGACTTTGGGCTTTGTGGCTGAACAAGTCGGCTACAGAAATATGTTTGGTTTGGCGGCTTCCCTCGCTGCTTTGGCTTTGCTGATTTTTGTTACTCTGTCTAGCAAGAACTTGTCTCATTCGATGAAATTTGCGATCGGGCGCGGCAAAGATGTTTATGCTTTGAATGGGTGAGGTCAATTCCGGTAACACGAGCCACATGATAGCAACTCAGGACACGGCAATGCCGTTTCCCTACAGCAATTAATTAATTGTAGTAGGGAAACTCCAAGAGCCCATTGGTGTCAACTTAAGCCTAAAACCTAGAGAAATCTCGTTTATATCCGAGTCCAGATCCCCCTAAATCCCCCTTAGGTCGGGGGACTTAAAGAGGCTTCCTGTCCCCCCCGACCTAAG
>JAUBOG010000659.1:0-3066 GCA_036700105.1 Microcoleus occultus BM001215583
TTGGTTGCGGTTTGAAGGAATTGTTACGGAACTGTATGATGTGCAGGTGATTCCGGCGGTGCAAAAGCCGATGGCTTTGGGTTTTCAGACGGATGAAATTGCTCAGTTAATTACTTTGGAATTGTAACCGCTGATGTGGGCGGATAAACGCGGATGGACGCGATGAATAAACGGAGGACACGGCAGTGCCTTGTCCCTACCGCGGTCAATTGTAGGGATACGGCACTGCCGTCTCCTCTATTTCTGCTTGGTATTACTCAAAAATCGCTCCATCTAAGCTTGTTTTTCTTAAGTCTACTCTACCTAAATTTGCACTTCTGAGATCGGCACCATTTAAGTTAGCGTTGCTTAAATCTGCATTGCTTAAGTCAGCACCTCTGAGATTAGCATTAGATAAATTTGCTCCTGCTAAATTAGCTTTGACAAGTTGTGACTTATGCAAGTTGCTGCCACTCAAATTTGCCGATCGCATTTCTGCTAATGTTAAATTGGCTTGGCTTAAATTACTGCCGCCCAGGTCGGCTAAATTCAATTTAGCATAACTCAGATCGATGTTTTCCAAGCAAATATTGCTCAATTGCGCGCATCTCAAGTTGGCATTAATAAAATATCTGTTCCCAGCGGCATAGCGGCGCAGCAATTCGTCAACTCCCAGTCGCATTAAAACTGCTTCGCCCGCATTTTGGTAGCACCACGATGTTTCTAGCAAACTCGCGGCTGCTTCAATTGCTACCTTGTCGCATTTAGGGAGAACCAAACTATTGCAGCCATCCCATTCGCCGCCTAGCATGAATGCCATGTCGGAAGCTGCGGCAGTTGAGTCGCACAGCAATACGGTTTCTGGTTTGGGTTGCAGCCAGTTCATTAAGGCGATCGCACTTTTGTTTTTCATTGTTTGTTCGGGATTAATGCGTCTTTCTTAATTATAGATAAAATTATTTTTAATGCTTTGAAAGGGGTAAGGTGCGCAGTGCGCACCCTACGGTGACTTAATTATTGAGAACAGTATGCACAAGTTCGCTGCGGCTTCGGAGAATGAATCGATCGTGTTTGGTGCAGCCAGGCCTGGATATCGCGATGCAGAAGTTGCGCGGTGGATTGAATTTATGCAGGGGCATCATATCAAGCAAGTTTGCTGCTTGCTTCCCGATTCCCAACTCATCCGCTACAGGGATTTGCTGGGAACGTATCGGGATATCTTTGGGGGCGATCGAGTTTGCTGGGCGCCGGTTGCAGATTTTGAATTGGTAGATAGGGATATTTTGCTCGATCGCATATTACCCTTCTTGGCATCTGCAAATAGTAAAGGCGATCGGGTGGTTGTTCACTGTTCTGGTGGTATCGGACGTACAGGACAGGTTTTGGCTGCTTGGTTGGTTGGCGCGCGGGGATTGTCTAACCAACAGGCGATCGCAGCCGTAAAAAAAACTGGCCGAAATCCCTATGAAGCCGTGTTTGCTGCTTTGTTCAAAGGTCGAAACCCGTGGAAAGTCGATCGAGAACTTAATGCTCTTTTAGATGATTGTCGCCTTGCTAGCAGAAATGACATCTAGCGCTTGATAAATTTTTAATCTCTTGAAATAGGTAAGGTGCGCAGTGCGCACCCTACGGTTGCAGTTCTCGGGATTAGTCTTAGATATAGCCGAAGGCAAAAGGTTCAAGGCATTCGTCAGAATTTAAAAAACATTTAGAATGTGAGAATTTTCGTTGTTTGTGAGTTTAAACAAACAAAATCTTTCTTCCTCATGAGTAATAACTAATGACTAATGACTCATGACTAATGACTCATGACTAATCAGCGGTACTAACGTGGTCTATGCGTTCTAATTGCCAGAGAATTTGGTTCCCCTCGCGCCGCACCCGCGAAACTACCCAATTTCGCCAAACCCAGTTATCTCCGCGACTGGTGACAGCGCTGGCATTTACATCCATCAAATCAGCCAGTTCAGAACTGGTAATCAAGTAGCCTTTGGTGGCAACTTCATCGGCTATGTGCAAGGTTTCGATCAGATTGCGGAGTTCCTGAACCCTCACCTCGCGGGGCAAGTTCTCCAGGCTATCGGCAGTTGAATCCATCATGGTAGAGTTGGAGATCGGAAGGTCAGAAGTTATGACATAGGATTCTATCGTTTTGTTACCAGTTGTGTCCGTTTCTTCCAAAACAATTGTGTTTTCCAACTGTAGGGGCAGTGCCCCCGTGCCTGCCCCAGCAACGATGCCCGTTGGTTTCTGCTGTTGCAGTTGGGGGGTGAGATTGTGAGAGAATTTGCGGGCGATTTCGTCGCACCTGTCGTTGTAGAAGTCGCCGGAGTGGCCGCGGACGTGTTCCCATTGGACTTGCGGGGAATTCAGCTTGTCTAGCAGGTGCCAGAGGTCTTGGTTGACGACATCTTTGCCTGTCGAGGTTTTCCAGCCTTTGTTTTTCCAGCCTTGAATCCATTTGGTAATGCCGTTTTTGACATACTCGCTGTCGGTGTAAAGGGTGACTGGTTCCCTTTGACCGGAATTGGCAAAAAATTCCAGGGCGGCGACTGCAGCCTGCATTTCCATGCGGTTGTTGGTGCTTTGGGGGTCTGCACCTCCGAGTTCGTGACAGTTGCCGTCGGCGAAACAAACTACTGCGCCCCAGCCGCCCGGGCCTGGGTTGCCAGAACAAGCGCCGTCTGTGTACAAGCTTTTGATTTTGGGAGTTGTCATGAGGGAATTAATTTGTCATTTAGAGGTTAAGTTGTTTGCGGGTGCGATAATTGAGGTAAATTGCGATCGAACTTTGCCGCCCTGAAAAATGCCAGCTTAAAAATTAAAAAGGTCGGGCTATTTATTTGTCCGTTTTCTTTGTTAATTTTTAATGGTTTCGCGCGATCGCAGCCAATAGTGCCTGCTGCGGACGGTACGGGCACTGCTGTCACCCCCAGCGGCAAATGCTACGATATCAAAACTACGATATCGACGGCGGCAGTTTGTCGGGAGACGGGGCAAATCTTTTTCACAGTTTTAGCGGGTTCGGCTTGAATAGAACTCTTGCAAAAATATAATGCACCCCACCCCAACCCTCCCCGCGAGTTC
>JAUBOG010000660.1:0-3059 GCA_036700105.1 Microcoleus occultus BM001215583
TTGACAGTTGACAGTTGACAGTTGACAGTTGACAGTTGACAGTTGACAGTTGACAGTTGACATTTGGTTATTTGGTTATTTGTTAGTGGCTACTAATAACTAATAACTAATAACGGGTGCATCTCAATTTTGTGAGGGCGAAGCATTCCGGTAGATAATTTATTAGTAATTACCAGAGATTTACTGCCGGAATGCTTCGCCCCTACGAATATACTTACAAAACACAGATGCACCCATAACAACTGACTAATGACCAATGACTAATGACTAATGACTACTTGGTGCGGCCAGCCGTAGCATCGACAAGTTCCAACTGCGACAGGCGGAAAGTAATCAACTTGTCCCAATTGCCACCTTCAAATAGTACGGCGACTTTCCCGTCGGTAACTCGCTGGACTTGTCCTTGAAAAGCGTAGTAAATCTCGCCCTTATCTTTAACTCGAACTGCCGAACCAGGAAAAATCATAATTGTTTGAATTTTATGTTTGCTGTTTATAGTTTACTGTTTTTTGGCGATCGAGTTCGGAGACGGCAATGCCGTGTCCCTACTTCAAAATAATTAGGTAGGGACACGGCACTGCCGTCTCCTGATTTCGGGTAATCTTAATTTCAATGTAATTTAGGCTAGGGCTGCTACGGAAACTTTACCAGCAATCCTGCCCGCGATCGCCCGCAACTCCCTCGCCGAAGCAGAACCCGGTTGTCCCACGACGATCGGCACGCCCGAATCGCCACCTTCCCGCAGCGGAATTTCCAGTGGAATGCGGCCTAACAGCGGCACTCCCAACTCCGCCGCCGTTTTTTCCCCGCCGCCGGAACCGAAAATATCGTATTGCTTGTCAGGCATATCCGGCGGCACAAAATAGCTCATGTTTTCCACAATTCCCAACACCGAGACTCCCAACTGCTGGAACATCTTCAAGCCCTTGCGGGAGTCCAACAAAGCCACCGTCTGCGGCGTCGTCACAATCACCACACCCGCCATCGGCACCGCTTGCGCCATCGTCAACTGCGCGTCTCCAGTACCCGGAGGCATATCGACAATCAGATAATCTAAATCGCCCCAATTCACCTGATACAGAAACTGCCGGATAATCCCATTCAACATCGGCCCGCGCCAAATTACAGGCTGGTCTTTCTCAATTAAAAACGCCATCGACACCAATTTGACGCCGTAATTAAAGGCGGGTTCGAGGCTTTCCCCGCTTTTTCCGTCCCTAACCATCACTTTCGCGTCCCCCAAACCCAACATATTTGGGTCGTTGGGCCCATAGATATCGGCATCCAGCAAACCCACCTTTGCGCCGGTTTGCGCCAGGGCTACAGCCACATTCACGGCTACCGTGCTTTTGCCGACGCCGCCTTTGCCGCTGGAAATGGCGATAATATTTTTAACGCCTTCTATGCCTTGCCGATCGACCACTCCCTTCTGCTGGGGAGTCTCGGCTGTCACCTCCACAGTCACTTTTTCCACTCCTGGTAACTGTTTGACCGCTTTTTGGCAATCTTCGACAATAAACTCTCGCAGCGGGCAAGCAGGCGTTGTCAGCACTAAAGTAAAACTGACGACTCCGCCTTCAATTTTAATGTTACGAATCATGTTCAATTCCACCAAACTTTTTTGCAGTTCGGGGTCTTGCACGGGTCGCAGGATTTCTAAGACTGAACTAATATCGAGTGTATTGGGCATTGTGTTCTCCACCATAGCTCTGCAATTGTGTCAGCGAATGTTCGATCGCAAGTTTAAGTATATTTTTATTACTATTTTTTAATGTAACTTCATAGCGATCATTTGCAGACCTGCGGTGGCATAATTACATGGCGACTGGATTTGGCAATCATCACCCATCTAAGATTCAAATCTGACAACAGAAAATTTTATGACAGTTTCTACAACACTTAAAACCACGACTTCTCCGTTTTTGCCGCCCGCTGACTCTAGAGCTAGAGTCAGCCAATTTATGAAAAGCCTACAAGACGAAATTTGTCAAGCCCTCGAACAGCTTGATGGCGGCGGCAAATTTAAAGAGGACTCTTGGGAACGCTCCGAAGGCGGGGGCGGACGTTCTCGCGTTATGCGCGAAGGCAATGTGTTTGAACAAGGCGGAGTCAATTTTTCCCAAGTTTGGGGCGAAAGTTTGCCTGCTTTGATTCTTGCCAAGCACCCAGAAGCGGCCGGTCACGATTTCTACGCCACTGGTACTTCGATGGTGCTGCACCCCCGCAATCCCTACTTGCCTACGGTTCACCTGAATTACCGTTATTTTGAAGCGGGCCCGATTTGGTGGTTTGGTGGCGGTGTCGATTTGACGCCTTATTACCCGTTTGCTGAGGATGCAGCTCATTTTCACAAAACTCTGAAAGCAGCTTGCGATCGCCACCATCCCGGATATTATCCGACATTTAAACTCTGGTGCGACGAATATTTCTACCTCCCGCACCGCCAAGAAACTCGCGGCGTGGGCGGCCTGTTTTTTGACTACCAAAGCGCTCAAGCCCCGCTTTACCGCGACCACAATGTCAAGGGAAAAGCCGCTGAGTGCAGCAACAATATCGGGATGCCGGAACCTAGGAGTTGGGAGTCGCTGTTCGCCTTCGTACAGGACTGCGGCCGCGCATTTTTGCCGGCTTACACCCCAATTGTGGAAAAGCGCCAGCGCCAAGCATACGGCGATCGCCAGCGCGATTTCCAACTTTACCGCCGCGGCCGTTACGTTGAATTTAACTTAGTGTACGATCGGGGCACGACCTTTGGCTTGCAGACCAACGGACGCACCGAATCGATTCTGATGTCCCTGCCACCTCTGGTACGCTGGGAATATTGCTTCGAGCCAGAACCCAACTCTCCAGAAGCTGAACTCTACTCAAAGTTCTTAAAACCGCAAGATTGGGCGAATTGGATGCCTCAGCAGTCACCGACGTGAGTTAAACTACTGAGAAAGTCCTTCGCTAGCAACTAAGTAGACAGAATGGTAAACTTTTACACAAACACTCATAGTGTGCCATGTTCAAACCCTGCGCGATTTGCGAAAAAGCTTGGACTTTCAGTATCAAGTCAC
>JAUBOG010000661.1:0-3049 GCA_036700105.1 Microcoleus occultus BM001215583
CCCTTCTTAAGGGGGATTTAGGGGGATCGAGATATGTGCAACTTCACATTAAATTTGTATAACTGCTGTGTCTTTACCAAAAACTAATGACTTCTAACTAATAACTAATGACTATTTTTCGATGATGCCGCCGCCCAACAGCACATCTCCGTCATACCAAACAGCGGCTTGTCCTGGGGTAATGCTCAACTGCGGTTCGTCAAAAATCAACTTGACTCTTGTACCGCTGGGCTTAGAGTCTGCTGGGGAGGGTTCTACAGGAATTATTGTAGCGGGGACGGGTTGCGATCGATAGCGAATCTGCACGCAAGCCCGAATCGGAGCCGTCGGTGCAGCCACAGAAACCCAATTTACTTTCTGCACCGTACACTCAGATTCTACTGCCAACTGTCGATCGCCCACAATTACCCGATTGCCAGCAGCATCGAGTTCAATCACGTACAGCGGTTCCGGTGCAGCAATCCCGAGTCCCTTCCGCTGGCCGATGGTGTAGTGGTGCACGCCGTCGTGCTGTCCGAGCACTTGGCCGGACTTGTCAACAATGTCACCCTTTTGCGGCGCGATGTACTTGTCCAGAAACGCCCGCATCGAACCGTTACTTTCCACCAAGCACAAATCTTGACTTTCCGGCTTGTCAGCAGTTGTCAAGTTAAATTCCGCCGCAATTTTGCGAGTTTGGGCCTTGGTAATTTCCCCCAAAGGAAACTCCGTACCCGCCAATAAATCTTGTGTTAAATCGTACAAGAAATAAGACTGATCTTTTGCAGGGTCGATCGCCCGGAGCAACTGATAGCGACCCGTATCTGTATCATGCTTAATGCGGGCGTAGTGCCCCGTAGCAATCTTTTCTATTCCCAATTCTTGGCGAGCATACTCGAGCATCGGCCCGAACTTCACCGTTTTATTGCACTGCGAACAAGGCAGAGGCGTAATTCCTGCGCTGTAACCCTCCACCAAATAATCGACAATACTTGCTTGAAAGACTTCGCGGCTGTCAACAATGTGGTGGGGAACGCCCAAATCTTCGCAAATTTTAGCGGCATCGACCATTCCCTCAGAGCAGCACTGACCTTTGCCCTTCATCAGCCACAGCGTTAAACCCACCACTTCATATCCCTGATGGTGTAAAATTGCGGCTGCTGCGGAACTATCGACCCCGCCGGAGAGGCCTACAACAATCTTGTTCATGGTTCTGAGAGAAATTGCTATTTTACTGTTACTTCGTTCGATCGAGCTAATTTATTATACCACAAGAATACTACAAGCTGGTACTGCTGCTGTTAGCTGAAATTTTAGCACTAATTATGACTCTGCAAAAATTTGTTGTCACCGCCGACCAAATGCGGCAAATAGAAACGAGAATCTTTGCCGCTGGAATGCCCGTAGCAGCTTTAATGGAAAAAGTCGCCGGACTGATTGCCGCACGCATTCAGGAGCTTTTGAAGGAAGGAGGAAGTTCGGCAACGGATTGTATAACGGATTTAACGGATGTAACGGATGTAACGGATAGAAGGAAGAGGGGAGAAGGGAAAAAGATTGTTAAGAAGCAACAATTGCCAGTTATCGGCGTGTTGGTCGGGCCGGGACACAACGGCGGCGATGCTTTGGTTGCGGCGCGGGAATTGCACTTTCAAGGATTCCCAGTAATTATTTACTGTGCGTTTTCTAAACTAAAAGAACTCACAAAAAATCACGCTGATTATGCGCGTTCTTTAAATATTCCATTTTGTGACAAAGTTGAAGCGCTGAAAAACTGCGATTTGCTGATAGATGGTTTATTTGGCTTTGGATTGGAACGAGAAATTACTAACCCTACAGCCGCCGCTATTGATGAAATAAATAATTTAAACATACCTGTTTTCAGCATTGACATTCCGTCGGGAATTCATACAGATACCGGAGCAGTTTTGGGGACGGCAATCCGAGCAAAACATACGTTGTGTTTGGGTTTGTGGAAGATGGCATTTCTGCAAGATGGAGCCTTAGAATATATCGGCACTTCAGAATTAATTGATTTTGATATTCCGGCCGCAGATATTGCAGCTATTTTGGGCGATCCGCCGGCAGTACAGCGGATTACCAAACAATCGGCAATCGAGCATTTGCCCTTGCCCCGATCGCCAATTTCGCACAAATACACCAACGGTCATTTACTAATTATTGCAGGTTCGGGCCGCTACACCGGAGCCGCAATTTTGGCAGCATTGGGAGCAAGGGCTAGCGGTGTGGGAATGCTGTCAATTGCGGTTCCTGAATCGATTAAACCGATGTTGAGCAGTCATTTGCCAGAGGCTTTAGTTATAGGATGTCCCGAAACCCACAGCGGTGCAATTAGCGAGTTGCCGGTATCGATCGATTTGAGCAGCTACGATGCGATCGCGGCTGGGCCAGGTCTGACATTGGAGGCGGCAATCGCTGTAGAATCTGTACTGGAGTGCGATCGACCTCTGGTTTTAGATGCTGACGGTTTGAATATTCTCGCTCAACTCGGCACAGTTCCGATTTTGTCGGAACGCCCCGCACTGACGATTATCACGCCTCACCCGGGGGAATTCAAGCGTTTGTTTCCCGAATTAGGCGGCCAAATGGGCGATCGAATTGCCGCAACCAAGGCGGCGGCTGAGCTTTGCGGTGCAACAGTATTGCTCAAAGGAGCCAGAGTTTGCATAAGTTGGCAGGATAGCTGCACTTCACGTACCGTCACCTACGTCAATCCCGAAAGCACCCCAGCCCTCGCCAGAGGCGGCAGCGGCGACGTTTTGACAGGCTTGTTGGGGGGACTGCTCGCAAGTGCGTTAGCGAAGCCCTCGAAGAGGATCGCCCGCAAATCCCCTGCAGAATCGGTTGCAGCAACAGCAGTTTGGTGGCACGCTAGAGCCGCAATCGCGGCCGCCGAAGAACGGACGGAATTAGGAGTAGATGCCTTTACTTTGACACAGTATTTAATTCCAGCATTGCGAGAATTTTCCGAGTAAACTTAACTCCCCGTAGGGACACGGCACAGCCGTGTCCCTACACTTCACTAGAAGCATGGGGCCGGTGAAACCGA
>JAUBOG010000662.1:0-3039 GCA_036700105.1 Microcoleus occultus BM001215583
AGTCTTCTCAAAGTCCCCCTTCTTAAGGGGGATTTAGGGGGATCTAGACTTGGGGTAAAACCCAGATTTCTCAAAGGTTTCAGGCTTAAGTTGACACCTATGGGCTCTCGGAGTGTCCCTACAATCGATCGCGGTAGGGACTAAGGCCAAGCCGTGTCCTCTATATCATTCCGGCTGCTACCTACTACCAATTACCAATTCCCCAATTTATTAGTCAAAAAAACCGAGATGTTTTCGAGCAGCAAGAGTTACGATTCTACCCCGATTTGTCCGCTGCAAAAATCCGATTTGCATCAAGTACGGTTCGTATACATCCTCAATGGTTTGAGTGTCTTCTCCAGTGGAAGCTGCGAGGGTTTCTAAACCAACCGGGCCGCCGTTAAAGTTTTCAATCATTGCTGTCAAAATCCGCCGATCTGTCCAATCTAAACCTAGCGGATCGACGTTGAATAATTCCAGGGCGAGCGAGGCGACTTCGGCATCAATTGGCTTTAAGTTTTTGACTTGGCTGTAGTCTCTAACTCGCCGCAGCAAGCGGTTAGCAATCCGGGGGGTTCCGCGAGCTCGGCGGGCGATTTCTGCGGCTCCTTCTGCGGTAATTTCTGTGTCTAGAACTTGGGCGGTTCTTTGGACAATTAAACTGAGTTCGTCTATTTCGTAGTAGCGCAATCTTTGGATTAAGCCGAAACGATCGCGCAATGGAGATGTCAGCGATCCGACTTTTGTGGTTGCGCCTACTAAGGTAAAGGGTTTCAGGGGAATGCTGCGGATTTTGGCGGTTTTTCCTTGACCGATCGTAATGTCTAAGCGGCAGTCTTCCATCGCCGGATAGAGGATTTCTTCTGTAACTTTAGATAGGCGGTGAATTTCGTCGATAAACAGTACGTCGCCTGCTTTGAGGTTGATCAGCAATCCGACAATATCTCGCGGTTTTTCTAGGGCGGGGGCTGTGGTGATTTTGCATTCAACTTCCATTTCTGCTGCTAGAATTAGCGACATTGTGGTTTTGCCCAACCCTGGCGGGCCGTACAGCAACAGGTGATCCATCGGTTCGCCGCGAGATTTGGCTGCTGCAATTGCGATCGCCAAAACTTCTCTCAAGTCTTTTTGACCGATGTATTCAGCTAAACGCTGGGGTCGGATTTTGTCGTCTTGTTTGCTGTTGATTTCGTCGGGTAGTTCTTGGGATTCTAGCAAAGATTCCGTCTTGGGTTTGGCGGCTTGTTTGCGGGGGGCTGGGGCTATGTCTTCGGGTAGATTTGGATCGGGGGGCTGTTGTTTGGAGGAGATAATTGCCATGTTTGTTTGCGATCGGGCAGCGGGAATTGTTTACAATTATTAGCAGAATTTTTAGAATTATTGAACTGGCGATGAGTATTCCATCTTCTTTATTAGCATCGGAAAGCATAACTTTTGAGGGGGCGATCGAGCTGACTCAATCTTTATTGTCCGAAATTGAAGCCGATCGGCTTTCACAGCCTCTTATCGAGCAAGCAGTGGCTTCTCTGGTGAAAACGCAGAACGGCGCTAGGGGGTTTTTTGTCACCTATCTGACGGACGATCGACCGGAGGCAGATCGACCGTCACCCGGAGTAGTCGAGGCGCTGCGATCGGCTCCTGAGATCGTAGCAGAACTGCTGGTGAAAAATTTGGCGATGTCGGCGGCAATGGTCGTGCATCATTCGCGCCATCAAAGCGCGGAAATGGCGGCCGGGTCTGCTAGAGTTTTGGAGCGATCGCGCCATTTAATTCAAATGCTGCAACTGCCGGCCTGTCAAACTATAGCGTCGCAAATGCTAGCAAGTTTGGAGAGTGGTGAGGGCGAGTACGAGGAATTTTTTGTGCGGTGGGGCTACGACGGCGAGCAAAAACTAGCGATCGGTTCGGCAGTGCGATCGGCGATCGGCTAAGATAACCTCCGAAGGAACAAGCAAGAGGGAAAAAGTCAAGCGCTTTCTCCGGCAGAAGCCGAAGCCGGGGTGACAGATGCTTGATCGAAGCGGCCCGGCTGTGGAATAATTGCGGTTTAGCAAAAGCTGCACAACTGTAGCTTGAGTTGATTTAGGTGTGAAGGTAGTGAACGAGGGCGAAAAAATTGCAGAGAACGGTGAAAGAAGTTGCCCGAAAAGCCCGATCGGCCCGGGGCAGGCTGCCCGCAACTAGCCAGCGGCAGTGGGCGAATCTGAATCTGCTGGCAACATTGGTGCGCCGAGACTTGGAAGCTCAATACAAAGGCTCGATTCTCGGCAATTTGTGGCCGCTGCTGAATCAGCTATCGCAGTTGGTGATTTACACATACGTATTCTCGATCGTCCTCAAGGTAAAGCTCAGCCTTGCAGGCTTCCCCGAAAACAGCGACATTACATTTGGAGTCTGGCTGTTTGCAGGTTTGCTGCCTTGGAGTGCCTTCACCAGCGGTTTGATCAAGTCGGGAGTATCGGTGGTGGGGCAGCCGAATTTAGTCAAAAAAGTGGTATTTCCCCTCGGTTTGCTGCCGCTAGTACCGATTTTGACAGCTTTTATTGAAAGTTCTCTCGGTTTAGCAGCTTTGATTGTCATAGTAGCAGTCTCCTCACAAAAGCTCAACGCTACTTTATGTTTGCTGCCGCTGGTGTGGGTGCCTCAATTGCTGATCACTGCTGGCTTGGGATATTTGACAGCGGGCTTGACGGTGTTTTTGCGAGACATTCCTCAGACATTAGGTGTTATTCTAAATTTTTGGTTTTATTTGACGCCGATCGTCTATCCAGCATCAATCATCCCCGAAGAGTGGCGAGCGTGGATATTTTGGCTGAATCCAATGGCCGCCATCTCCGAGGTTTACCGAGACCTGATACTGCTTGGAGAAGTCAAGCACTGGGGCGAATGGGGTGTCGCCACCTTAATTTCTGCTGCTGTATTTTGTGGGGGTTTTGCAGTTTACCGGCGTTTGCGTCCGGCTTTTGCTGACGTGCTGTAATACCAATTTTTTATGAGGCCCCGTAGAATCCGATCCCCCCTAGCCCCCCTTAAGAAGGGGGGGACAAGAACTTGGTCAAA
>JAUBOG010000663.1:0-3038 GCA_036700105.1 Microcoleus occultus BM001215583
CCCCTTGGCAAGGGGGGGCTGGGGGGGGTATCCGAGTCTCCGGTGTTAACAGAGGGAACAGCCTCTGTCTTTCTTGCTTTCCGGGGAATATCCGACTCTCTTGCTCCCCCCCTTACCAAGGGGGGGCTGGGGGCGGTATCCGAGGCCGGAATCCACCAGCCGTGCACGCTTTCCGCCGCACCCGTTTTAGCTGGAATTGGCAGCCACACATCTTGATATTTCAACTGAAAATCTTTTGGAGTAGTTGCGATCGCCCGCGCCGGAAAAAAGATAAACTTACCTTGCGCTGCAAATAGAAATACACAACCAGCAGAATAACCGATCGCCAAAAGCATCCCAAAAGTTATGAGCGATTTAGAAAAAAGAAATACCAGCAACTTGTTCATAGAAAATAGGACGCGCGGGAAACTAGAGATCGGTCAAAAGCTAAGGGCAAATGATTAATTCGCACAATTAGCTTTCGATCGATTACTAACTTCCGCCGCAGCGTTCCGCCGAATTTCAAAAATCAATCCAGTGCTGGGCGGCGCAAGTGCCAGTTCGTTGACTGTTCGTAGGCGTGAGCCACTTGAAACAGCCGAGATTCTTGCAAAAGATTGCCGATCAACTGTATGCCCACCGGCAGTCCTTTATCATCAAATCCGCAGGGCAAACTCAAGGCTGGCAAACCAGCAAGATTCACCGGAATAGTCATCAAATCTGACAAATACATACTCAGCGGATCGTCAATTTTTTCGCCTGCCTTAAAAGCCGTAGTCGGAGCAGTGGGACAGACCAAAACATCAACTTGAGAAAAAGCTTTTTCAAAGTCTTCTTTAATCAAAGTCCGAACTTTTTGAGCTTTCAGATAATAGGCATCGTAATATCCGGCAGACAGCACGTAAGTGCCGATCGCAATCCGGCGTTTAACTTCCGCACCGAATCCTTGAGAGCGAGTTTTGGCATACATATCCAAAAGATTATCGGAATCTGGCGAGCGGAAACCGTACTTAACTCCATCGTACCGCGCCAAATTTGCCGAAGCTTCCGAAGGAGCAATAATGTAGTAAGTGGGCAAACCGTAGCGGAACCGGGGACAAGAAACGACTTGAATTTCTGCGCCCAATTGTTGAAATTGTTCGATCGCCTTAGTAACGGCATCTTTAACCGCCGAGTCCAACCCAACACCAAAAGTTTCTTTAATTACCCCTATTCTAATCTGACCTTTGGGTCGCAAACTGGGTTTTAAAGCTTGAGCGTAGTCAGGAATGGGGATATTAAGACTCGTGGAATCTCTCGCATCGTAACCGGCGACGGCCCCCAACAAAATCGCCGTATCCTCAACACTCCGGCCAAAGGGCCCGATTTGATCCAGAGAAGAAGCATAGGCCACCAAACCGTAGCGAGAAACCAACCCATAGGTCGGTTTCAGCCCCACCAAGCCGCAAAACGAAGCTGGTTGGCGGATCGAACCCCCAGTATCCGAACCCAAGCTCGCGACGCATTCTCCGGCGGCTACGGCTGCTGCAGAACCGCCAGAAGAGCCTCCGGGCACGCGCTCCAAGTCCCAAGGATTCGCCGTAACTTGATAAGCAGAAGTTTCTGTCGAGCTCCCCATTGCAAACTCGTCCATATTCGCTTTACCGACAATCACCGCACCGGCTGCGTGGAGTTTCGACACGACGGTTGCATCGTAGGGAGGCACAAAATTCTCCAAAATCCGAGAGGCGCAGGTTGTGGGAATCCCCTCGGTACACATATTGTCTTTAACGGCGATCGGGATGCCGGCCAACAGCCCAATTTTCTCGCCTGCTGCGATTTGGGCATCCACTTTGTGGGCCTGCGCCAAGGCGCTGTCTGCCGTCACGCACAGAAAGCTTTTCAACTTCGGCTCTAGCTGGGTAATTCGGTCTAATGCTTCCTGAGTAATTTCCACAGCCGAGCGTTCTTTATTGACCAGTTGTCGGTGCAACTCGCGGATGGATGCCATGCTCGTACCTTTATCTTTTCTACTAGCCACTTAGTCAATATAGCTGGCAATTGCACCTGCTGTTGGCCTAGGAGTCAAAGTTCGCTGCTTTGGCGGCGAAAGTTCGATCGTCTTTTGCAAGAAGAGGGTAACGGGCGATCGGCGATCGCCCGGCGAGCCCGTGCTGCGGCTTTTTCAACAAAACTTATTAAATGTTAGGATTAAATCAAAGCAGTGCAAGCTAATTCACATTAATGACAGACGAAACTAGACGATAAATAGCTCGACGAATAGCTAGAGAACTAGGATTGAGGACAGTCATCCCACCAACAATACCGGGACAAGGCTTTCAAACTTTTGGTGAATTCAAAAAAAGGATGGGTGTGGCAGGAGCGGGGTTAGCGTGGCATCATATAGTTGGGCAAACAACATCAAATTTACAGAAATTTGGAGCAGAAGCAATACACAATACAGGCAATCTCATCCGACTCGAACACGGTACGGGATCAATTCATCAGGAAATTACTAATTTATACAATTCCGTCCAACCGGAATTAACGGGTACAGACACTCTCACAGTAAGAGCATGGCTCGGCACTCAATCTTTTGAAGAACAACAAGACTTTGGCATTAGAGTTATTAGAGCTTTTGGAGGTACAGTTTAATGCTGACTCTAGATATTCAATCAATTCTCAATTCTATTCCCCATAAAATTCCCTGGCAAGACATCGTACAGTTTGAAAAACTAGACGGTCGCGTTGCCATTGCCAACGATCTTTGTGCCAATATTATTGGTGTCAATGAAAATACTATTGAATGGTGCCCCAACGATGACCCCCCCAATCACTTAGAAACATTAGTTTGGTGGTGGGTTGTTCGTCCCGATTTAGGAGCCGCGATCGCCATAGAAGCTCCTGAAGAACTCAAAAAAATCATCAGTCACTATATCCTGCAAATTTGACGTTTATTGTGGCATGGACGAGAAACCGGTGATATCAATTCCGGCTGCGCCGGAATGATAAGCTTTCGACACGGCAGTGCCGTGTCCCTACGCCAGATGAATTGTAGGGACACGGCACTGCCGTGTCCT
>JAUBOG010000067.1:0-19132 GCA_036700105.1 Microcoleus occultus BM001215583
CTAAGGGGGGGCAAGGGGGGGGTGAGCGCCGCGTATTTGTCGAACAGGGAGACATTCGGGCGAAGCGATTAGCCAGAAAAGCCGGCGCTTTAGTCGTATTTGTGGTCGATGCTTCGGGTTCGATGGCCCTCAACCGGATGCAGTCGGCGAAAGGCGCAGTCATGCAGCTACTCACGGAAGCCTATCAAAGCCGCGACCAAATTGCTCTGATTCCGTTTCGCGGAGAACAAGCAGAAGTGCTGCTACCGCCCACGCGCTCGATAGCATTGGCCCGCAAGCGTTTGGAACGGCTCCCCTGCGGCGGCGGTTCTCCCCTGGCCCACGGTTTGACCCAAGCCGTGCGCGTGGGAGTCAACGCGCGGCAGTCTGGAGATATCGGTCAAGTTGCGATTGTCGCTATTACCGACGGGCGCGGCAATATTCCCCTGGCTCGTTCTTTGGGCGAACCGGTTGAAGATGGCGAAAAGCCGGATATTAAAGCTGAATTGTTAGAAATTGCTGCTAAAATTCGCGGTTTGGGAATGCAGTTGCTCGTGATTGATACCGAGAGCAAATTTATTTCGACTGGGTTTGCGAAGGAGTTGGCCAAGATTGCTGGAGGCACCTACTATCATTTGCCCAAAGCTACCGAGCAGTCGATCGCAGCCATGACTAAAAATGCCCTGCGCGACGCGATCGGCTAAAATCTCGCTATCGGTATTTATCCGCATTCATCTGCGGTTAAACATCCCAAAATTAGACTTTTTGCCCAAAGTCTAATTTTTCCATCTGCCCCGGCGAGTCACCGCCAGCGAACCCGCAACTAAACCCAACCCCACCACCGTCGAAGGCTCGGGAATTTTCACCGGCAAAGGCACTTGTCTGACTGCTGCTCCCGGGCTCGGACTTGGAGAAGTTTTACCTCGGGGCGGTTGACCGATTTGAGCCAGCAGCAAATTTTCCGCTCCCGGCCGGGAAGCAGCGGTAGGAACGGTTTCAACATTAGCAGCAGCGGCAGCTTCACCGCCGGAAATAACGGCGACCGCAGCCAATAAAATTCCGGCTGCACGCGGCAATAATTTGCGATCGAAAAAGGTAGGCATTAGACATTACCTATTTAGCATTTTGTCGGTACGAGTTAGAACTCTCGATGTTAATTTTTTGAGCATTCCCTGTCTCAGCTACTTTAACAACCAACCCAACCGATTTCAGATTTGAGATTGCTGGGTTTTGCTGTCGGTAGTTTCAACTCGCCTCCCAAATCAAAAACCCCCAATCAACTGCGGCAGGAGTCTCAAGCATAGACTCTTCAATCCCCAATTGTAAATCCCAAATCCCAGATTGATTGACCGGGCGCTATCTGCAATTCGATCGACCTTGACATCACCCTGCTAATTAAGCTAAAGAATCGCCCTGCAGCCTCAAACAATCCTATTAAACAGTGCAGCTCCCCGCCCGGCAGCGAGACAGCAAAGCCTGTACGCAGTCGATTATAAACAATCGCTCTCTGCTTGAGAGCGATCTCGCCCCCGTTCTTTATCAAATCTTTAAACTATTCCAGGTTTTGTCAGCAGACTGTAAAGCTGTCAAAATAGAGATAGAAACTCTCAGCCAAAATTAGGTAAATCCTCGTGAGTAACACCAGCAATTTCCGCCAAGCCGTGCGCGAGGCCAAAAACCAAGCCCTGGTAGGCCCTAACGTCATCGCCAACGCTCTCCCCTTCGTGGGCGGAGGACTTGTCTTAACTGCTGTCGGCGCCTACGGCGGCCTCGGAGTGATCCGCAACTATCCCGGAATCTTCTTTCCTACATTCATCGGCGCGATCGTCCTAGAATTAATTCTATTCTTTGTCGCTCGCGGTGCCGCCGAACAAGGCAACAAAAATACCGCCTTGCCTTTGCTGGCCACCTACAGCCTGCTTTCCGGCTACACCCTCAGCGGATTGGTATTTACAGCCCTCAGAACCCAAGGCGTCGGCATCTCCGGCATCGGTTTTGCAGCCCTCGGCTGCGGCATTACTTTCATCGCCGCCCGCCAAATCGGTTCCAACTTGTCTGAAACAGACGGCATGGCCCTCACCAAAACTATCAGTTTGGGTGTCATTGCTTTGTTAGTCGTCGTTGTCGGTCAATTTCTGCTATCTCTATTCGGCGTCTACACCCCAACTTGGCTGGAAATTGGCATTTCCGGCATCGGTGTATTTCTGTTCGCCGGCGCTGCAATTGTAGACTTTTACATTCTGCCCCGCAGCTACCGCGACGACCAGTATTTGCCCGCTGCTTTGTCGATGTACTTGACTTACATCAACTTGTTTATCTTCATTCTGCGCCTGCTGATTGCTCTCAACGGCCGCGATTAATCTAAACTGTATTTGCAAAACCGCGACTCGATCGAGTCGCGGTTTTTTATTTTTATTAAGTTGAGGAACCAAGATTGCGATCGTCGCGTATGCTGTCAGCATTCACAAACGATCGATAGCATAAAACTCATGTACTTAAAATATGAAGATATCAGAAGAGTCAGCGTCGAAATTACCTCCAGGTGCAATGCAGCTTGCCCGCAGTGTCCCCGCACCGACAACCCGATTTTGCCGGCGGCAGAATTGAAGATGCAGGATATTGAGAGAATTTTCCCCAAGCAGTTTTGCTCTCAGTTGGATTTGGTCTATATGTGCGGCAACTACGGCGATGCTATGACTAGCAATACCACAATTCCCGCGATCGAATATTGGCACCGCATGGGAGTTCCTCATATCGGCCTGTACACAAACGGTAGCGGGCGCAACCCCGACTGGTGGCAAGCACTGGCAAAAGCGATGACAGGAGAACAGGACAGCGTAATTTTTAGTATCGACGGCTTGGCTGATACTAACAGCATTTACCGCCAAAATACCAACTGGGACAGGATAATGCAGTCGGTTAATTCCTTCATCCAAGCTGGCGGAAAAGCTGTCTGGCATTACTTGATTTTTGAACACAACCAACATCAAGTAGAATCAGCTCGCGCTTTAGCGGAAAAATTAGGATTTGTTGATTTTGTACCGAAAGCAACTTCTCGTTTTGTGGCACAAGAACTTTATAACAAAGAGTCCGCAAATCAACAGCAACAGCAGGCGGTAAACTTGCAGGTGAAAGCCGAGACCGATCGCCCCAACCCACCAAAAACTACCTCAGCCCCTCAAAATCAAGCACAGACGGCTGTTGAGCTGCACCGACAAGCGGAGGACTGTTTGAGACAAGGACAGCTCAAAGAGGCGATCGCAGCCAGCCAGCAAGCCCTAAAAATTCAACCGAATTTGGCAGCAGCCTGCAAAACTCTAGGCAATGCTTTTCAAGGTTTGGGACGGATGCAAGCAGCAGCAGACTGTTACGCAAAAGCACTGCAAATTCAGCCGAACTTTCCCGAAGTTTATGCGAATGTCGGCAGTCTTTACGCTCAACAGCAACAGTGGCAGCCAGCTAGCGCTTATTACCAAAAGGCGATCGAGCTTAAACCCAATTTTGCCGGAGCTTATCGCAACTTAGCTAAAGTTTTGACGCAGTTGGGGCAACCGGAAAAAGCAAATTATGCTTGGTGTCAAGCTATAGCTATCGAAGCCTCTCAAGCACCAGAATCACCTCAGTCTGCCCCATCAAAACCAGCCGCCAAAGAACTGCAACCCCCATCGCTGGAACAATATCAAAATCCGCAGGGAGACCAATTAATCCAAGCTGTAGAAACATTTGGAGGGTTAAACAACTACTACCGCAATGTAGAAATTAGCTGTCAAACTCAAGCTAGCAAAGATATTTTCATCAGCTTTGAAGCCGAACTCTGGCCCTGCTGTTGGGTCAGCCATACTAAATACGCTGTTTATAACGATACTTACAGGCCGCAGATGTTGGCTTTACTTGAAAAGTACGGAGAGGGCTTTAATTCTCTCAAAAATCAATCGGTGAAAGATGCGATCGAAAAAGATTGGTTTCGCCAAGACCTCACCGCCAGTTTTTCATGTTCTAAAAGGTTGGATGTCTGCGCTCACGAATGCGGTAAAACTTTCAATTCCACGGGTTCTCAGTATATTTAATAAGTGAGTTAAAAGTTAACAGTCAACAGTTAACACTTGACAGTTAACTGTTGACTGTCTGAACAATACCGAGGCAACCGGAAATGAGATGATCGGGAAGAAACAATAACATTTTGTTAAAAAATGTCAAATTCAGCTATAATAGATCGAACACCCCAAAACTAGGAGAACTAACAGTGGAAGTTCTAGACATCAAACACAACATCGAAACATTGTGCGATCGCCTGGGTAAAACTCAGGACTATCTTTGACATCCCCGCACTCACAGCCAAAATCCAAGACTTAGAGCAAATTGCCGCTCAACCGCAATTTTGGGACGACCAAGATCGAGCCCAAGAAACTCTCCAAGAACTTAACGACCTCAAATCTCATTTAGAGCAATATCACGGTTGGCAAACGAGTTTGGAAGACGCTAGAGCAGTCTTAGAATTGCTAGAGTTAGAAGCCGATGAATCGCTATTTCAAGAAGCCACATCGAGTCTTTCTCAGTTAAGCCGCGACCTCGACTCCTGGGAACTGCAACAGTTGCTATCGGGACCCTACGACCAAAGCGGCGCTGTGTTGACAATTAACGCAGGTGCCGGCGGTACCGACGCTCAAGATTGGGCCGAAATGCTGATGCGGATGTACACGCGCTGGGGAGAACGTCAAGGTTACAAGGTACATTTAAACGAAATCTCTGAGGGAGAAGAAGCGGGTGTTAAATCCGTAACTTTGGAAATTGCCGGCCGCTACGCTTACGGTTATTTGCGATCGGAAAAAGGCACTCACCGCTTGGTCAGAATTTCGCCTTTCAACGCTAACGACAAGCGCCAAACCAGTTTTGCCGGTGTCGAAGTCATGCCCATTCTCGATCGCAACGTACAATTAGATATCCCCGAAAAAGACCTCGAAATCACCACTTCCCGCGCTGGCGGCAAGGGCGGGCAAAATGTTAACAAGGTAGAAACGGCCGTGCGCATCGTTCACCTTCCCACCGGTTTAGCCGTGCGCTGTACCGAAGAACGCAGTCAGTTGCAAAATAAAGAAAAAGCTCTGACATTGCTCAAATCGAGGCTGTTGGTGATTGCAAAGGAACAGCGGGCCTCGGAAATTGCCGAAATTCGCGGCGACATGGTAGAGGCGGCTTGGGGCCAGCAAATTCGCAACTATGTGTTTCACCCCTATCAAATGGTCAAGGATGTGCGGACTGGAGTGGAAACAACTGCGATCCAAGATGTGATGAACGGCGAATTAGACCCGTTTATTCAAGCTTACCTGCGCCAAGAAAATCAGTTGGTCAGTTGACAGTTGACAGTTGACAGTTGACAGTTGGTCAGCAGTCAATTAACCGTCAACTGAATAAAGAACCTATTTTCTGGTATAATTTTGAGGTTTTGGGCGATCGCGCTGCCAAAAAGCTTGATATCATAAAATTTGATCTGACAAACACTAAGGAGAAAGAATGACCCAAGTTGTAATCGGCGAAAACGAAGGGATCGAGTCAGCCCTGCGACGGTTCAAGCGACAAGTTTCCAAAGCAGGGATTTTCCCCGACATGAGAAAGCACCGCCACTTTGAAACTCCGTTGGAAAAGCAAAAGCGCAAAGCGATTGCCAGAAGAACTAAAAGACGCTTCCACCGCAACAACAAACCCTAAAATTAGGGGCTTATTGATTCGGCAGATACAATTCCTTGGGCTTCTAATACCGCAGCGACTCGGAGAATCACCGCTTCGCTGTAGGGAGCACCAATGATTTGTACCCCCAAAGGCAAAGCGCCGGGCACGCTAAGAACGGGTACGCAAAGAACCGGCAAGCCTATAAATGATAAAGGTTGGGTAAACAGTCCGAGATTGGGACGCACTAAGATTTCTTGTCCGGCTATTACCATTTTCTCGACGCCAATTAAAGGGGCAGCTATCGGGGTTGCGGGTGCGAGAATGATATCTGTGTGTTGGAAGATTTCCCGAATTCGATCGCGGTACCACTGTCTGAATCTCTGCGCTTGCAAGTACCAAGCCGCCGGGATCAGGGCTCCGGCCAAGAAACGATCGCGCGTCGCCGGATCGAAGTCTTGAGGGCGCGATCGCAAATTATCTAAATGCCAGGAAGCCCCCTCGCAGGCGGTAATGATAAATGCAGCAGCCCGGGCGCGATCGGATTCCGGAATGCTGACAGTTCCAAGCCCCCCAATTTTCGGGGGGTTTATTGTTGCTTTTTCCGCTCTAATACCACAATTAAGGACATTTGTCAAGGCCTGAGCCACAATTTCTACAGCCTCCAATGCTTCCGGTTGAGCTCCTGTAGCGAAATACCCGCCAGCAACAGCAATTCGCAATCCTTCAATTCCCCCATTTAACTGCGGCGAACAAAGTTCCGGGGGGCGTTGAGTGCAAACCGGGTCATCAGCATCGGCGCCCTGCAAGATATCATACAGCATGGCAATATCTCGGATCGATCGCCCGATCGGCCCCACACAATCCAAACTGCTTGAAAACAAACAAGTTCCAGCCCTTGACAAACGGCCGTAAGTAGGCTTCAAGCCAAAAACACCGCACAAAGCAGCGGGTACGCGGATGGAACCGTTAGTATCCGAACCCAAAGTAACGGGTACCAAACCCGCCGCCACCGCCGCCGCCGAACCGCCGCTCGAACCGCCGGCGATGCGCGCAGTATCGCGGGGATTGCGCGTGGGCCCGTAGTGGCTGTTTTCGGTGACAAAACCGTAGGCGTACTCATCCATGTTGAGCGTGCCTACAAGCACCGCACCCGCTTGTCGCAGTCGAGCTACCGCCGCCGCGTCGCGCTCCGCCGGAGGATTGTCAGCGTTGATTTTAGAGCCTGCTAAAGTAGTAATTCCGCCGATGTCGAAGAGGTTTTTAACGGCGAAGGGAACACCTGCTAAAGGGCCTGGATTTTCGTTATTTGCGATCGCATTATCTATTTTTTCGGCATCTGCGATCGCGCGATCGGCAGTAACATTTGTAAAACAGTTAAAAGCTCGATCGGCAACAGCAATCCGTTCCAAAGCAGCACTTACCGCCGCAGTAGCTGTCACCTTACCGCTTTTAACCGCCGCCGCCGTAGCAACCGCATCAGCTTTATCTAAAAAAACACCTGCATTCATCTGCGCTTAAAAATTTAAGGTTCAAACACCGGCGCGACTTCTACTTCTGGAGGCAAAGGAAATTCGGTAACGAGTCGGGCGATCGCCACTATCCTCTCGAAGTTTACCACAACACCGGGCCGATGTTCTGGGTCTAAGGGCAAGTTTATCAGTTCGGCAGTGCGATCAACATATTCTTCTATATTTGTCATTTTTATATTTTCCCCCAGAAGTGTGGCGGTGTGCGATCGATTATTGTATGGTAAGGGCGATCGGGCTGTCAGTTGTTGCTCAGTTTTTTGTATTCCTCGGATTGTCTGATATCATCTAAAGGCGATTTTTGCTCTAGCGGTTCATCAGCACAAAACTTGATAGATGTCTGCGTTTCCCAAGAATTTAAATCTTGATAAATTTCTATTTTAATCTTTCCTTTTTGCCAACCCTGGGAACCTATTTTCAAAAGTTGACAATATATTCCTTGTTTGGGGGAATTCCAGTTTATATCTCCTCCGCTAATTATTGTTTCTTCGTTAAGCCGCAGGTTGGTCATCCAACGCCTTATTGATTCCCGACGAGATTTACTTTCTCCATTAATTTCAAGTATCTCATTAAGCTGGCTTCTGACTAGCTCTTTCAACCTACGCACCGTAAAAGTAGCTTGACCCAATAACAAGACATCATCATCGCCGTTTAGAATCTGATAGGTATCATTGGTTTCAACTTTTTCGTTCATTTTTTGACAAAATTATGCTATTTCCTATTTAATAGCATTTCAAGGTATGTGAGTCAAGGTGGTAAATAAAAAAATTACGATTTCTGTTTTCAGACTCAAACACTAACAGTTTCCCGCAACTTCTCAACCGCCACATCCAGGGTCGGCAAATCAAAATCCTCAGCATCCATCAATTCCTTAACCTTCTCAAAAATCTCAACCTCCGTCTCTTCCTGGTCGGTTAGCTTATCATAAAAATAAGGGTCAGTAAACCACTGCTCAAACGCTATCATCAACAAGCCATTGGGCGAAAGTTCAAACCGCCAATACTTAGAAATTCTGCTATCAACCACTTCAAACATCGGCGCCGGATTCTCCATTGGATAATAGCTAAAAATATCGTCGCAGATATAGTACCAAATAGTTCCTTTCCATTCTCGGATAGCATAAACAACATACTCCTTGTCTATTGTTAGTGCCAACTTAATTTTTTTAGTGTAGCCTCGTGGCGGATCTATATATTCTTCAGGGAGAGATTCACCATTATTAGCAATACAACGAATTTTCATAACTTGATTACCTACAGATTTTTAGGAGCAATTTTGGGATACTGCCCCTTAAACTCCACCTCTTGAAAAGTCTGACTGTTCCGAAACCAATGGACTTGTACGGAAGCTCCATTAATTTCAAAAGCCTCAATACTTGTCATTTTATCCCAATCTTCAGAATTCCCGCCATAAACAGCAATAAGTCTCGGTACATCCCCCAACAATCTATCTGTACCACGACGAATTACTTTGCAATTACCAGCCTTAGCATCTTGCAGCAGCAATTGCTCCGGTAAATTTCTCGGTTCCTCATCTGGAATAGCACCTTGATTCATAGTGCAACAGTTTCAGATGTTGTTGTTGAAAAACGTATTTTATTTAAGCCAAAAAAACTCATAAATAAACCTTCGCTATTCCCAACTCAAACACTGACAGTTTCCCGCAACTTCTCAACAGCCACATCCAGCGGAGGCAAATCGAAATCCTCAGCATCCATTAATTCCTTAACCTTCTCAAAAATCTCAACCTCCGCCTCTTCTTGGTCTGTCAGCTTATCATAAAAATAAGGATCGGTAAACCACTGTTCAAACGCGAACCTCAACACCCCATTCGGGTTAAGCATAAACCGCCAATACTTAGAAACTCGGCTGTCAACAACTTCAAACAGCGGTGCAGGGGTCTGTATGGGATAATAGCTGTAATTATCATCACAAATATAGTACCAAACTATTCCCTGCCACGATCGGATAGCATAGACAACATATTCCTTGCCAACTGTCAACGGCAATTCAATCTTTTTAGTATAACCTCTTGCCGGATCGATATAATTTTCCGGTAAGTGTTCCCCAGTGTTAGCAATACAGCGAATTATCATAACTTGTCTACCTATAAATTCTGAGGTGCTATTTTAGGATATTGTCGTTTGAACTTTAATTCAACTTGTTGCAAACTTGGCGCATTTTCAAACCAGTGGACTTGTACGGAAGCTCCATTAATTACAAAAGCCTGAATGCTGGTTATTTTGTACCAGTCTTCTGGATTCCCTCCATAAAGAGCAACCAGTCTGGAAACATCCCCCAGTATATCGTCAGGCCCACCTTGAATAGCTCTACAATTACCAGCCTTAGCATCTTGCAGTAGCAGTTGCTCCTGCAAATTTCTCGGACTCTCATCGGGAATAGCACCTTGATTCACAATTTAACAGCTTCAAATATTGTTTGTCAAACAGAATAAAAACAAATTTTAGCAGGTTCAGTTTCCGCCAGCAACTTTCATCGAAAAATCACATACCGAACCAGAACGCGCCTCCTAATTGCATCATATAAGGTAAATTAGACAATCTCAAATTCCCGATTGTGATGTTTCACAAAATCATAGCTGAAGTGGTCAACTACATTAGTATCGCTCAATTCCAGATTGTAAAAATCAACAAAATCCGCATCAAAATAAGGCCCAGCGTGCCAAGTTCCCACATTCAACTTAATAAAACAATTGCCCGGAATCCGAAAAGCAACAATATCCTCCAAACTAGGTTTGTCGCTATCCCCAGGAGGCGCAACAGCCATCAACCAATCCTTCCCCTCCAGAGAACCCAAACACTGAGTGCATTCAACGTGCCGCGTAATTTTGCCAAACTTGCGACCCTTACTTTGCAACCGCATAATGTAAAATCTAGGAATGCCATTTTGCAAACTTAACTGAGCATCCTCAGCATCGAAACACTTACCATCAAAACTAGCAGAAATAACTTGACCGTAACTCCGAAAATTCTCCGGTGTTATCCATTGCGCCAATAACCGCTTAGTCGAAATTAATTCACTCATAAATCCCAACGCCCCTCCTGCTTTCATCAAAAACATTCTAATACAGCAACCCCTCTCTTCTCTTCTCTGCGCCCTCTGCGCCCTCTGCGGTTAAAGAAAAAAATCAAGTTCGCTTTCTCGATCGCCCAAAATACCCTTAAAATCAAACTTAGCAGACTGCTCTCTTCTCTTCCTTTCTCATCTCTTCCTTAGCGCCCTTCGCGCCTTCGCGGTTCGTTAAAAAATATTATTTAAGTTCGATCGCCCAAAACACCCTTACAATCAAAATCAGCACACCGCTGCAAAAACCGAACCGGAATATCAGGCCTCGCCCCCCAATGCAAATGCAAATAAGAAGCATGAACTTCATAAACTCCCCACCCTTCACCAACCGCCTCCACTTCACCCCGCTTGCCGTACCTCCAACTGTGATAAACTGGATTACTCGGTTCTACACTCAAATGCGATCGGTGAAACTCATGCCCGCAAACCCCATCTCCTGCAGCTAACACGCAACTGTCTCTCACCGCCACAGCTTCTCGATATCCCAGCGTCAAGCGCTTCCCCATCTCAGCATTAGATTTCAACACACCCACCCCTTGCCAAGAATTGCCCTCGAAGTCTACAATAGAATCGCATAAGTACATCAAACCCCCGCACTCCGCATAAGTCGGCATTCCCGCCGCGATCGCACTTTTTACCGCATCCCGAATTGCCAGATTACCGCTCAATTCCCGCGCAAACACTTCGGGAAAACCGCCGCCAAAATACAATCCTTGCACGCTGTCGGGAAAAACAGCATCGTCAAGCGGGCTCCAAAATACTAATTCCGCACCCAACTCTTCTAATAAATCAAGATTGTCCTGATAGTAAAAATTAAAAGCCCGATCGCGCGCAACTGCAATCCTCACTCCAAATTTTGCCTCCCAAGTCTTGACAACATCATTTTTTTGAGTTACAATTCCCGAAGGGAGACTGTATCTACCAGAAAGTTGCTCAGACCCCTCACCCCCCCCGTTTCCAGTTGGAGCCAACAAAGGCAAAAGTTGTTCCCAGTCAAAACTAACAGCAGCTAAATCCGCCAACTTATCGATCGCAGCATGAAGATTCGGCAACTCCCCAGCAGGAATCAGCCCCAAATGCCGATCGGGAATAGTCACAGCCTCATCCCGTCGCAGCACCCCTAAAATAGGTAAATTGAACGGTTTTAGAGCATCTGTAAGCAGCTCCAAATGCCGATCGCTCGCCACCCGATTCAACACCAAACCCGCGAAATTAAGATTTTTATCAAAAGATCGAAAACCGTGGGCGATCGCAGCCACAGAACCAGACAGCCTGCTGCAATCGATCGCTAACAATACCGGCAAATTCAGCAAAGAAGCAACATGAGCCGTAGAAGCAAAAGAAAAATCATAATTGAACTCTTCTTTTCCTTCTGCCTTCTTAACATCCGTTACATCCGTTACATCCGTTACAAAATCCGCTGCCGAACCCTTCTTCCTTCGACTCACACCATCAAATAGCCCCATTACCCCTTCCACCAAGGCACAATCGACATCTTGAATATGACGGTAAAAACATTTTTGCACGTAAGATTCAGACGTTAATATCGCGTCTAAATTCCGACAGGGGCGGCCCGTAACAAAAGCGTGAAACATCGGATCGATGTAATCCGGGCCAACCTTAAAAGATTGCACGTTCAAGCCGCGGCGGATTAAATAAGCTAAAAGGGCGATCGTTACAGTAGTCTTTCCCGCCCCGCTGCGTTCGCCAGCAATTACTAAAGCCATAATTCTAGATTGGTCATAAAAAATACTGACAATTGATAATTGATAAAATTCTGATATCTAATTCATCTCTCTGTTCTCTCTCTGCGTTCTCTGTGTTCTCTGCGGTTTAATCATTTCTCTGGAATCAGAATTGATCGGAGTATTGCTGCTCAAATAATATCTATTTAATCAACCGCGAAGACGCGAAGAGCGCGAAGTCAGAAAAGATAAGAAACAAGAAAAGAGAAGAAGAAAGTAGGGCAGCATTGCCTGCCCCACTGAATGTTAACTAATACATTGCCTGTTGCGGAACTTGTTTTTACTGTTTGGCTAACTTCAGCAATTGAGCCGTCACCGTCAAACTTTCCTCGTAAAGCACGTCCCGGCCCCAACTCTGCAAGTGCTGACCCAGCAACTGTTCTGTCACCTGATCCAACAGGGGAGTCACCTGGTTAAACCGATCGGTCTGAGCGCCGCCTTTCGTTTCCATCCGCATACAGCCGCCCGCTTCCGAACACAGCACCGTACCGCAGTCGGCTTTCTCGTTCGTAGAATTCAAACGCAGAGCAATCAAATCGCCCGGGACATCGCCACTATCAGCAGTCGGAATGGCAGCTAACTCGGCTTCCACCACCCGTTCGTCCGCACCCAGGAATTTAATTCGCTTGATTTGGTAGTCGCCCTCCTCTTGCTTGAAAGCAACCGGCCGCCACTGAAGTCGGCTCGCCAGCCAGCCCAAATACATCAGCGCTTGAGTAGAATTGCCGCGTTCGTAATCGATCGTCACCCGATCGATTTCGCTAATTGCCGCCCGGCGTTCCGGCGGGTCAAAAGCCTCAGCAGCCAGCTCCTGCCACGCAGCCAGCCGGCGCCAATTCAAATCGGCGATCGGAATTCCTTCTTCAATCAAACTTTGCATCAACAGCAATTCAGCTTCTGAAGAGGCAAAACAACTCGAATCGATAATCACAGAACTGCTAGTCGCCGCCAATCGCTGGAACAAATCTCGATCGGCATCCGGCGTCGCCTTCCACCACAACAACTTCGGCAAATCCGCAATCATCAGGGCCGTCACGATACCGCTCACCCGTTCCAGGGCAGCTTCCGTACCCCGGAGCGTGATGTACTCGCAGCAGATCAAATTGCCTGTGCCGCCTTTGTGAACCGGACAATAAGCAGCGACTTGGGCCTGTACGCCCGTATCTTCTCCCAGCATCGGGCAAAGTGCAATAATCCGGCAGGGATTGGCCGCGACGATCGCATCAGCTACGCCCGAACCCCCGGTCGGCAAACCAGTCCCTCCCAACTTGCTGTCACCGCTGGAATTTTTGCGAGCGACTTCTTCGCGCAAAGTGGCGAGCAATTCAGCACTCGGTTTGCCAGTTCTCGGCAAGCCGTAAGCTTTTTGAGCGGCCCTAATGCTAGATGCCGTCATCGGCCCGGTAATACCATCTACAGGCCCGTCGTAAAAGCCCACATCCGCCAATAGCTGCTGAGTTTCTTCCGGTTCGTAGACTACAAAGGTAAAAGTTGTTGCCCTAGTGGCGCTCGGAAAATCCCCCTTCAACCCAGATTCTCTGTAACTTTCCCAAATTTTAGCTAATTCTGCCTCTATTTGGTCGATCGAAACATCTTTAGGACTTTGCAGCGAAACTAGAGGCGGAGCTTTCATCGGTGTCATCGTCATAAATCTTTTCTCCTTGGTTATTAGTCATTGGTTCTTAGTCGTTAGTCATCAGTCACTGGTTCTTAGTTAGCAGTTCTTAGTTAGCAGTTTTTAGCCGATCGCGTCGGACGGCTGACTAATCAACTAATGACTGAGGACTGCTGACTAATGACTCTTAAAGTCTCCGCCACTTGCGACCGTCTCGATTGATCAGCAGTTCTGCCTCCGCAGGTTCCCAAGTACCGGCTTCGTACTGAGGCACCAGTGCCGGATCGCTCGGTGCTTCCCAGGCCATCAGCGCCGGTGTCACCACGCGCCAAGCTTCTTCGACTTCATCAGAACGGGTAAACAAAGTTTGGTCGCCTAACATACAATCAATCAAAAGTCGATCGTAAGCATCCGAGGATGTCACCCCAAAGGAAGAACCGTAACTGAAATCCATATCCACCGTCCGCGTCCGCAAATCCGGCCCCGGCATTTTCGCCTCGAACCTCAGCGAAATCCCTTCATTGGGATGCACGCGCATTGTCAAAACGTTGGGGGTAGTTTGTTGGGCCGCCGACTGAAAAATCATCAGCGGCACTTCGCGAAACTGAATCGCAATTTCGCTGACTTTTTTCGGCAACCGCTTCCCCGTGCGCAGGTAGAAAGGCACTCCCTGCCAGCGCCAGTTGTCGATCGTAAATTTCATCGCCACAAACGTTGGCGTCATCGAGTTAGGATTCACCCCCGGTTCCGTGCGGTATCCCGGTACGGGTTTGCCTTTCATCCACCCGGCCGAATACTGGCCGCGGATCGCGGAATTCTCTAAGTTGTGCAAGTCAGCCAAGCGTGTTGCTTGCAGCACTTTCATCTTTTCGGTGCGGATGCTGTCAGCGTCTAGGGAGTTTGGCGGTTCCATCGCCGTCAGACAGAAAATCTGCATCAAATGGTTTTGCAGCATATCCCGCAAAGCGCCAGAGGATTCGTAGTAACCGGCCCGGTCTTCTACGCCCACTGTTTCTGCAACCGTAATTTGTACGTGATCGACAAATTGGCGGTTCCACAGCGGTTCAAAAATCGCGTTCGCAAACCGGAACACCATCAGATTCTGAACGGTTTCTTTGCCCAAATAGTGGTCGATCCGGTAAACTTGCTGTTCTTGACAAACCTGCTGCACTACTCGGTTTAGGGCTTTTGCCGAACTCAAGTCGCGGCCGAAGGGTTTTTCAATTACCAAGCGGTGTTTTACTGGGTCAACTAGCATTTTAGCCGCGCCCAATTGCCGGATCGCTTCGGGAAAGAAGTTCGGCGAAACAGAAAGATAAAATATGTGGTTGCCGCGGGTTCTCCTTTCTCGATCGAGTTCTTCTAGGAAAGCTTTGAGTTTTTGATAGCTTTCGGGGTTGTCAATGTCGCCGGGACAGTAGAACAAACCTCGAGCAAAATCTTCCCAAAATTCTTGATTGCCAATGCCGCCGCCAAATTCTTCGATCCCTTCGCGCATTTGCTCTCGGAAGTAATCGTGACTCCAAGGGCGGCGGGCTACTCCCACCACTGTAGTTTCCGGTGGCAAGCGCCGATCGCGCTTCATCTGATAAATTGCTGGTACGAGTTTGCGCTGGGTGAGATCCCCGGAAGCTCCGAAGATTACCAGAATTTGCGGTTCCGGCACTCGTTCTTTTCGCAAACCTACCCGCAGCGGGTTTTCAAGAATTGTGACCATTTATTTATTTCGCTCCTTCTAGTGCTGTCAGTCTTGCCAATACAGATTGATAGTTTGCGGTCATTTCTGCCAGTTGCTGGGTGAGGGAGTTGATCTGCCCTTCATATTCTGCCTTGAGTTCCGCTCTCACTTCTTCTCGAATTTTTCTCCTCTCAACCGCCAGACGGACTTCCCAATCTCGATCGCGCTGTAGCAGTTCAGCTTTCAACTGCCTGTTTTCGGCTCGCAGTTGCTCCATTTCCAAAGCCACAGCAGCAGCGCGACGATCCCTCTCTCTATTTTGTTCTCGGATTTGTTCTCTAAGCCGCTGATTGTCCGATCGCAACTTCTCTATCTCTGAATCACCATCCTTATGAGTTCTCCCGCTTCCGTCTGAAGGAAATCGCTCCTCAACCAAGCGCTTAATGGCTGCACCAGTGGGAATGCCGTTGGGTGATGACTCTACTGCTTCTTGCCAGATTTGGATTTGTAATTCTGGGGAGAGTTTGGTCAAAGGACGAACTTGATTTTCCTTTCTAGGCAAAATGTGCGCAATTGCGCACAAATTTTCCATCACTAGGGCTGCCTCAATAAATTGATAGGCTGTGCGTCTGGCTATGTTCCACTTTTCTAAGCAATAAGTCTCAAAGGTTTTGTGGGTTTCTCGGTACAGTTTCTGTAACAGAATTTCGTTAAGGGCTTTGCCGACTTCGTAAAAAGTCTGAAGTCCATGTTCCACAATGGATTCTAGTTCTTGAAGCCTCGCTCGTTCGGTGACATTAAGTTGGTCGGTTACGTACTCGCTCTCTAGAGTATTGGTAATCTGCATAGTAAATGCCTCAGCGGTTGGAGATGGAGAATTTGAGTTGTATATCTGGAGAGATTCCTGCTAGAGGACAGAAGATTTTTTTTTCTAGGAAAAATGTGCGCAATTGCGCACATTTTTCCTAGAAAGGATTTAAAACTCAGCATTTAGGAAGCAACACAATTATCTATTCCGACCCCTGAATGCTTCTGCCTTCAAGGATACAGATATGCTTCTAGGCGACTGGTGCGAGCTTCTTAACTTTCTCTTCCAAGGAATCCATCAGAGATTGGAACGGGCTGACGAATTTCTCGATCCCGTCAAGGAGCAAGTCGGCCATCACATTATCCAAGTTGATGTCGATGTCGGGATCTTTGAGACTTTCGATCAGCGTGTAAGCTTCTTCAACGTTGCTCTCAATCCGGGGCGCGACATCGCAGTGGTCGAAACAAGCCTCAACAGTGTTCGGTGGCAAAGTGTTCACGGTGTCGGGGCCGATTAATTCATCGACATACATGACATCGCTGTAGTGGGGGTTTTTGGTGCTGGTAGAAGCCCACAGCAGCCGTTGCACTTTGGCTCCCTTTGCCGCTAATGCTTGCCAGCGATCGCCCGCTACGATCTCTTTATATTTCTGGTAAGCTACTTTGGCATTGGCGATCGCCACTTTCCCCTTCACCGCTTCGAGTTTGGCTTTTGTGGAAATATCGGTGACGTTTTTGAGTTTATCGTCAATCTGACCGTCGATATTGATGTCGATCCGGCTCAAGAAGAAACTGGCAACAGAAGCGATGTTGCTCACATCCAAACCTTTAGCCGCCCGCGCTTCCAAACCGCGAATGTAAGCCCAGAAGGTTTCGACGTAGCTGTCAACGGAGAACAGCAAAGTCACGTTAACGTTAATTCCTTCACTGATGACTCGTTCCACTGCGGGCAATCCTTGAGCAGTTCCGGGAATCTTGATCATCACATTTGGTTTGCCGATCGCCTGATAATAGCGCAAGGCTTCGCTAATAGTGCTTTCTGTATCGTTGGCGATCGTCGGCGGCACTTCAATGCTGATGTAACCGTCCAAACCGTTGGACTCTGCGTAGACTGGGGCGAAGATGTCGCAAGCGTTGCGGATATCTTCAAAAACTAGAGATTCGTAAATTTCGAGTACGGATTTGCCGACCCGGATGCCAGCTTCGATATCAGCATCGTAAATGACATTGCCCGCGATCGCCTTCTCAAAAATAGCCGGATTCGATGTAATTCCCCGCAGTCCCCGACTTTCAATCATTTGTTTGAGTTCGCCGGACTCGATCAAATTGCGAGTCAAATTGTCCATCCAGATGCTCTGGCCAATTTCTTTGATTTCTAACAGGTGGTTCTTCGTCGCTTCCGTCATTACTTTAACTCCTACAATTTGATATTTGGGAATTAGAAATTGGAAATTGAGAATTGGCAATTGGAAATTGAGAATTGGCAATTGGGAATTAAAACATTCTTGCTTCCTGGTCTCCATTACATCCGTTACATCGGTTACACAATCCGTTGCCGAACTTCCTTCACTCGGAAAGTGTTCTCGGATTGCGCGATCGATCTTGAATAAATGACTCGACCAGGGCTACATTTTCTTTACTGCCGATAATCAAAGGCGTGCGCTCGTGAATTTTAGTGGGAACCACGTCCAAGATGTCCTGAATACCCGTACTAGCCCGCCCGCCGGCCTGCTCCATCAAAAACGCCAAAGGAGCCGATTCGTAGAGCAAGCGCAATTTGCCCTCGGGTTTTTTCACCGTTCCGGGGTACAAAAACACGCCTCCCTGAAATAAAATCCGGTGGAAATCTCCCACCAAAGCTCCTCCGTACCGGGCGCTGTAGCCTTGATTCCGGTGGACGTAGCGAATGTAATCGCGATAAGATTCTTCCCACTGCCAGAAGTTGCCTTCATTGACGCTGTAAACCGGGCCGCTGTCTGGAGTCTGAATGTTTTCGGTTGCGAGAATAAACTCGCCCAAACTCGGGTCTAGGGTGAAGGAGTGGACGCCTTGCCCGATCGAATAAACCAGCATGGTACTCGGCCCATACAGCACGTAGCCCGCAGCAATTTGTTTGTGTCCGTGTTGCAGCAAATCTGAGGCCGAACCGTCTTCGTCGTCTCCTTCTTGCTTGCGGATGCTGAATATGGAACCTACATTAAGGTTCGTGTCAAGATTGGAAGAACCGTCTATGGGATCGTAGAGCAGACTGTAACGCCCGATCGGACAATTTTCGGGAATGTAGTAGGGTTTTTCCATTTCCTCGGAAGCCAAGCGACAAACAAGTCCGCTTTGCTGGAATACCGAGATAAACACTTCATTGGCAAAGACATCCATCTTTTTGACGGATTCTCCCTGAACGTTGACACCTCCTGTAAACCCTAAAGCATCTGCCATCAATCCGGCTCTGCTGAGTCGTCTGGCGATCAGCTTGGCCGCTAGTCCGATGCGATTCATCAGGGCACTGAGATCCTGAGCATCTGCACTAAAGCTGTGGAGTTGCTGGAGTACGTGACGGGATAGAGTCGTGCAATCGCGGTCTAAGGCTTGTACCTGTTCGGTTGGGCCTAGGCGGGCTTCCCCTGTCGGTGCGTTTACCATGATTTTGATGTTCTCCCTGTCTTGTGGCTCCCTCGTTTGGGATTTTTCAGGTGTTCCTGAATCGGCGACGAGACCGATCGTCCCCTAACTTCTATTATATTAGGGAGGGTTTTACCAAAGGGCGTGGAACTTTAGGTGAATTTTAGATCCCAGACAAAATTGAGGAGTGCGATCGGCTGTTGAGTCGGTCATTGTATCCAAAATCACTAAATTTTTTATTTATATGGGAATCGGGGTCGTCCGGGGCGATCGACTCCGATCGCCCTCTAGTCCGTCAGACAAAAGTTCGATCGCCCGATCGCCCCAAACAGAAAATTACCTAAAAACGGGCGATCGCGCGTAGAGTCGATCGCCCGAAATAGAAAATTAGCTCAAAACGGGCGATCGAC
>JAUBOG010000664.1:0-3029 GCA_036700105.1 Microcoleus occultus BM001215583
GCAGCGGCGAACACTTGCTGACTTTAATCAATCAAGCTTTAGACTTGGCAAAAATCGAAGCGGGGCGGATGACACTTTTTCCGACTAACTTTGACCTTTACTGCTTGCTTGACGAATTGCAAGAAATGTTTGACCTGCGAGCAAAAAATCAAGGTTTGCAGTTGATTTTCCAGCGCGAAGCTGACATTCCGCAGTACGTGCGAAGCGATGAAGTGAAGCTGCGCCAGGTGCTAATCAATCTTCTGAGTAATGCCATGAAATTTACTCAAATCGGCGGGGTGTCAGTAAGAGTGCGCCGGAAGTTAGCAGGTATTTCAGCATCAGGTGCGATCGCGAATACCGCCGAAATAAGCGAGGAAGGGGAAATTGTCAGTTCCTTGGAAAATTCGACAGATTCAGATTTAGAAACAAGCAATTATCCAGAAATTCTGAGAATTAGCAGTCAGCCTGAGAGCGAAATTCTGGCAAATACGGATACTTTAAATATTTTTAATTCTCTGTTTTTGGAGTTTGAAATAGAAGATACGGGAGTTGGGATTGCTCCAGAAGAATTGGGCAATCTTTTTCAAGCATTTGTGCAGACATCCTCCGGTCAAAAAGCTCAACAAGGTACTGGTTTGGGATTGACAATTAGCAGCGAATTTGTACGGTTAATGGGTGGCGATATCACTGTAGAAAGCCAGCTAGAACGGGGTACTATTTTTAGATTTGCAATTGAAGTTAGTGCAGTTGATGCCGCTGCAATTACCACTCCAAAAATCATCTGCGAGGTGATTGGAATGGAACCAGATCAGCCATACTATCGCATTTTAATTGTGGACGATCGCACAGACAACCGCAAACTGTTAGTCAAAATGCTTTCTGGCTTGGGTTTTGGAGTCCAAGAGGCTAGCAACGGCCGCGAAGCGGTAGAAATGTGGGAAAATTGGCAGCCGCACTTGATTTTTATGGATTTGCGAATGCCGGTGATGGACGGCTACGAAGCGACGATCGAAATTAGAGCGAGGATACAGCGGAGAAAGGAAGAGGAACAAGGCGAGGGGAATATGGATCTTCCCAATCCTGAATTCCTGAACCCGAAGATTGTTGCTTTAACAGCTAGTACCCATGAAGATAAACGCTCGTTTTCTTTGTTGATGGGTTGCGATGACTTTATCAGAAAACCTTTCCGCAAAATGGATATATTTGATACGCTGAGCAAACATTTGGGGGTGCGTTATATTTATTCTGACTTAACAGGCTCTGATGCAATGGGCGAGGGCAATAACCAATCTAATTATTCTAATACTTTGTCTGCTTCTTTGCCCGACCTTCCTGCAGAATGGATAGATAACATGAGGCTGGTAATCCGCAGTGCTGATTTTGACTTAATTGAGATAACAATCGACGAGATAAGGGATGCTCATCCTGAATTTGCCGAAATTCTTCAAGGTCATCTCGATAATTTTGATTACCAAAAAATTCTAAATTTAATTGTAGAAGCAGAGAATTTTAATGGTACGGAGGAAGTCTGAAAAAAAACTTCTCTCGATGACTTATGGCTAAAAATAATAGATACAATTCATCGAATTTAGTGGTGGGAATATCAAAATTTTAGACTAGACTTGGATTGCAGTCATCCGCAAACAATCTTGAAATTATCTGCATCGCTTACCAGTTTCTCTGTAAATCAAACGATCGTGCAAAAGCTCTCAATTTTATTTAAACCGCTAACTATTCAGTAGGGTGCGCCAGAAGTGAACACTTATTATACATGGCAAACGCTTATTACTGACGCACTCTACTATCCTGCTTTAAATGCCGAACAGCTTATTCAACAAAAAAATGGCAAATAAATTCATGAAGAAACCTGTGATTGTTTGTATAGATGACGAGCCTGATGTTTTGGAAAGCTTAAAGATTGAGCTCAAAAAGGCGATCGGCGATCGGTGCATTATTGAAACGGCAGAAGGTGGAGAAGATGCTTTGGAATTGCTAGCAGATTTGCGGGCTGAGGAGCATGAAATAGCTTTAGTGCTTTCCGATTACATCATGCCGGATATTAAAGGGGACGAATTGCTCAAACAAATTCACGAACAATCGCCCGATACGCTGACAATTATGCTGACGGGACAAGCCGATTTGCAAGCTCTGAGCAACAGCATCAAGTATGCCAAACTGTACAGATACATCCAGAAACCTTGGCAAGATGAAGATTTGCAAATAACAGTAGTAGAAGCAGTACACAGTTATTTGCAAGACCAAAAATTAACAATTGAAACTATCAAGCGACAGCAAGCCAACGAGGAGTTAAAGAGAGTCAATGCGGAGTTAGAGGCGGTAAATGCAGACTTGAAGCTAGCCAATGAGGAATTATCTGCCAGTGAAAGTCGGCTGAATCAATTTTTAGAAGCTTTGCCGGTGGGGGTATCTGTTTACAATCCTGATGGGTCGATCGCGTATTTGAATCATGCAGCGCAGGAATTGCTTGATTCGCAAACTGTCCTCGCGAGGGCTGCCGAAACACGGCCTGGAATGGATCAATTGTATAACGGCGAGAGCGATCGCCTGTATTTTCCGGAAAATTTTCCGATTTTACGGGCGCTGAGAGGGGAATTTGTCAAAGTTGATGATGTTGAAATCACTCAATACGGTTTGATAATTACTTTAGAGGTAACTGCTACGCCAATTTTTGACAGCAGCCGAAATGTTGTTTTTGCGATCGCAGCTATTCAAGACATTAGCGAGCGCAAAGAAGCAGAAAAAGTCTTAGCAAATTACCAGCGTACCTTAGAATCTGAAATTGTGGAACGCACAGAACAACTGCAACAGGCTGCATTAGCCGCCCAAGCAGCAAACAGAGCGAAAAGTACGTTTCTCGCCAACATGAGCCACGAATTGCGTACCCCCCTCAATGCCATACTCGGTTTTACTCAAATCGTCGAATCTAGCCCAAATCTAACAGCAGAAGACCGAGAAAATATCAGAATTATTCACCGCAGCGGCGAACACTTGCTGACTTTAATCAATCAAGCTTTAGACTTGGCAAA
>JAUBOG010000665.1:0-2995 GCA_036700105.1 Microcoleus occultus BM001215583
ATCTAAATGGTCAACTTTCCACTTGATATATCTGCAAAAGTGAGATGCACCCCTTAATTCTTTTGTTACAAAGACTTCGGTGACGCACCCTACTTAACTGTGGAGTAAATCTAAAATCTAAAATCTAAAATCTAAAATCGACTGACGCACCCTACTTAACTAATTAACCCGATCGCACGCATCATGCAAAAATGCAATCGCTAGCATTCAGAATTTGCATAAAAAATATTTTTTTGTATCCATACATACAAAACTTTACAAAAAAGTCTTATATTAATAAAACCAACGACTGATAAACAGGATAAACAAGATTCTAATGACAGCCAAAAAAAACCTGATTGTAATCGGCAATGGCATGGTAGGTCACAAATTCCTAGAGTTAATGGTGAGTTCGGATGCTGCCAAACACTGGAATTTAATTACTTTCTGCGAAGAACCCCGCGTGGCTTACGATCGCGTAAACCTCAGCGGATTTTTCTCGGGCAAAACAGCCGGAGATTTATCTTTAGTTGCACCGGGATTTTATCAAGAAAACGGCATTCAGATTCATATCGGCGACAAAGCAGTCGCCATCAATCGCGAACAAAAAACAGTCTCTTCAGCCAACGGTTTAGAGGTTCCCTACGACAAAATTGTCCTCGCCACCGGTTCCTATCCATTCGTACCGCCGATCAAAGGCAAAGATACTGCCGGCACTTTTGTTTACCGGACAATTGACGACTTGGAGGCGATGTCAGATTATGCTAAAAATTGCAAAATAGGTGTAGTAATCGGCGGCGGTTTGTTGGGATTGGAATGCGCCAACGCTCTCCAAAATATGGGCTTGAAAACTCACGTGGTTGAGTTTGCACCGCGGCTGATGCCCTTGCAAGTTGACGAGATTGGCGGCGCGATTCTGTGCAGCAAAATAGAAGAGTTGGGGGTTTCGGTTCACACCGGCAAATCTACTACCGAAATTGTGAGCGAAAATGGCAGAGTTACTAAAATGCTGTTTGCTGACGGTTCGGAATTGGCAACAGATACGATCGTCTTTTCGGCCGGGATTCGCCCGCGCGATGAAATTGCCAGAAGTTGCGGTATCGAAGTAGGGGAACGGGGCGGGATTGTAATTAATGATAGCTGCCAAACTTCCGATCCTGACATTTACGCGATCGGGGAATGCGCGCTTTATCAAAACCGGATCTACGGCTTAGTTGCGCCCGGGTATACAATGGCCGGCGTAGCAGCAGATATTTTGAGCAGTCTAGCAGATGACGGACAAGATGCCAGTCCCGCAAGCACTTTTACAGGTGCGGATATGTCCTCGAAACTCAAACTTTTGGGAGTGGATGTTGCGAGTTTTGGAGATGCTTTTGCCAAGTCTCCCAATGCTAAAGAAATTGCTGTGGCTGACACCTTCCAAGGCATTTACAAAAAATTAGTTTTAAATCAAGACGGCAGCCGGATTTTAGGCGGTATTCTCGTCGGAGATGCTTCGGCTTACGGCACTTTGCTGCAATTCATGCAAAATGAAATTGCTCTGCCGCCGCATCCTGAAGATTTGTTGATGCCGCCGCGCGAAGGCGGGGCACCTGCTGGTTTGGGTGTGGACAGTTTGCCGGATTCGGCTCAAATTTGTTCTTGCAATAATGTCAGCAAAGGGCAGATTTGCGAGGCAATTCGCGATCGCAATTTAACCGATGTTCCCAGCGTCAAAAAATGCACGCAAGCTGGTATGGGCTGCGGTGGCTGCGTGCCTTTGGTGACGGACATCTTCAAGTCGGAGATGAAAAAAGCCGGCTTTGCTGTCAAAAATCACCTCTGCGAACATTTTGAATATTCCCGTCAGGAATTGTACCACTTAGTCCGCTCTCAAGAGATTAAAACCTTTGAGGAGTTGATTGAAAGACACGGCAAAGGTAAGGGCTGCGAAATTTGCAAGCCTGCTGTTTCTTCGATGCTAGCTTCTACTTGGAACGAGCATATTTTAGAGAAGTCTCACGTCGGTTTGCAAGATACGAATGATTACTTTTTGGCAAACATTCAGCGCGACGGTACTTATTCGGTAGTGCCGCGAGTTCCGGGTGGAGAAATTACGCCCCAGAAGTTGATTGTTTTGGGCGAAGTTGCCAGGGATTTCGGGCTTTATACTAAGATTACGGGCGGGCAGCGGATCGATTTGTTTGGGGCTCGCGTGGATCAGTTGCCGCATATTTGGCGCCGGTTGATCGATGCGGGATTTGAGTCTGGACACGCTTACGGTAAGGCTCTGCGGACTGTAAAATCTTGTGTGGGCAGCACTTGGTGCCGCTTTGGAGTGCAGGATTCTACGAGTTTGGCGATCGAGGTTGAATTGCGGTATCGCGGTTTGCGAGCTCCTCACAAATTCAAGTCTGCTGTCTCTGGTTGCACTCGCGAATGCGCGGAAGCTCAAAGCAAGGATTTTGGGATCATTGCTACTGAAAATGGCTGGAATTTGTACGTGTGCGGCAACGGGGGAATTAAGCCGCAGCACGCGGTTTTGCTGGCGACGGATATCGATAAGGAAACTTTGATCAAGTATATCGATCGCTTTTTGATTTTCTACATCCGCACTGCCGATCGCCTGGAACGCACCGCTACTTGGTTTAATAAACTTGAGGGCGGAATTGAATACTTGAAGCAGGTAATTGTTGAAGATTCTCTCGGTATTTGTGCTGAGTTGGAAGCGCAGATGGAACACTTGGTAGCTACTTATCAGTGCGAGTGGAAAACGACGATTGAAAACCCGCAAAAAGTGCAGCGGTTCCAGCATTTTGTGAATTCCGATTTGCCAGATCCGAATATTGTTCGCGTTGCAGAACGGGGACAAACGCGGCCGGCTAGCGAACAGGAAAAGTCTCTGGCTGGAGTTTCGGAATAACTCCTTCCCAGCCCTCCCCTTAGTAAGGGGAGGGAGCAAGAGCGACGCTCTCGTCGAGCTCGTTTCTAGGCAGAGCCTAGGAAACCCGGAGATCCCCCCTAACCCCCCTTAAGA
>JAUBOG010000666.1:0-2974 GCA_036700105.1 Microcoleus occultus BM001215583
AATGCCATATCAATGTTGACACTGTGACCGTGGAACATGGGAATCTCCGGCGTTAGTTCCAGAGTAGGGCTCCAGGTATGACCGTATGCAATCACTCGATCGAGATCGAGCTCGTGCAAGTTAGGCACTTCCAGCCCCAACATAGTGTTAATCGCGTCATACGTAACCTTGTGAGCGATTTCCCGGAGTTCGGGAGTCCCGTTCAAGTAGCCGAAGTGAGTGTGCAAAAGTGCTTCGCCGTGCTTTTCCAACAGCTCAAAAATTTCGCTGTTAGCGACGACAGCAATCTTGATCAACTCTGCCATCCCGTTACGCACCTGATCCACAGGCAGCGTTTTCAAGAAAGAGAAGTCTAGAATCACCTTTCCAGAAGCGTGATAAGCACCCAGACGATTCTTTAACTTACCGTGGTTGACGGCGACTTTGATCGCGACACTCGCATCAATCAACCCAATCAGCGTCGTGGGGACTCGAATATAGTTAGTGCGGCGGCGGTAAGTGGAACAGGCAAAGCCAGCCACATCTGTAGTTAAACCGCCGCCAACGACCAAAACAGGTTCTTTCCGCACCAGCCCAAAGTCTGCAAACGCATCTACGATCCGCTCAAAAGTGCGTAGCGTCTTGTCTGTTTCCTTGATCGTTACTGGAAAGACTGTTAAGTCAATTTCATGATGCTTGAAATAAGCCTGCATCTGCTGGCCGTAAAGACCGTAGACTGTTTTGTCTACAACCATTAGACAGCGCCCGAAGTGACGGTAGCTCTCTGCAATTTCAGAGTTCTCAAGTCCAAAGGCTCCATCCACGTAAAGCAGGCTGAAATCGATCTTTTCATATCCCTCAATATGAAAGGCTTTTTCGGTAGCCCTAAAAGTTGCTTGGACGTTACCCATGAGATATTCCTGATATCTTGACATTACATAACTTAACATCTTTTTTAATAATGAGCGCGATCGTCAAATTCTTAATCCGGTTTTTCGGTCTAATCTTACTTCTGTCGCCGATCGCATTCTTTGTATCGCAGATCACTAAAAATCTCCGCAATCGCAGTCTATTTCTGCCGCTCGGTCACGCTAAAGTAATCCTCTAAATAGGGCTGTGCAGCGTCAAAAATGATACAGGAAATTGCAGGTCGATCGAGTACCGCGCCTACTCGAAACAAACCGCTTTTTTTGTATGGTGATGTTCCCGGAAATTAGAGGCGATCGCAATTGGCAATTCCTTTCTGGCAAAAGGAAGTACCAATTCCCGATGTTTTATGCTAAGCGGCCCAAAAGCACCTTATTTAAATCAGAAATCCTACGTGTTTCACCATGCTTAAAAGCGCTGCTTTGTACCGAGCACAAATTTGATCTCGCCGGAGTCGCCAATACCCACATCGAAGCGAATTAATCCCAAGGACGATCGCACCCTCACACCCAACCCAACACCCGCCCCAGTCCCCGGTTTATCCCTCACCGAAGCCGGTTTTCCCAACACGCTGTCTCCCGTACCCAAATCCGACGCAAAATCGACAAATATCACGCCCCCGACATCCCTACCCACGGGAAACCGATATTCGCCCGAAGCCAAGAAATAGCTGCGGCCGCTGCCAATATCCCCGCTATCGTAACCGCGCACGGAATTGCGGCCGCCCAGGCGAAACGCTTCCGCTGGTGGCAAATCCCCGATTACCGTCCCCGCTTGCAAGTTAAAAGCCAGCATTTCTGGCAAGGCTTCGGACTCGCTGATGCCGAGCAAAGTTACTGGTACATACTGTATATAATTTGCCAGCAGCCTGTTGCTCACAATGTTACCTCTGCCCAGAGGTATCGACTGCTCGGTGCTGAGGCTGAGAATCGAGCCGCTGGTAGGGTTGAAGGGATTGTCCCGCCGATCGCGCACCGCGCCGAAAGAAACAGTGTATAACTCATCGACGCCCGTACCGCTGAATGTGAGAGGATTGCCGAGTTCGTCCCGGCGGGCGATATTTAAGTTGCGATCGCGCGTGCTGATATTTGTATAATTCAATCCCAAAGTCGATCGCCAATCGCCCAAAGGTCTAGTAAATCTGAGATTTCCGCCCCTCCGAATTTCCCTTACCCGGTTCCCGTTGGGCAAATCAATATCTTCGTTAAAAATTTCCGAGGTTCGGCGATCGCCAAAAGCTCTCACACTGTATCCCAGACGGTCTTCGGCAGCAACGTAGGGGCTGACAAACTGGACATCGTACTGGATACCTCGGAGGCTGGGCTGGAGTTCCACCGACAGCCGCTGCGGATTTGTGCCGAAAGTTCGATCGGTATAGGAAAGAGGAACAGCAACGCCCACATCGTCGCTAAGACTGGCACTGACGCCAAAAGAACGAGCCGATCGCTCTTGAACGCTGTAAATTACAGTAACATCCGTGCCTGCTTCTTCAGTAGAAACCGTTACTTTCTCAAACAATCCCAACTGCTGTAACTGCTGCAAGTCCGATCGTACAACTTCCCCGCTGTAGTTATCTCCCGCCTTCAGTTTGAGCTCGCCTCGGATAAAATCTTCCGAAATTCTGCCCTCAACCGGATTCCCTTTTCGATCGACTGCTTCGCCTCTAGAATTGACAAAGCGAATTTTCACCTCCGCAACGTAAACGCCCTCAGCATTGGCAGCTTGACTGATTTGCAGAGTACCGCCTAGCTGTCGGGCGCTGCTGTTTGCTGGTTCCGGGACTTCCGAATCAGCCGATCGCGCCGCCGGAGTTTGTAACGCAGACGTAAAATCTTTATGGCGATCGGACTTGACTGAGGGCGCTTCCCTACCCGATCGCTGCGCCCCGCCTACTTCCACCGCAACTGAGTGCTCGTCGGATTTCGGCAAATCCCCCGCAGTGGGACTCACCTCCTCCGATTGGTGACTATTTAAAACTGGAACCGATAACCAATGTCGCTGGTTGTCCAGTCTAGATCCCCCTAAATCCCCCTTAATAAGGGGGACTTTGAGAATATCTCTTGTCCCC
>JAUBOG010000667.1:0-2974 GCA_036700105.1 Microcoleus occultus BM001215583
CACACACCGGGAGTTTTTTTAATGCCTAGAGAACCGTTGGTTAAAGTTTGAGTTAGGATGCTGATTAGTTTAGCTTTATCAGCCAGATTTAAGGTTAAGACTTGAGTTTCTAATTCTTGTATAGTCATAAGTGCGATCGCCGGAATATATTATCTAGATTATAGCAAATTCGCGCCATCTTTTAATCTTCCTCATTTCTAGCGATCGCAGCTTCAATTTCCTCTGGGTGTGCCTCAGCATAAGCCCAAGCATTCGCCAAATCTGCTGCACTCAAATGAGGAAAGTCTTGCAAAATCCGCACATCATTTGCACCCAGAATGCGATAATTTACCAGCGACCAAATAGGTATGCGATTTTTGGCGATTCTCGCATCGCCGCCGCACACGCCCGGAGTTTTTTCTATTCCTTGCCAAGTATTGCTTAAACTTTGAGCTAATAGCTGTATTGCCTGACTTTTTTCACTGGGAGTTAAGGCAAGTAGTTGTTTTTCTAATTCTTTCAGTGTCATTTTTTGCGATCTCAATCATTTTCTTTGATTGTTTGTTCAATTTCTTCTGGGTAAGCATCGGCATCAGCCTAAGCATTGACTAAATTAGTGGCGGTGCGATCGGGAAATGATTCTAGGATGATAGCATCGGAAGCACCTAATGGCGATCGCATCCCGCCCCCCAAGCTACGGCTTTTTTTACATTGAAGGACGGTTAACTCGAATCAATTTGCCACTCAATATGTCCTCAGCAGAAATAGCATCATTAATTCGGGTCGCCTGTCTTTCCCAGTTGCTATCTTGAGTACAAATGATAATACCAGCATGGTTGGGTTGTGAGCGATGCAGTCGAATGAAATCCCCTCGATTGAGAGTCAAAACTGCTCGCTCATTACTCACTGCAAAAGCCAATACCTCCTCATCAGGAATCCCTAATCCTGCGTTTCCGGCTTCTTGAACTGTTAAAACATCGTGACCTAAAGGTCGAAGAAACTCAACTACTGGCAGCGGGTACTGTTCGTCTGCGTAAATTCGTGCCATGTTTTAGGCTTCCTCATTTTCTTTGATCGCTTGTTCAATTTCTTCTGGGTAAGCATCAGCATAAGCCCACGCATTGACTAAATCAGCCGCAGTCAAATGGGGATAGCACTTAAAAAGTTCAGCATCGCTGCATCCGAGACGGCGATAACCCACAAGTACCCAAACTTGTATGCGAGTATTGCCGATACAAGCATCGCCACCGCACACGCCGGGAGTTTTTTTAATGCCTAGAGAACCGTTGGTTAAATTTTGAGTTAGGATGCTGATTAGTTTAGCTTTATCAACCGGATTTAAGGTTAAGACTTGAGTTTCTAATTCTTGTATAGTCATAAGTGCGATCGGATTTGATAATATTTAAATTATAGAGCATTCATCGCGCCAAGACCGAAAAACCGGGTTTCTCAGCGAATCTGTGGCTTAGTACGAAGTATTTCCGAAAAACCCGGTTTCTGAACCTGCGAGTAAGCCCTATATTAATTTATTCTATTTTCCCCTGACAGGAAGGTGAAAACCATGAAATGTCGCTGTTATTTCTTAATCTTTATCCTTCTTGGATTATCCTTAACAAGCTGCGGACAGCCGCAGTCATTTCAAGAGAGCGATCGCACATTGAAAAATAGTAATGCGATCGCAGAACTTAGTTTAAAGCTGCAAACGGATGATGTAACTAAGAATAACATCCCAGCGAGTCCGAATAGCGGCAAGTTCGATCGAACTACCATGTCACCGGAAGAAAGTGCGATCGTGTTAGGGATATTCGGGTTTTGCTTGATGTGTTATTTGTTAGTTTGGAAGTTTCGCGGGAGGGAAGTGGCGAGCAAGATGCTGAGAAGAATCAGAAGAAGAGTGAAGTGAGGATAGATACTTGCCAAACCCTTATTTTTTCTTAGTGCGGTTGCGTTTTCTCGATTCAGCAGCTATTTTTTTTGCTTTTTTTTGCTTTTCTTTACTGACCTTAGAGGGATTGAAACCACTACCACTTATCGGTTGGCTTGACCATCCAAACATATTGGAGTTTTCAGATGCAAGCTTAGGGGCAATCTCAGCATTATATATCTGCTGAAATTGTTTCATGCCTTCCTCCGTAGTCATATCAAACCCTGCTTTATGACCCATCGTTACAAAGGATTTGGCAATTCCGAATTTAGAGGAATCTTCCATAATTTCCTGAAAGTCCGGCTCAATCTCCCGCAGGTATTTGATAATTGAAGTGGCATTTTGCAGTTTAAATTCTCGTTTCAAAAAATGCCAGAAAGCCAATAATTCTGGGATAGCATTTTCACCGTCTTCCGGCGAAAGCAAAGTCACTTTCCTGGGAAATAAGTCTTCGATTACAGTTTCCGCATCTGCCGCTTTCATGCGAGGCAGTGTAAAACCTTCATAGCCGAAACCGTAATAAATGAAATGCGAGATCCAAGATCCAACGTCTGGATAAGTTTTACAGTATTCTTCTCCTTCGGGAGAATTGACAAATAGCTCGATTAGCGTTTCCTGATAATCATCCAGGAGCGGTTCTGCTTCGTCATAGTCTAGGCCATCTAGTTGGCGGATGTTAAAAGGTTGATCTGACATAGGTGAAAATGTTGTAATTTCATTGACTTTATATCCAAGGTTAGTACAATTTTTGCAGATCGATTAATTATTTAGGATTTTATTATATTTAAAAATTTCCTATACAATAAATTCGTGCCATGTTTTAGGCTTCCTCATTTTCTTTGATTGCTTGTTCAATTTCTTCTGGGTAAGCATCAGCATAAGCCCAAGCATTGACTAAATCAGCCGCAGTCAAATGGCGATCGCACTTCAAAAGTTCAGCATCGCTGCATCCGAGACGGCGATAACCGACAAGTGCCCAAACTTGTATGCGAGTATTGCCGACACAGGCATCGCCACCGCACACACCGGGAGTTTTTTTAATGCCTAGAGAACCGTTGGTTAAAGTTTGAG
>JAUBOG010000668.1:0-2962 GCA_036700105.1 Microcoleus occultus BM001215583
TAGGGAAACGGCACTGCCGTGTCCTCTATATCAATTCCGGCGCAGCCGGAATTGATATAAAATCCAGACTGGCAAATTCCTCTACTTTTCGGGAATCAGTTAAATCGAACTTGCTTAAATCCAGTTTTTCCTGTTGGCGGTTCAACCAAACTGCATTTAAGCCAGCACTTCTCGCACCGCAATAATCTGCTTTAAAACTATCGCCGATATGCAACACATTTTCAGCAATGCAGCCGTGTTTCTGCAAAGCCGCTGTAAAAATTTGAGAATCGGGTTTGGCGGCACCAACTTCCGTAGAAATAGTCACAAATGTGAAATATTCTGCTAAATTAAGTGCTTTTAATACTGGATAAAGTCGCGAATCAAAATTCGAGACTACGGCTAATTCAATTCCTTGTTTTTGCCATCTATTTAAGGCGGGGAATACGTCTGGATACACAAACCAAGGTTCAGCGGTGGCAAAATGAGCGTAGAGTTCGGCAAAGAATTTTGGAAAGTCTGAGAATTGATTGAAAGCGCCTGCTATTTGAAAAGCTTTCGCCGAAACTGCTTGCCACCATTCAAATTCTAGCTGGGGAATTTTTGCTAATTCTATCCCTGGAAATGCCATCGGATTTGAGTCGGCGAAGCTTTGGAAAAATGCTGCATTTAACTCTTCGCTTTTAACTGCTACTCCAAAACTCTTGGCTAATTCTCCGTAGACTTCGCCGACGCTGCCGCGCACGTCAAATAGCGTACCTGCGGCATCTAAAAAAATAATTTCGGTCATTTGTTATGAGTCATTAATTATTAGTCAGTCAACAGTAAGTAGGTAAGGTGCGTCGCTCATTGATTGTCGATTTTTTTAGGGGTGATAGGTGGCGACGCACCCTACAACTTTTTTAGTTGTGTGTTGTTTGCGGATTTACCACACCGGAATGATTGGCAATGTTGTCCGCAGGTTCAAATCGACCGCCTAAATATTTGGCGAGGAATTCTTCGGCGATCGCGTAAAAGTGCAGGCGATTTTCCGGGCGCGCAAATCCGTGTCCTTCGTCTGTATAAAGCACGTATTCTACGGGTTTGCCGGCTTGCTTCATTGCCTTGACAATTTGCTCGCTTTCTGCTACTTTGACTCGCGGGTCGTTGGCACCTTGACCGATGAGTAAAGGTTTTTGAATGCGATCGACAAAAAATAAGGGCGATCGCGATTTCAGAAACTCTGGTTCTGTTTCTAAATTGCCGACGCGGTGATACAGATTTGCTCTGTTAGCTTCCCAGTAAGGGGGAATAGTTTGCAGCAGCGTAATCAAATTGCTTGGCCCGACAATATCGACGGCGCAGGCAAAAACCTCGGGGCTGAAAGTGACTCCCACCAAGGCAGCATAACCGCCGTAAGAACCGCCCATAATCGCAATTTTATCCTGTTGGGAAACTCCTGTTTCTACCAGCCAATTGACGCCATCTAGCAAGTCGTCGTGCATTTTAGCTGCCCATTCGCGATTGCCGGCATTGATAAAGGCTTTGCCGTAGCCGGCGGAACCGCGAAAATTGATTTGCAAAACGGCATAACCTCGATTTGCCAGCCATTGGGCTTGTCGATCGTAGCCCCAGGTATCGCGTCCCCAGGGGCCTCCGTGTACTAGCAAAACTGTCGGTACGGGTGTGGCGGCGCCGACAGGTTTTGTCAGGTAGCCGTGAATGGTCAAACCATCTCTTGCGGTGTAAGAAATGGGTGACATTGATGATAGCGGTAGTCCTTCTAGTTTGGGTTGGTTGCTGAACAGGAAGGTGAAGGTTTTGGATGCGCGATCGAACACATAATAATAAACTGGGCCGTCGTCTGTCATGTAAGAAATTAGCCAAGTGGTGTCGGCGAGGTTGCGGCTAATAATCGAGAATTCGCCGGGACGAAATTTGCCGAGATCCTCAAAATCTTCTGCTATGCTTTGGTCTAAAATCTGCCATTCTTGCTTGTCTTTGTAGAAGGAAACCGCCTGAATTTCTCGCTTGGTAGGGTGTATGACAGTAGCGCCAGCATCGTATTCAGCATCGGAGGCGATCGTAGTTTCTTGCTTGGTTTCTAAATCGAGTGCGATCAAACGTTGGGCGTTAACATCGTGATTGGCGATGATGTAAAGAATTTTGCCGTTTTCTGAGAACATGACGGCACTGCCTTCATCATCCGGCCCCCAATATCGCAGGCTTTCCCAAGATTTGTCCGCAGTTTCCCGAAACAGTAATTCTAAACCGCCGTCGGCAGTTGTGGCTGCGGCCGCCCGCACTTGAAATTGGGCGTCAACAGTCCATTCCTCGATCTTACCTGGGTTTTCGGTGTCGAGTTCAACGGCACCGTTTTGCAGGTTGATGCGGTAAACATCGTGTTTGCGCCGATCGCGGATGTTCATTCCCACTAAAATTTCATTAGGGAAGTTGCGGTCAAGGGCGATCGGATGAGATCGAACACCTTGAAATGGTGTCAAGTCGCGAACGAGGTTTGACTGGATATTGACTGAGAATAAATGCCAGTTTTCGTCGCCGTCGGTATCTTGGAGGTAAATGAGTTCTTCACCGCTGTAAGTCCAGAAAAATCTGCGGATACCGCGTTTTGTATCGGCTGTGATTTGGCGATCGTCTTGTTTGCCGACTGTACGCAATTGCACTTGCAAAACGTTGTTTTCGTCTGGTGCAATGTAGGCGAGATACTTGCCGTCTGGTGAAAGTTTGGGGCTGGTTTTTTCGGGGTTCCCGAACAGAATTTCTCGCTCGATTAACGGTATAAGTTCTGTTTTCGGCTGTTGAATTGTAGGAGTTTGCATTTTGTATTTCCCTAATATTTTCTATAGGAACGGGCTCTCCGGCCCATTCCACAAGAACATTGCATTTTTTGTGGAACAGGCCGGAAAGCCTGTTGCCGATCTATTTGAAGTGCGCTAATTATGTAGGGTGCGCAATGCGCACCGGTGCGCATTGCGCACCCTAC
>JAUBOG010000669.1:0-2942 GCA_036700105.1 Microcoleus occultus BM001215583
ACTGCCGTGTCCTGATTTCGGGTTATATTAATTCCGATGCAACCGGAATTGATATTAGATATTATTCGTAAAAACGCCCCTAGGAAATAATCACTGATAGCGCTTAACTGCTGCCACCAAAGCAATCACATCTTCTTCTTTAGTATTAAAAGCCGTTACCAGTCTCACAGTACATTTATCCCACCGATAAAACTGAAAACCCTCAGCTAAAACCGCCGCAATTACAGATTCGGGAAGCTGCATAAAAATTTCATTAGCTTCGACAGGATGACAAAATTTTACTGTTTCGACACCAGCCAAACCTGCGGCTAATTTAGCTGCCATATTATTTGCGTGAGCCGCATTTTTCAGCCACAAATCATCAGTTATGTACGCTTCCAACTGCGCCGACAAAAACCGCATCTTCGAGAACAGATGGCCGCTGCGCTTGCGGTAAAATGGGAAAGTCTTTGCTAATTCTCGATTGAAAAATACCACAGCTTCCGCAGCCATCGCGCCGTTTTTTGTCGCTCCAAACGAGAGAATATCCACGCCGGCGCGCCAAGTAATATCCGCAGGAGAACAGCCCAAACTAGCAACAGCATTAGCAAAGCGAGCTCCGTCCATATGCAAGTATAAATTGTGGCTGCGAACAACTTCCGAAATCTGCGATATTTCTGCTGGATTGTAGACTGTTCCGGCTTCCGTTGTTTGAGTGATGCTGACGGCTGCGGGCTGTACGTGATGGACGACACCTGCACCAGCTTTGTCGAGCATTTGTCCTAAAGTCTCTGCCTTTATTTTAGCACGATCGCCCGTTAGCGTTACCAGCTTTGCGCCGCCCGTAAAAAACTCCGGCGCGCCGCATTCATCCAGATTAATATGAGATTCTGCGTGACAGTAAACAGCGCCGTAGGGAGGAGTCACAACCCCAAGGCCCAAAGCATTAGCAGCCGAACCAGTTGCAACCGGAAAGACTGTCACCGATGTCTCGAACAAATCGGAAAATTTAACTTGCAAACACTGCGTGTATTCATCATCTCCGTAAGGCATCGCAGCCCCGCAATTAGCCGCTGCAATCGCGGCCATAATCTCCGGCGAAATCCCCGTTGCATTGTCGCTACAAAAATTCATTTGAATAACTCGCAAACACAATCTATAATATAACTCAACAGTTAACAATCAACACTCAAGCATTTAACAAAGAGGAACTATGGCAGAATACCGCCAAATAGAATACCGCATCGGTAAAGACGGCAAAATTACCGAAACCGTCCTCAACGCCACCGGTTCAAGCTGCACAGAAACTACCGCCCCAGTTGAAAAAGCCCTGGGAAAAGTAGAATCTCAAGAATTGCTGCCTGAATACTACCAAGGCGAAGAAATTTTGACCGCGGAACAAACCCAAACTTTAAAACAAGTTTAAAAAAATTAACAATGTTCTATCTGCTTGCTGCAACAGTTGATGTCACAACAATGCCTGCCTTCAGCATCGCGCTAGCTGTCGGGGGCATTTTTCTAATTTTAGTGTACGCTTATGCTGCATCTGAGGCCGGAGATGCGATCGAATTCAAGCACGACACAATTCTGCGGGAACGCATGAATCAGCTAAATATCCTCGATTGGCAAGATTTAGGCGAAAAAGCAGGCTTAACTCGCTTCGGGGTGCGCTTAGTGCGGCAGGGAGACGTGGGAAAACTCACCCTGAACCAACTGAGGCGGCTGGCAACAGTGCTGAATTTGAATTTTCAAGAGTTCGATCGTACTCTTAGCGCGCTCCCTCTACCGCCGAAAATCACCACTAATCCCACCGAAATCGAAGAATTAAAGCAGCAGTGTTTGCGGTTGCGAGCAGAATTACAGCAGCAAAAAACTCAATTAACTGCCGATTTTCGCCGCGCTACCTTTGAACAATTGCAAACTTTATTAACCAGCTATCCCGCCGCCCGCAAAATGGCACAGGCTAAGCCAGAAATGCCCGCTAAAAATCTTTCGGCTCTTTTTACTCCCTTAGAAAATCTGTTGTCAAGTTGGAATTTTGAAACAATCGGTTCAGCTTGGGAACAAGTGACTTACAATCCGCAGTTGCACCAGCCAGATATTGAAGATATAAGAGAAGGAGAGTTAGTTTACGTTCGATTTGTAGGCTATCGAGATGGAGAGCAAATTCTGGCTCCCGCTAAAGTTAGCCGCACCCTTCCCGGCGGCATAAAAAATTAAATCTAAAATCTAAAATCTAAAATCTAAAATCAACATGACTGCAGTTGCAATTGACTTCGGAACCAGCAACACGGTTGTTTGCATTCTCAATCCCGATACGCAAACACCAGAAACTTTGAGATTGGGCGAAATATCCCGGATTTTTAAAACCAACAAATCGAGCGGAGATAGTCGAGAAATACCTGTAGTACCGACTTTAGTATTTGTGCAAAATGCCGGAGAATTGGTGTTGGGAGAAAAAGTGCGATCGCAGCGTTTGGGACAATCACAGCCAGACCGTTTTTTCAAAGCTTTCAAACGCGATTTAGCCGCCGATTTTCAGCCTCCAGCCCGAAATCTCGATGGCGAAACCTACACGCCAGAATCAGTAGCAGAACAGTTTATTAAAAACATCTGGAAGCAATTACATTTACAAAATATCAAGCCCGAAAAAGTAATTTTTACAGTTCCCGTCGGAGCATTTGAGCGATATCTAGATTGGTTTCGCGACTTGGCAGACAATCTCGGAGTTGCTGAAGTTCAGCTAATAGATGAATCCACAGCCGCCGCCTTGGGATATGCCGTAAAACGCCCCGGTTCTTTAGTCTTAGTAGTCGATTTTGGCGGCGGAACTTTAGATTTAAGTTTAGTCCGCACTGCTGTAACCCCCCCTTTACCCCAAAATGGCGGTAGAAATCTTGCTCCCCCCCTTAGCAAAGGGGAGACAAATCTTGCTCCCCCCCTTACCAAGGGGGGGCTGGGGG
>JAUBOG010000670.1:0-2922 GCA_036700105.1 Microcoleus occultus BM001215583
CAAAAACCCGGTTTCTTGAAGAAACCGGGTTTTTTTAGTTAATCATAAAACCAGCAATAATTAAGATAAAATAATACAGCAAGGGAAGATAAGGAAACTTTAAACATGGAAAGCGTTGCTTACATTTTGATTCTGGCTTTGGCTTTAGGTGTACTATTTTTTGCGATCGCCTTCCGGGAACCTCCCCGCATTGGCAAATAAGCCGATCGGTATTTCTAGTCCAGCAATTCATCTGACTCTCGCGAGCGTCAGATGAATTGCAATTTTACGGCAACGCCTGTTAAAATCAGCAATCATGCGCTGTTCCTCCTGCCAACACACCAATAGCCGCGTTCTCGAATCGCGCTCGGCCGAGTCCGGTCAAAGTATCCGGCGCAGGCGCGAGTGTTTGAACTGCCAGCACCGCTTCACCACTTACGAACGCATAGAATTTGTGACGATTACGGTAATCAAGCGCGACGGCAAACGCGAATCTTTCGATCGGTCAAAATTAGTCAGGGGACTAATTCGCGCCTGCGAAAAAACTGGTTTATCTTCAAGCCAGCTAGAAACCCTGGCAGAGGAAATCGAGGCGCAACTCCAAGCTCGATCGCTCCGAGAAATCGCCAGCTCTCAAATTGGGGAACTGGTGCTGTCGCACCTGCGGCCGCTCAGCGAAGTCGCTTACGTCCGTTTTGCCTCCGTATACCGGCAATTTCGAGGCATCCGAGATTTTGTAGATACCCTAAATCACCTTCAGAATCCCCTCAGCGAAACTCAAGAGCCAGGAACTAACCCAGATTTTGACGTTTCTGTGCCGGATTCGGATGCGTGCGATCGAGAAAGCCCCGCATCCTGCGCTACTCCCAGCTAAGCTCGCTTAAATTAATTTAGAGAAATATTCTGGGAGATTGAAAACCGTGTCGCGAGGAAGGCCCGGAGGAATAGCGACACTGCGGGACTCTCATTCGAGCGAGTGTTCTTTTTTCTCAGTAAGAGTGCTGGGTGTGATATGATCGTCATCGGTCTAAAATAGAGTATAACTAGACAACGTAAAAACTTAACTGGATTAGTTGAGTGCGTAGTCACACCTAACGGTGTTGCAGTTTAGGAAAGCTCGCATTTGAACAAAACCTAACTAAAGATCGGTGACTAATTAAATACGGTAGGGCATACCGAAATTTACGCTTCTGGAGAAACCGACCTCTACTTAGACTGGAGTAATCCTGTCGCCAGCAAGTCGGCTCGTTGAAAGAAGAATCTCAGTTTATTTATAGCTGAGAGTGTCATACCTGAGAGTGTCAAAATAATCCACTGGACTCTGAATGTTAAAAATCAAACGCTTTAACATAGGGTTGGAATTAAGAGCAATGGCAAGCGCCGGTGTACGGTTACACCGGACAAAAGTTGGCAACCACTGACTTTCGTAAAAGATTTTGCAAGAAGCTAACCACTTTTTTCAGCAAAATCTCTAGTATCTGCCTGCAAACGAAAAACATGAAGGAGAGAAATCCTAGGAAACTATTCGCATGGTCAATACCAAAACCACAGTCAAAGACATCGGCTTTACTCACGAAGATTTTGCGGCCTTACTTGATAAATATGACTATCACTTTAGTCCCGGCGACGTAGTAGCGGGTACAGTTTTTAGTATAGAACCGAGGGGCGCTCTGATTGATATCGGTGCTAAAACAGCAGCGTACATTCCCATTCAGGAAATGTCGATCAATCGAGTCGAAAGCCCTGAAGAAGTATTGCAATCAAACGAAACCAGAGAATTTTTCATCCTCACCGATGAAAACGAAGACGGACAATTAACCCTGTCCATCCGGCGCATCGAATATATGCGCGCCTGGGAAAGAGTGCGGCAACTGCAAGCAGAAGATGCTACAGTTCGATCGCAAGTATTTGCCACCAACCGCGGCGGCGCGCTGGTGAGAATAGAAGGGTTGCGAGGCTTTATTCCCGGTTCTCACATCAGCACCCGCAAACCGAAGGAAGAATTAGTCGCCGAAGAATTGCCATTAAAATTCTTAGAGGTAGACGAAGACCGCAACCGCCTAGTATTAAGTCACCGCCGCGCCTTAGTCGAGCGCAAGATGAACCGCCTCGAAGTCGGGGAAGTGGTCATCGGTACAGTGCGCGGCATCAAGCCCTACGGTGCGTTTATCGACATCGGCGGCGTCAGCGGCTTGCTGCACATCTCGGAAATTTCGCACGATCACATCGATACGCCTCACAGCGTCTTCAATGTCAACGACGAAGTGAAAGTGATGATCATTGACTTGGATGCCGAGAGAGGCCGGATTTCTCTCTCCACCAAACAGTTGGAACCCGAACCGGGCGCGATGGTCAAAAATCGCGAATTGGTTTATGAAAAAGCTGAAGAAATGGCAGCTAAGTTCCGCGAGAAAATGCTCGCTCAAAAGCAAGCTAAAGCAGGCATAGACGTTCCTGTAGACTCGACTGATGCTGATGATGACATCTCCGACGAAATACTCGAAGACGTGCCCTCAGCAATGGAAGAGGATGTGCCCGACGAAGTAGCAGCCGAAGCCGCACCGGAAGTAGCAGCCGAAGCCGCGCCCGAAGTAGCAGCCGAAGCCGCGCCCGAAGTCGCAGCCGAAGCCGCACCCGAAGCCGCAGCCGAAGCCGCACCCGGAGCCGCACCAGAGGTAGAGGAAGAAATCTCTCCTGTGACGGTCGAATAATATCGCAGTCACTGCGCTTAAAAGAGGGGATTTCCCCTCTTTTTTTTGCCTTAAACGTCCCAATTACCAATAATTAATTAATACCAATTCTGAAAAGTAGGGAAACGGTGCGGTGTCCGGCGCATCTGTAGGGAAAGGGCAATGCCCAAGGAGTGTCAACTTAACGTTAAACCCAGTCAGAGACTGCTGTTTGACTATTAGGCCCAGATCCCCCCTAGCCCCCCTTAAGAAG
>JAUBOG010000671.1:0-2884 GCA_036700105.1 Microcoleus occultus BM001215583
CCTGTTCCACAAAGAGTGAATTTTCTTGTGGAACAGGCCGGAAAGCCTGTTCATAAAGGTTATTGAAAATGGTGCAATATCTCAGTTAAAACGGCTCTCTGATGAACTGCTCCAGCTTTTGCCAAAACCTAGCCTCCAAATCAACATCGCCTTTGACCCGCCTTTTAAAAGCACGCTTGAATGAAGAACTGAAACTGACTACCACGATTATTCCTCTATCATTAGTCTGAGCTCATTGATGTTAGCGGAAAATTTAAGTTCACCTTTTTGTTGTTCAACCAGCGCTGACTTAAAATTTTGATACATCTCTTCGCGGCGTTCTTCCCGGAGATATTGCTTCAACAACAGTTGAAGCTCTTGCTTTTCGTCAGTAGAAAGATTCTTTATCGTCTCGACCACATCACTGAAAGTCATAACTTACAAAACCCTATTGTGCTGATTATATTATAGCAAAAAATCTCTTTTAGGTTGACTATTTTTTCTATTTTCCAGGCTCGGCATCGTCTTAAAAAAAGCCCAAAATATCACTATTAACTATTTTTTAACCCCCAAGATTCAGGAAACCGAGAATAATCAAAAGCAGTCAATAACGGATCTGATTTCTGATTCAAAATCAAATCAGCCAACAATTTAGCCGTCACCGGAGCCAACAAAATGCCATTGCGATAATGCCCCGTAGCCCATATCAAATTCTCCCAAGCACTAGCACCCAAAATCGGCAACTCATCGGCGGTAGCCGGCCGAAATCCCCACCAAAACTCCAGAATCGGATAATTTTGTAATTCAGGATATAGCTTCATAGCTCCTGCTAGCAAACTTTGGATTCCCGCAGGCGTATTTCCAGGTGTGAAATCCACATTTTCGCTAGTTGCGCCTATAATAATTCTGCCGTCTTGACGCGGCACAATATAAATGCCGGTTCCGAATAAAACTGTTTGCAGCGGCTGAATTATGCCACAACTTTCGGGTACGCATACTGACAGCATTTGCCCTTTTCTCGGAAAAACAGGAACATTCAATAACTTCTGGGACCAAGCGCCCGCAGCCAAAACATAACAATCGGCTTGCAATTTTCCTGCCGTTGTTTCCACGCCAAAAACTCGGTTTTCCTGCCGAATAATTTCTTCTGCATTGCCTTGAACAATCTCAATCTGCAATTCTTTAGTTGCGGCTTGAAGCGTCCGAAATAAAGCGCGGTTGTCTACTTGAGCGTCGTCAGGGTACCACCAACCGCCAATTACTTTTTCACCCAATCCAAGCTGGTGCTGGCGAACAGCATCTCTATCCAACCATTCAGAATTAAGGTTTGACAAATGCGGCTTTTCTTGAGAGTCGTTTTGACACACTGGTGCGAGAATTCCCGATCGCCAATATCCCGTTTTCAACCCCGTAATATCTTCTAGCTTTTCAACCCAGGCGGCATACAGCGCGCGGCTTTGCAAGCACAAATCCAGCATCGGACTGGGGGGAATTCGTTCGGCTTGCGGGGCCAGCATTCCGGCCGCAGCCCGGGCCGTCGGTTGTTTGGAATCGGCGGTGAGAACGGCGACAGATGCCCCTCGCAATTTCAGTTCAACTGCTAGCGAAAGGCCGATAATTCCGCCGCCAATAATCAAAATATCTGGAGATGAATTCATTGACTTTTATCTGGACTTTCTGGCTTTTTTGACCTCTTTGCCTTCTTTATGGTAAGGTGCTGGTGCGCGCACTTTACAGTGAGAATTATTGTGCAAGTCTGATATACGATCTGGCAGGGCGATCGGACGATCGGCCTTTCTTGAAAAAATCTACGCGATCGGTTTCCAGACAATCTCAGAACCCTGGCCCCAGAAACCATCATATTTCGTCACCTTAATATCACCTAAAACCTTGGTTTGACAGGACAAACGGCGGTTGGATGTCGGAGAATGGGGAGGAATCGAAAGTCGCGCTTTTTCCCGCCACTGGGACTCGGAAACTTCGCCCTCGACGCTGACGGCGCAAGTGCCGCAAGTGCCGAGCCCATGACAGTTGATGACTTTGGCGCTGCCGTTGTAGAGTTCGATACCGTTTTTGAGCAACACTTCACGCAGATTCGCCCCGCGATCGCACTCAAATGTTTTTCCCTGCGCTTGTACCTTGACCACAGCAATTTACCCCAGTTAGATTTATGTTAATTTTACTGTATATAGTTGCATTTATTTCAAATAAACTCCTTTAATATGGTAATTCATAGATTAGCAAATTCTAATTCCTAATTCCCCATGACAAACCAGCTCTGGATCTACGATACCACGCTGCGAGACGGCGCTCAGTGCGAGGGACTCTGCTTATCTCTCGAAGACAAACTGCGCATTGCTCGGCAGTTAGACAGTTTAGGAATTCCCTTTATTGAAGGCGGCTGGCCGGGGGCGAATCCTAAAGACGTACAATTTTTTTGGCGGCTGAAAGAACAGCCGCTAACTCAAGCCGAAGTTGTAGCTTTTTGTTCGACTAGGCGACCGGGAACGACGGCAGCAAATGATGAAATGCTGCAGGCTATTTTGTCCGCCGGTACTCGCTGGGTGACGCTGTTTGGCAAATCTTGGGATTTGCACGTTATTGAAAGTTTGAAGACGACGCTAGAAGAAAATCTGGCGATGATTCGAGATACAATTGAATATTTGCGGAGTCAGGGAAGGCGCGTTATTTACGATGCCGAACACTGGTTTGACGGCTACAAACACAATCCAGAGTATGCCCTTGAAACATTGATAGTTGCGGCACAAGCTGGTGCTGAATGGCTTGTGCTTTGCGATACTAACGGCGGTACTTTGCCTCATGAAGTCAGTCAGGTTGTGCGCGATGTGGCAGGAATAATGGAAAGTTGGAATATTTCGGAATCGGAAATTAACCCCCCCCAACC
>JAUBOG010000672.1:0-2883 GCA_036700105.1 Microcoleus occultus BM001215583
CGCAATGCGCACCGGTGCGCATTGCGCACCCTACATATAATGAAATAGCCCTGTCTTTTCATCCGGTTCGTCAACCTTCTAAATTGACAAACTGATGCCAGAACCCCGAGCAGTTTTGGTGACTTCAATTCGGGCTTGAAAAGCTTCTTTGAGGTGCGGCATATGGGTGACGGTGAGGATGCAGGCGAAGTCGGGGGCGATCGCATTAATTGCAGCAATCAGCCGATCGCACCCTTCCGCATCCTGAGTCCCAAATCCCTCATCAATAATCAGCATTTGCAAAGCCGTGCCCGCCCGCTGAGACAGCAGTCTCGCCAGCGCCAGCCGAATCGCAAAATTAATCCGAAAAGCTTCGCCGCCCGAATAAGTTTCATAGGCGCGAGTCCCGCGAGCGTCAGCAATTAAAATGTCTAAAGTGTCAATCAATTTAGTTGCTTTTTTAGAAGCAGCCGCCCGCTGAGTAATAAATTGAACGTGCAATTGATTCGCGCTCAATCTCGACAATATCTGATTGGTTTCAGCTTCGAGTTGAGGCAAAACATTTTCAATCATCAAAGCTTGAATACCGTTTTTACCAAAGGCTTGACCCAACTCTTGATAAACTTTGTATTGGCGTTTAGCAGCTTGCATTTGCTCTTTTTGAGCTACTAGCTGAACTTGCAGAGATTCCAGATTTTGCTGCTGCTGCTGGAGTCGTCCGAGACTTCCCAAATGTTGGTCTAGCTGCTGGCGGCGGCGACTGATTTGCTGTTCGATCGCACTTATGCGCGCTGTCGGATCGGGATGTTCTTGCAACTGCTGGTTCATCGCCGAAGTTTGAGCGCTGACAGCTTCCAAATCCCGATCGCGCACGGCGATCGAATTGGCGATTTCATTCACCCGCTGCTGCACTTGCGGGTACTGCACAGTTGCCGATCGCAGTTTTTCGGCGCGGGCGATCCAAAATTGCGATCGGCGCATTTCGCTGCGGACTTGTTCGTGCTGTTCCAAATTATAGCCGAGTTCCGCAATGTATCTATCTAAAGACAGAATTTGCTGCTGGATTGGGGAGCTATTTTTTTGCTGTTCTAACTGTTGCTGTGCGGCTGCTAATTGAGTTTGCAAATCCGGCCGGCGGACGTTAATTTTGTTTAGTTTTTGCTGAGCATCTTTGATTTGAGCTTGCTTAATTTCCGCCCAGCGCAAGCGCTTTTCATCGCTGCGGGCGAGGGAGTGGCTGCGATCGCTGTAATTGAGCTGTTGCAGTTGCTGTTCGATTTGCTGGAGTTCGCCCAAATCCGAAGCTGCATACTCGCCGGTACGCAGCAACCGCTCTATTTCCTCCGCGTCTTGACGCATACTTTGCAGTCGATTTTCGTCTTGGCTTAGTCCATCTAATTGAGCTTGCAAATGGCTGCGCCGTTCCCGCAATTCTTGATAGGGCGCTAATTCCTGTTCGAGTTCGCGGTATTCCTGTCTGAGGACTTGAATTTCGCGTTCGGAGACGGCCAACTGTTCGCGCACAACCCACAGTTGGTTCCAGATTTCCTGCTGTTGGGAGTGGTGTTTTGCGACTACCAAATTCCAGTAGTGTTCGTCTAAAGGTCGATCGCACAAAGGACAATTGCCAAAATTTGCCTCCCGCACCATTAAAGGCGAATTCGATGGCTCGTTTTCCGCAAAATTCGAGGCTTTACCTTCGCCTGCGGTTTTTTCTCCTTCATTTTTCCGCAGCAGTTGCAGTTTTTGGTCGATTTCGGCGAGTCTGGTTTGATAGTCGCGGCTTTTGGCTTGCAGGTTTCCTAAAAAGTCGTGCCTTTCTTGACCTTTTTCGCGGACTCGATCCTGATAAACTCGCTTGTTTTCCAACTGCAAAATTTGATTGGCGATGGCCGAGATTTCCTGCTGCAATTGCGGCTGTCGCTGCTGCTGCTGAACTTGCACTTGTCGGTTGATTTCGTCTAGGCGGGCGGTTAAACCTGCGCGGGCGCGATCGAGCTTTTGCTGCTTTTGCTGCTGCTGTTGTAGCAGGGGCGAAACTTGCAGTTGCAGTTGGTCGAGTTGGTTGAGGCGCGATCGAACTGCTTGCAACTGTGCGAGTCCTTTGTCAACCTCCGGCTGCTGTTTGAGAACATCTAAAACATCTTTTTCCTCCTGTTCTAAAACATCTAATTGAGCTTGCAACTGCTGAATTTTGCTTTGCAGAAAACTCAGTTCGCCGCGCTGCTGTTCTTGCAATTCCTGGCGCTGGCTTTGGGCTTGTTGGCAAGCTTTGAATTTGCCAGATAGAGTCTCTTCCAAAGCTTGCAAGCTTTGGAAACCTGCAATTCCCGCTGTTATTTCATTTTCTTGTGCGAGCAGGGCTTGCAGCTCCCGAAGCTGTTGTTTGGCGGCGCTGAGTTCTTGCTGCAAGCGGCGGCATTCTTGAGAGATATTGTAGTGTTGCTGCTGGTGGCCGGCGAGGAGTTTGTGCCAAGTTTGGCGGTTGTGGTGCTGGAGTTGCAGTTGCTGCAACTCGGCTGTGTCGGCTTGCTGCTGTGAAGAGAGCAAGTCGGTTGCTTGCTGCAATTGAGTTTGTTCGGAGGCGATGGCTTCTTTTTGTTGCAGTTGCTCTTGTACGGTTTGCAAACTCTGTTTGAGCACTTCGACGCGAGCTTTAAATTCTCTGGACTTCTCCTTGGCTTGTTCGGATAGAGTGTCGTATCGATCGAGCTTGAGCAGATTGGCTAAAACTTGTTTGCGTTCGATCGGCTTTTTGAGCATAAATTCATCAGCTCGCCCCTGCCGCAAATACGCCGAGTTGATAAAAGTATCGTAATCGAGTTTGATATGTTCGAGGATTTTTTGCTGAGTTGTTCTCAGCCCCTTGTCTGTGATCGTGCGAAAATTCACCCCCCCCGACCC
>JAUBOG010000068.1:0-19107 GCA_036700105.1 Microcoleus occultus BM001215583
TGCAGCCGGAATTAATATAATTAATAATTATTTTTACTTTTGGCTTTTGGCTTTTTATTTGTGAAAACTGACAATTCACAGCAGAGAAATGAAATTTTAACCGTACAATATTTCTTCGAGAGGCGGCGTCGCATCTTTGGGATCGAACTGTTTGATTTTCAAAGCTTGCAGCAAAAACAGCCAGATATAAAGCGGATTCAACAAAACATACCGCTGCCACAGTCGCCGGGGTTCCTTAATCATCCGAAACAGCCATTCCAAACCTATTTTAGATAAAAACTCGGGAGATTTAGCCAAATTACCCGCATGAAAATCGTAAGCAGCACCTACAGCAATCAGCGGCATTGATAAGTCGTCCCGGTATTCGTAAGCCCAGACTTCTTGCCGCGGACACCCCAAACCCACAAAAGTAATTGCTGCACCGCTATCGCGAATTTGCCGCGCGATTTCCTGTTTTTCTTCGGGCGTAACGTGCCTGAATTTAGAAGGCTGAGTTCCAGCAATAATTAACTTCGGATAACGCTGGCAGAGATTGCGAGATAAAGCCTCCAAGACAGAATCTTTTGACCCGTACAAATAGATAGACAATCCTTCTTCGGCCGCACGTTCGCAGATTTGCAGCATCGCATTCGGCCCGCAAACTCGATCGGGCAATTCCGTATTGTAAAGCAAATTTAACGCCCACCTGACCGGCTGTCCGTCCGGCAATACTAAATCAATGTGATTGATCCGATAGCGGTGAGTGCTGTCGAGCACTCCAGTCATTACCCCGTGAACCGCTAAAGCCGAAACTGACATCGGTGTTCGGGCGCTGGCTGCCGCAATAATTTTGTTCACAGCCGCTTCATAATTAACGGCATTTACTAATATGCCCAGTACATTTTTTTTCCCTTTATCAATCATAGAGCACCTCTTTAAGCCCACGCTCGGCATTACACTCATAAATCTCCTTTAGGATTTGTTTAACGTTCTCTTGAATCGTTTACCGCAATTGTCAGCACATTTTTTTCGCTCAATCCTTCGACTCCTCTTTCAGCCAACGCTCGCGGTTGCATTCATAAATTTCCTGCAGGATTTGTTTGACGTTATATTTCATTTTCCAGTCAGGATAGTGACTGGAAAATTTTGAATTGTCGCTAATCCACCAAATGTGATCGCCCATGCGGTTGTCTTCAGCATAAGTCCAATTGAATTTGCGTTCCGCAATTGATTCGCACATCTGGATGGCTTCTAACATCGAACAATTGCTATATCTGCCTCCTCCTGTATTATAAACTTCGGCGCTTCTGGGAGCTTTATAAAATTCATAAAATGCCGAAATTAAATCAGCGCTGTGAATGTTATCCCGGACTTGCTTGCCTTTGTAGCCAAACACGGTGTAAGGAGTTCCGGTCACGGCGCACTTCATCAAGTAGGCGAGGAAGCCGTGCAGTTGAGCTCCTGAGTGATTTGGCCCCGTCAAGCAGCCGCCGCGAAAACAAGCGGTGTTCATATTAAAATAACGGCCGTATTCTTGAACTAAAATATCAGCGGCTACTTTGGAAGCACCAAACAAGCTGTGCAGGCATTGGTCGATCGACATATCTTCCCGAATGCCACTTTCGTAAGTGTGGCCCGATTCAATTTCCCACCTGTGTTCTAATTCAATTAAAGGCAATTTGTTGGGCGTATCGCCGTATACTTTGTTGGTTGAAGTGAAAATGAAAACCGCTTGAGGACAGTACAAGCGAGTTACTTCTAAAAGATTGAGAGTGCCGTTAGCGTTGACGGTAAAATCTATTTTGGGAGCGCGGGAAGCCCAATCGTGGCTCGGTTGGGCTGCTGTGTGGATTACTAGCTCGATCGACTCGCCGTACCGCTGAAAAATATTGGTAATAGCTTCGTAGTCGCGAATGTCCACATCTAAGTGATAATACTTGGTTCCCAAGGATTTTTCGAGCTGTTGGCGGTTCCAGTTTGTAGAACCATCAGCACCAAAAAAGAACTGGCGCATATTGTTGTCGATACCAACTATGTCTAAGCCTTGTTTGGCAAAGAACTTGCACGCCTCGGAACCAATTAAACCCGCCGATCCAGTAATGATTGCAACGCTCACGTTTTACCGCCTTAAAAATATAGTTTTTTTTGTTTTGTGCGATCGAACAAATCAGAAGTTATGGTGATTTTCCCTCGCATACATCTTCGCACAATTGAGCAAAGAATTTACCTTTAACATCCGAGTCATACACTTCCCGGACGTGATTTCGACCTGCTTGACCCAAGCGCTCTCGCAACTCGGCATCGCCGGCCAAATCAGCGAGAGCCTCAGCTAGACCCCGCACTGCCTGTTCCGGATTGCAACCAGGTACTTTGACCCCCGTTTGGGCAGTCACTTGAGTAGCAGGCCCTCCCAGATCCAAGCAGACGATCGGACGCCCCGCCGCCATCCCCTCCAGGCACGTCCACCCCCCTGAATCGTGCAAGCTAGGGTGAATCAGTACATGAGACTCCCCTAACTTGCCCAAACTTTCCTCGCGCGGCAGCCTCCCCCACAACTTAACTTGAGAGGAAATGCCCAATTCTTGCGCTAAACACTCAAGGCGAGATCGTTCCGGGCCATCCCCCAGCAGCCAATATTCGGCATTCGGCAAGTTAGCTCGGGCAAAGGCCCGCAGCGCGAGGTGATAGCCTTTCCAGTGCAGCAGCCGCCCCATACTGATGAACCTGATCGGGGAAGGCCCCGGCATCTGGCACTCGGACAGCCGCGCCATCTCTTCCTCCGACAGACACGCCTCCGAAAGCACCTGCACCTTTTTAGCCCCCATCGCCCGCACCCGCTTCGCCGTGTCCTCCGTTGTCGCCAAAGCCAAGACGCTCCTTTGAGCCGTCATCCTGGCAAAGGGATCTCTCTCGCCCAGGCGCTGCCCCCAGTCCCGCGCTGTTTCGTAAAGTTTTGCCTTAAAGCTAAAATCTTTCCAAAAAGGTTTAGGGGCTGCTTCGCCCCCGCCCACAGGCCCCCAAATAAAAGGAACAGGCAGCAGCGAGATGAAGCTGGGCGACCAAAATTTAACGTAGGTGACGTGGCGGGCGATGTCGAAATTAATTTGGCGGTGGAGTTCCCGCGCCTCTTTATAAGCCAAAATTTGCCACAGGTAGTAGTGCAGTTGCAGCCCTCCCTGTCTGCCTTTAAAGTTTTCGCTCCAGCCGAAAGGCTCAATGTACACGAAATGCAGGTTAGCGATCGGACACGCGGTCAAGAAAGCTTCGATAGCGGTACGGTAAAAGGTGCGAGTTAGTACCCAGACTTCTTGATGTTTGGCGGCTTCTACCACCGCATTCCAGCCCACTCCTTCCTCAGATCCTTGTCCGGGTTCGCAGGCAAAGGCAGATAAAAGAATTTTCATCGGCAATTGTTAGTTGTGAGTTGTTAGTTCTTGTTGGTTATTAAAAAACGCTGCTTTTTTCTACTGCCCACAACAGCTTAACCGCTAACCATTAAAAATGATGTTACTTCGACATAAGCTTGGGCGGCTGTTTCGGGAGTTGTTCGAGCAATTAATTCGCGCGATCGCTCTCCCATCGACTCAATCAAATCCGGATTGTCCAGAAAACGGCGCATCGCCCTTGCCAAACCTTCAGGGTCTCTAGGATCGAAAATGTAACCATTCTCCCCTTCCGCAATCAATTCGCAGGAAGCTGCACCATTTGAGCAGAGCACAGGTTTCCCAAAAACCATCGCCTCCGGTACAACCATGCCCCAGACATCCTCAAAAGTAGGAAATACAAAAATATCAGCTTGCTGAAAATAAGCTCCCAAACTTCCATAATCAACCCATCCCACCCAATGCACCCGATCGGGGAAATCTTGCTCTTTAACAAAAGCTTCCAACTCATCCTGCTGGTCGCCCTTACCAACAATTAATAAAGTATAATCAGAATATCCTTGCTTTTTGAGAATCGCACAAGCTTCTAACAGCGTCTTAATTCCTTTTCGAGCTGTAATCCGCCCCACATACAAAAAAATCGGCTGCTTGAAACCTAAATTTTCAACCTTAGCTGTTGCCGCAGGTTTCAGCAGCGCTTCCGGATCGGGGACTAAATAAGTTCTCGTAAAAACTTTCTGTTCCGGTGCATTAAGAACTTCCACCAAATATTTTTTCCCTGCTTGGCTGTTAGAAACAAAAGCATCGGCAAACTTAGCTAATATGCGTCTGACAAACGTCCGAAAACTCGAATCTCGAAAATCTGTATTCGGGGAACTACCATCGTAAATAATTGCAATTTTCCAGCCGCAGACAGGTTTTAGCAGCACTACCAAGACAGTCCACAAAGAAAAAGCTTGGGGAAAAACTACTTGAGGTCTAAATTTGAGCAAGTGACCGATAATGCTAGGCGACACTGCAATGAAACCGCGATCGTACCCTGTTTCGATCTTTTCCGTTTCCACAAACTTAGTCTCCCCTACCAACTGAATCGCCGATGCGCCCGGTAGCGCCGGATCGAATCCGGGCCAAACGCCGCCCGTATAAAATACAGTATTCTTAAAAACCTTCGTAAATTCCCTCAAAACTGGCTGCCAGTATGCCCCCAGTCCTACTTCTGGCACCAGCCAAGCAACGCGCAAATCCCTTAAGTCAACCATCCTATTCACCTGCTGTTTTGTTTTTAGTTAATCCCAGCTTGCTCAAAACAGAAAGCCAAACTAACCTCCTGTAAGGCAGCAGCCAATAAATCGGCCAGAACAAACCGCCGTGACGCCGAGCAAATACTTTCCATTCTTCCCAGGGTTGAAGGGTAGTATCTTTAAAAGTTAAACCCTTGGGCTGGTTCATTTTTTGCAAGCCTTCACTCATATTAGCCGCCTCTATTTTTGTTGACTGCGGATTGGGGGCACAGATTCCTTGATAGCCTGGAGCTACCCAAACTGTACAGCCTTTTTGTCGGGCACGCAAACCGTATTCCCAATCTGATAAGTAATGAATAAAGGCCGGATCGAGATTGCCGACAATTTGAACGACGCTGCGGGGAATTAACACGCAGTTGCCATTCATGCTGTCACAAGACTGAGCTGCTTTTGTAGGTTCGAGGAACCGAAATTTAAAGGGAAGTAACGGTGTAATTTTGACTATACCGCCGTAAGTGAAATCACTGGTTTCCGGATCGCGGGTAGAGCCTGCGACGATCGCCCTTTTTTCTCCTTTTTTAATTAGCTCGCTACTGGTTGTCAGCAAGACGTTTAAAGCTTCTGGATCGAGTACGGTATCGTCGTTGAGCCAGAGAAAGTAGTCTGGATCGTCTTTCATGGCTTCGCTGAAAGCAACGCGCATCCCTCCATTCCAAAATAAGTTGCCATCTCCCGAAAAAATCTTGACTTGAGGATATGTTTGCTGTACTGCAACGGCTGTACCATCAGTGCTGCCGTCATCTACCAAATAAACACCGATCGCAATTTCACTTGTTAATATTTGCTTGAACAGCGACTCTAGAGCGGCCAAAGTCTTTAACTTGCGGTTATGGCAAGTCATCAGCACTGCTATACTTATCTGCTCCATTTAGATCGAATATTGGGCTGGCGAGTAAAAAATTAGTAGAAAATAGTCCCAGGCGCGATCGACAATGCCGATCGACTTCGAGTCCCATACAATTATTAACTTAATTTGTCCCAACTATCAATATATTTACTGCAACATTTATTTTGAGATTTTCCGGATTTGCCGCGACGATAATTTCCTCAGAGGTGTTGGTAGCAATCAACACGTCGCCTTCTCCGAAAATCTACTAATAAATACCAAAAAACAGGCGTTTTTTTTGAATACCGTACAAGTTATACATTTAATTAATTTGACTTACTTAGCACCTTACCTAACTTCTTCATAAAGTTTTTTGTACTCGCGAGCTTGCACTTCTAATGTAAACTTTGCTTCAACTTTCTCTCGTGCATTGCGGCAAAGCTGTTCGTGGCGCTGGGCATCTTCTAGCACCCAAGCAATCCCCCGCGCTAAATCCTCGCTATCATAGGGTTGAGCTAAATAACCGTTTGTAAGGCGATCGACAATATCTTTTAATCCAGTCACATCAAAAGCCACCACAGGCGTACCGCAAGCGAGGGCTTCCGATGCCGTCTGACCAAAAGCTTCATACCGCGACGGTACAACCATCACATCCGCCGCTGCATAAACCTTTGACAAAGCAGCATCATCCAACCTACCAAGATAATGAATTTTGAAACCGACATCGATCGGACTTTCAGGCTCATAACACCCAAAAACCAAAAGTTCAATTTTATCCTCCCATCCCGACTGACTGAGGCTTTGCAAAGCCGGAACCAGCAGCGGAAAACCCTTCCAGCGATCCTCCGTTCCCTGCATCGCCCCAAACAACACCAACTGTTTATTTTGAGGCAAATTCAAACAATCTCTAACCTGCGGGCGGTTTAGCGGCTTGTAAACATCAGCATCAAGCCCGTTAGCAATGACTTTAACAGGATACTTTGCAAACAAAGAACTAGATTTCGCGCAGTCAGCCAACCAATGACTCGGAGTCACCAAAGTCAGATTCAAATTTTGCCAAGCCGCAGCTTTTCGCTGCCAAATCCAACGAGAAATATCAGCATCTTTAGTGCTGTGAAGTTGCGGACAAGCACCGCAAGCATCAAGATAGCGATCGCAACTTTCACTGTAGTGACACCCGCCCGTAAACGCCCACATATCGTGCAGCGTCCAAACGATCGGTTTATTAAACTCAGCCAGGGTTTCAATCTGCATATAACCTTCGCAAACCCAGTGCAAATTAATTACATCCGGGTTGATTTTAGCAACTTCCGACGCCAGAGAATCAGGAACCCATTGCGGCGAAAAAATTACCTTACCCAGCTTTGGATATAACTTTAACGGCAATCTATTTAATTTAGGTCTGAGACTCTTAAAATTTTCCCCTAATTTTGCCGGCATCAACCGCACAGTTTCATCATCGCTAGACTTATAACCGACCAACATTTGCGAATCTACCCCGATACTTTGCAAGCCCTTGTGCAGCCGATAAGTCGCCCTCGCAGCACCGCCTTTAACATCGCAATTACTTACCAGCAAAACACTCATAAAACATCCCCAGTATCAAATCCCTCAGTTGACCTCAAAACATTCATCCCTCACCTCTCTTCCTCTGCGCCCTCTGCGCCCTCTGCGGTTCAATCTTTCATAAAAATCCCAAACCAGACCCATTCAAAAAATCGGATTTCTAAAAAAACAGCATTTTTAATTACATTTTCAAAAGCTGTTTGAGTTTCCGCTGTACCTTCTTGACAAACTTCGGATCGTAATCATATAAACTATTCTGAGTGAAGTTATCCGCTTGCGCGTCCCGAATCACAAACGGAGGATGTTTCAGCGGAAAGGCGATCGGGTCAACAGACATATTATTGTAAGGACTATTCAGGTCATCCGTGTGAGTTCCCCCCGTTCCGTGTCCGATATTTGCAGCTAAATTGACATTAGACAAAATATTCAAACCATTTTGAATAAAACTAGCAAACGTCCACTGAAAATCCCAAGTATCAATCGCTTCTTCGTAACACAACTGACAAGTTTTAGTCCAGATTTTAGCAGCACGAGCATCTCCCAATACATCCATCAAAAAATTGCCATCCCGAACTTCCGGCCACAGCTTCATCTCTAGATCGTAGTGTTTCCAAGCTCGCCTCCAAGTCGCCCAACTCCAGCAGTGAGTGTAGCGAGAAAAGTAATAGCTATAATCAGTTCGCCGCTTGCCAAACTGCACGTTTTGCCCGGATATTGACATAATTCGTTCGTCGTCTCGGTAGCGATCGAGCAACTCTTCTGCGAAGTAGAAAAATGTAGTGTCAGGCAAACAATCATCCTCAATCACAATTGCCTCTTCTACTGTATCAAACACCCAATTCAACCCGCTAGAAACGCGATCGCGACAGCCCAAATTGATCTCGGCATAATTCTGCAAAACTTCGCATTCCCAATCCACCTGCTCAATAATAGCGCGAGCAGCAGCGCATTGCAGGTCTTCTCCGGGCCTGTCCGGCCGCGGCCCGTCAGCAACTACTAACAACTTAGACGGCTTGACTTTGCGGATTTGGGCGAACACTCTCTGAGTTTCTTCAGGGCGTTTGAAAATAATAAACGCGACGGGGGTTTTCAATTGGCGATCGAACATTGACACAACTCCATTATGCTAATTATTGACAAGATTTGTGACTTTCTTCAATCTCCTTTTTATGCCAGAAATCCTGTTATCTAACACATCCAAAACAGTTTTAGAGATATTGCGTTTTGGGATTCCTACATAACCAGCCACATATTTAGTAAACTGCTCTCCCGCAGGCAAATTCCAAAAATCAGATTTAGGATTGGCAACTTGTTCAAAAAGTCGCTTAATCCCGAATCCTTTCTCGGCGGGTAAATGCCAGACATCCATTTTTAAATCTGCCTCAGTCGCCGTATAAATTATCGGGGATGTCCACACTCGATTAAAGTAAGCATTGCCGCTGCTGCGAGCATATCCCAGCTTATTATAAATGTAGCTGAGCATCTGTTCTTCTGTATTGAATTTTGTCTTCCCTTCGGCAAATCTTTGCAAGCAAGTCTCCCAGATCGAGTCTACTTCGCCGGACAGTATTTTAATATGCTTCCCGCTTCCTACGATAAATTCTGCACCGAAATACTTGGGAGGCTCATCTACTTGATAGCCTAATTCATGATAAATTTTCTGCATTTCTCGCCTGGTTAAACCGCTAATTTTTTTGTCGTCTGGTTCGTAAAGATCGTAAGTTGTCAACCCGTGTTTTTCGATATCGGCAATTATGCGATCGGCGGTGTTTACCCACACGCAGTCAGAGTCTAAAGCGATACAGCGATCGTTTAACTCTGAATTGTTTTTCAAATATTGAATAATATCAAATTTAAAAAATGTACTTCGGAAAGCGTGGTAGTATTCAAGTGGTGGCTGATAGGTGAATGGAATCTGGACAACTTTAACTTTAATTTTGTCGAAAAACTCAGCGGTGTTAAAGGTTTCGATGTTTGGAATGCGATCGGCATTCGTAAATAAGATATGCTGAGCTTCCGGGTTGTTTCTAACGCTGGAAGCAAAATATACCGCGGCACACCGCCAGTAAACTAATTGAAATTTTTCCGATGAGGATTTAGCATCCGAACCCTGGGGATATTTACTTTCCTGACCTTCTTCATCACAGCACATTCCAGTAACTATGTAAACAGAGCCGCTGTTGTTCATGGCGTATATCTCCTGTTGTCTTTAAAGTTTGAGGTTAATTAAAGCCGTGAAGCGAAGCTATCCCCAAGGGAATCGCCCATCATGTGAAAATAGAAATCCGATCGCTTCAGAATCATTTCTGATGCAATATGTGCTAAGTTACTCAAGCTAGTCGCAAGTGGTAGATATCGATAGCGAAACGAAGAAAGTCTCGGATCGGATTCTTGATATAAAATATCTTGAGCAAAATTACCCCATCGTTCCTCAATCAGATCGATCGTCATACCGGCGTGACCCGAGGGCAATAGCATATTAGAACCGTGAATACCTATTACCAAGCGGCTATCGGAGTAAACCTGACACATTTGCTTCTCTATTTTTTCATCAAACTTATCCACTCTCAAATCTTCTACCCACTCCGGAAAGCTAGTGCTTTTGCCTAAACCTGCAACAGCAAACTGCGCTAGGGGGAGCAATTTTCGCATTTTTGCAAACAACCTCCGTACGTTCCAATTCTGAATAGTTAAAGGAATTTGCAGCAATTTGAGTTTTCGGCAAACTTTGAAAAGCAAATTATTGCACCAAAGCCGATCTTCCCGCCAAACAAAAGTAATTTTGTATTCTTTTTTGTCAAAATCGTGTTTGGGAACCCCCGTAAATTTAGTAATATCAAATTTACTGGGGTGAGAATAGGCTTCACTTACATAAACTTCTTCAAAACGTTCTAACTGTTTGCTGACAAATTCGCTAAAATTCGGATAATAATGCTGGGCATTTTTTAGCGATAGGGGTACTGTCCAGACTTCGGCAACTCCTTCGGGAACCATCCACCTCATGAATTTTTGGACGATGACAATCAAACCAAAATCTGGGTGAGATTCTAAATGCCTCTGTGCGTTCAGCAGCTTTAAAAGGCTGTGTCCGTAAAGATAATCAACACAGTTTAATACGATTACCCGCTGGTAAGATTTGAAGATTTCTTGACAAATTTCTAGCTGTTCGGTTTGAGGGTTTTGCAGAGATTGGAGCAATGGTTTTGCTAAAAATTCTTCCGCATAATTGTCATCGCTAAAAGTTTCCCCTCGAGCTAAGTTAATGCTGTAAGCAGTTTTAGCGGCGTGACCAATTCTCAACTCGTCAATGATTTCGCCGCCTGCGGGAGACTCAGACACCGCACAGACGCGAGCACCTTGCCACAATACTTTGACAGGTTTGAGTATTTTGCCAGAATAGGGACAGTGCGATCGGTGTTGGAGCTTGGGTTTAATTTCAATCATTTGATCAATCCTATCAGCCTCGAAGCAGCCTTGTATAAATTCAGCGAACCCAGGATTAAATTTCCAAAAGGTCTCAGTTCTTTAATCAAAAAATTCACTAAAATAATTACATAGAAATAAGTGATTAAAGTTGCTACCGTTGCCCCAAAAGCTCCATATTTAGGAATCAGTAGAGAGTTCAACACTATATTAAAAAATGAGCCGATAAATGTCAAGTAAAGACCGTATCGCAGTTGACCTTCTAAGGCAAAATAGGTATTTCTAGCTACTCCGAAGTTACTGCCGAATTGAGCCCAGACGTAGATCGATAGAACCCTGGCTGAAGCTGCATATTCCTCGCCGTAGAGAGTGTGGACTATGAAAGGAGCTAGCAGAGAGATTGGCAATGCCACTCCCAGCCACAAAAATAACATGGCATCCGAGTAAATCTGAAACTTTTTTAGGTATTCGGCATAATTTTTTTCTCTTAGCTGTGCGAGTTTGGGGAAAATAGAAGATGCGATAATCACCGGCAAGAAATCACAGATTTCCGACAGTTTGACTGCAACTGCATAATATCCCAATTCAGTTTGATCTGCAGAACCGAGCATGATCTGATCGATTTTGGAATAGATAAAAACCGCCACGCTCGACAGCACCAGCGGCCAACTTTCCTTCAGCAGTTCTTTGCCTCGATTCCAACTGACTCGCCACAGTTTAAAATCATTTCCCTTGCTTTGATAAATAAGTGCGATCGCCACCCCCGCCAAGGCCACCTCGGCAAACCTCAACCAAGCAAAAGCAATCAGCGGCGCTTTGAGTTCAATTAATCCGATTCTGAGTGCTGCGACCAGTAATGATACGCAATTTCTAGCAACAACGGTATACTTAGATTGAACTTGAGACTGAAACCAAAAATTTACTGTTTCAAAGGACTGAAATATCGTTCCGGCGGCGATGATACCCACCAGCCAACGAGTTAAACTGTCATTGGGCTTTTGGATCGAAATCACCGCCACTGTTAATACTAAAGTGATGATTCCGCCTGCTAATTGTATGGCAAAAGCAGTCCCCAGAGTTTCTTCTTTGCAGTCGGGATTGCGAGCAATATCGCGCACTACCAGAGTGCCCAATCCCATCGTAGCTAACGAGGCGAACAGGGAAACAAAGGCGATCGCATAATTGAGCAAGCCAAATTGTGCCGGGCCCAGATATCGAGCTACCCAAACTCCCACAAGCAGACCCAGAGCCATCTGCAAAATTTGATCTGTCAACAACCAAGCCAGATTGCCGAGTACCTGGCGGAGGCCGGGGGCGAGCTTTTGACTGACCGCATTTAGCTTATCTAACATCAGAAAGTTCTCAGTCCTTGTCAGAAATAAATATACTTTTTGAGCGTCGGGGCATCAATCAAAAATCAAGCTCACTGGCGCAGTATATCATAGTTATATCAGTTTATAACTTTTGCAAGTTAATCGGGATTCAATCTGGATGCCGATCGCGGCGGCGAATCTAGCCCGTAACTGCGGCGGTTGCTGGATTGAGATTTGCTACTATCGATACTGAGTCTAACTGTTAGTAACACGTAAGCCAGCCACACATCCCCAATATCACCTAGAGAACCTTCAGTTATGTTGTTCAAAATAATAAAAACTAAGTAAATAACCGGTATTCCCGATTCAGATAGCGGGCGGCGGTTCAGTTCGCGGACTGCGAAAGTTAGATTAGTCAGCAGAGAAACCAAGATTAGTATCAGTCCCGGATAACCGAAAGAGAGCAATATTGCTAGAGCGCCATTATGAGCGGTTTTCGGCTGAAATCCGCTGGCAGTATATATAAAAAAAGCTGGGGTTTTATCGCCCAATAACTCTTGTTGAAAAAATCCCTGAAATCCATAGCCAAACCAAGGACTCTGATTTGCTGCTGCGATTAATTGCGGCCAAAATTCCGTCCGTCCCGTCAAAGTTAAATCCTTGCCCAAACCTCCGACAACAATTGACTCTAAGTTGTCTATTATATAAACGCTGGAAATTATACCCAAGACCATAAAGCCGACAATACAAGTAAACGCCCATTGAAACTTTAACTTGCTCAAAAAATTCAAAGATGATACTACAACTACGAGCATTAAACAGTTGACTAAAGAGCCGCCAGAGCTAGTAGACCGGACCAAATAAAATGAAAATAGCATGAATAGTAGAGATATCCAGCGTTCTTTCTGAGTTTTAGCACCTTGGGAATAGTGCAAATACCAAAGTGCTGTACTCACCACCATGATGCTGCCCAAAGAGTTTTTGTGACTGGTAATTCCTGCAAATTCCCGCGTCGCAGTCGGAAACCGCAAAAAACTAACTATACCGATCGACGTATAGCCCCATCGCACTAAGCCAGATAGTTCGTGCCACTCATATCGCGCACCTACATAAAAACACACAACAGTAAAACCTGTAAATGCCATCCCCGCTCTCAGGGTAATATCAGGAACTAGCGACCACAGTGTCGATGTTAGTGGCAGCAAACAGTAAAGCGAAAAAGCAGGATTTCTGAATAACAATAATGACAGTCCTTCTACAAACTTGTGTCTCAAAAAAAATAAAAATCTGCCGCACAAAACAAACACAATCCAAGGATAAAAAACAAAGGGAAGCTTGGCGATCGTACTGCCATCAGTTTCAGTAAGATTGATAAAATGCAGGTAATTGAAAGGAGGAATATTGACGTGAGGAGATATGAAAATGTACAAAATCGCAAACCACTTTTCAAAAGTAATACCTAAGTTTTTTTTAGTGGCAATTTGAAATAGAATCAGAGTGATAATCAATCCGCTAATCCCAAATATAACCAGCAACAAATTATTGGTCAAAATTAATTCTTTAATCAATCTCGCCATGAATATATACCCTCTCTGAGAAAAATATCACTGTAGCTTGCTTTGCTAATTTCCACCAAAATAACAATAAACCTAGCTAGTTGTCGCCGGTAATTCTTCCATGTCAGGTGCTGGGGATCTAAATTGCTGGTTGGGTAGGGGGACAGGGGTTGAGAAATACGGAGGATTTCTTTAATTCTGCCGACCTAGTTAAGTGTTTCCACGGAGGGGCAGAAAATTTGATGATTTTTGTTTCTTGGATCTGCGATCGGCATGGCATTTGAATAGCGAGCGATTAAACTGGTGAATGATCCTCAACCAAAATAGCCTGTGGTTAACGCTGATTTTGCCAAACAAGTCACCGCGCCAGTTTTGAGTTTGTGCGCGATCGCGGGTATTTCCCTGGGGTTCCCGGTTGCTGGGGCGGCGCAACTGCAATTGCGTCCCGGCGCAGTCACAGCACCATCTGGGAACCTGGGACGATCGCCCGAAAGCTACAAACTCGGCGGCGGCGATCGCATCCAAGTAGAAATACTCGAAGTACCCGAACTCACCCGCGGCTACGAAGTCCTCTCAGACGGTTCTGTCAACCTCCCGCTGATCGGTCTGGTCTCCATTCGCGGCCGCACCTTAGTAGAAGCCACCAACATCATCCGCAACGCCTACCGCCGCGTCCTCAAAGACCCTGCAGTCACAGTCAGCCTCATAGCGGCCCGCCCCTTGAATGTCGGCGTCATCGGAGAAGTCACCAGGCCCGGAAACTTCATCCTCTCCCTGACTCCGGGCCCGGGGGTCGCGCCCAGCGTGCAGTACCCCACTGTCACCCAAGCGCTCAGACTCGCAGAAGGCGTTACGGGTGTCGCCGACATCCGCAACATCCGCGTCCGCCGTCCCCAACCCGACGGCCCCGATCGAGTCCTCAACGTCAATTTGTGGAAATTTTTGCAAGAGGGAGACATCTCTCAAGACATTATTTTGCAAGACGGAGACACGATCGTCATTCCCACAGTCGCCAACTTCAACCAAGCAGAATCTCGCCAATTTGCGACGGCCAACTTTTCGCCGCCGCCAGAAAAACCTCGATCGATCTCGATCGTCGGCGAAGTCACCCGCCCGGGGCCTTACGTCGTCATCGGCGGCAACACCACAAACGACCTCAGCCGAGAAGGCTTTCCCACCGTCATCCGCGCCATTCAGCTAGCAGGCGGAATTACCCCCGACGCCGACATCCGTCAAATCCAAGTGCGCCGCATCACCAGAAGAGGCGAACAAATTATCCCTGTCAACCTGTGGCAGTTTTTGGAGTCCGGGGACGGCGCCCAAGATACCATCTTGCAGCAGGGAGACACGATCGTCGTTCCCAAAGCCGCGATCGTCAACCCCGCAGAAGCTGGCGTACTCGCTAACACTAACTTTGCTCCCGCCGGCATTAACATTTATGTAGTAGGAGAAGTCAGAACAGCCCTCGATCCGCTGAGGCTTCCGGCCAATGCTACGCTGAATCAAGCTTTAATTTCCAGAGGATTTTTTGGCTACGAGAATACCAGAGCTAGAAGGAACAAAGTTGACCTCATCCGCCTCAATAACGACGGTACAGCTACTAAACGGACGATCGAAGTCGATTTAACTCAAGGAATTAACGAAGAAATCAATCCTCAACTTCGCAACAACGACATGATCGTAGTATCGCGCAGCGGTCTCGTCAACTTCATAGACCGCATGAACGCTGTAGTCGGGCCGATCGGGCCAGCTACCGGAGTGTTAAATTTTATCAACGTTCTCCGATCTTTATTCAGGTAAGAACTTTGCGGGCGAGGTGGATAATTCCTGGCAAAGGCTAGAATAAACTAAACAATAGGATTAGACCGCCGCTCCCAGGCAACATCAAAAATATCAACATCAAAAATATCAACATCAAAAAATACGAGCTGCAGAATATGGATAACAGACAAGATTACCAACCCTTTACACCCAAATCTAATGGAAAACTGACCGACTTCTCGGCTCAGAACTACAGAGATCGGTTCGCCGAGGAGACAGAGGAAGAAAAGCTAGATTTGTCCTGGCTCTTAGGAGTTCTGCGGCGGCGCATTCTGGTCATGGCAGCAGCCACCATTGCTTTGAGCGCTTTAGCAGGAACAGCGATCTACGTCACTTCTAAAACAATGACCCTCGACTATGAAGGCTCATTTTCCCTGTTAGTAGAACCAGCCACCGCTGAAGGTTTGCTATCCAAACAATTAGATAATACCGTAGCTGCCGACTTAGCAAAAATTAATATAGAAGGAATTAGCTTAGTAGACTACGAAACCCAAATCAGGATTTTGCGCAGTCCCAAAATGATGCAGCCAGTGCTTAAGGAATTGCAAGCTTGGAATCCTACCATGACCTACACGGAACTGATGTCTAAACTGTCAATCAACCGCGTGAGTTATGCAAAAGATGGCAAACAGCAAGGTACAAAAATATTAGAAGTTCGCTACAAAGATTCAGACCCCAAGAAAATTTACGGCGTATTGGATGAAATTTCTAAAGCTTATTTAGAGTACAGCTTGCAGCAGCGACTGACTGGCATTAATCAAGGCATTAAATTTATAGATAAAGAGATGCCCAAGCTCCGAGAAAGAGTCGAAGTTCTGCAACTGCAAGTCCAAAGACTGCGGCAGCAGAGCAACTTGTTCGATCCCCAACTAGAGGGAAAATCTCTGTCAGAACAAGTTCAAAGCATTCGGGGACAGCAAGTAGGGCTCCAAGTACAGTTGAGGGGGATGCGCAATCTCTACCAAAGCTATCAAAAATTAATCAGTGAAAATAACCCAGTTGGCGTATTGATGACCCAAGGACAAGCTTACGGCGGACTATTGGGTCAAATCCAGAAAATAGACTCAGACCTCTCCCTAAAATTAGCTCAGTACAGAGAGGACAGTTTGCCAGTTTTAGCACTGCGAAAAAGTCGGGAAGAACTGATTTTGACGGCAAGTCAACAAGCAAAAGAAGTGGTAATGGCAAATTTAAACAGCCAAATTAAAGAGGTGGAGGCGCGCGATCGGGAAATGACCCAGTTGCAAAAAGAGCTCAACCAAAAAATTAGAGATTTTTCAGTGACAACGCGACAGTACGATAATTTAGTGCGCGAACAGCAAGTAGTTACTAAGAGTTTGTCGGACTTCTTGGCAAAACGAGAAGCCTTGCGGATCGATGCGGCTCAGCAGCAAATACCCTGGGTGCTGATCAATCCGCCTGAAATTCCGCTAGATAAATTCGGCAGGTTAATACCAGCTACCGTCAAACAAACCAAAAAACAGTTAGCGCTGGCAGTAATTTTAAGCAGTCTGCTGGGCATAGCAGTCGGCTTGCTCGTAGAGGTGTTAAATACTGTTTTCCACACTCCAGAATCAGTGAGAATAGCCACAAGATTGCCGGTACTCGGGGTGATTCCGTTTAGCAAAAAAGTCAAGCGCCGACCAACCGCTCGACCCCGGAAACTGACATCAGCCCGATCGAACAATCAAGTGGAAGTTGTCGAACTCGAAGCGACACCTACTGCTCCCATGCTCGGGCCGAGTCTTTTTAGCGATTTGGACTATCAATTTTTAGAAGCATTTCGATCGCTCTACACCAACATTCACTTGCTCAGTGCAGGTAGGGCGATCCGCTCGCTCTTAGTAGGTTCTGCGGTAGCCGGAGACGGCAAATCTACAGTAGCCTTGCACCTGGCCGCCACAGCAGCAGCAGTCGGACAGCGAGTATTGCTAGTAGATGCAGATTTGCGCTGCCCGCAACTGCACGTTAAGTTAGGATTGCCGAACGTGCGCGGCCTCGGCGATGCCATTTCCACAGACCTCAGCCTCAACGATGCGATTGTGCGCTCGCCGAACCAAGAGAATTTGTTCGTGCTCACCGCCGGTCAAATTCCCCCCGATCCGATCAAGCTGCTTTCTTCCAAAAAGATGCAGTATCTGATGGAGCAATTTCAAGCATTTTTTGACTTAGTGATTTACGACACCCCGCCGCTAGCAGGATTGGCAGACGCTCACTTGATCGCCGCTCACACAGACGCTACGATTATTGTCGTGCAAATTGGGAAAACAGACCGATCGCAAGTTCGCAAAGTTTTAGAAGAATTAAAAATTTCTGGAGCTTCCGTCTTGGGAATCGCGGCTAACGGCTGCAAAAACGACCGTCACAACTACCGGCAGCGCCCGGTCGGTTTAGAGACGCTCTACGACCAAAAAATCTCGGCATTAGGTACAAAAAATCAAAATTAGACAAATTGTTGATGGAGGCGGCGGCGCGCCGCCCTCCATCAACCCAAATCCACAGCCCGAGCTGCACTCTGATTTTTTGACAAAAGTACCATTTGAGAAAGAAAATGATAGACTAACGGACAGAGGCTCCTGTGTCAACCGAGATTGCGCGGATCTTTTATTTCGAGATAATTATTCAGAAAATGATTGGGAAATGACCAAAAGTGGGTAAACTACATCTAGCAGAGCGTAATCTCAATCAGGCAAAGACACCTTTGAAGGCGAACGTTAATGCAAACGTTAATGTGAACGTTTCAACCCAGAAACTTGGTAGGGATTATTCTATGAGTACAGTTATGGTTGTTGATGATAGCGTCACTCTGCGGGAGATGATCGCCGATTTGCTCAAAGGTAGAGGACTCAACGTCACGGTAGCTAGTGATGGCGTAGAAGCTCTAGAGCAAATCAAGGCCAACCGCCCCGATTTAGTCGTTCTCGATATCGTGATGCCCCGGATGAACGGGTACGAGGTCTGTCGCCGGCTCAAAAGCGACCCCAAAACTCAGAATTTGCCTGTGGTAATGTGTTCGAGCAAAAGCGAAGAGTTCGATCGCTACTGGGGAATGAAACAAGGAGCCGACGCTTACATTGCCAAGCCATTTCACCCTCAAGAATTGGTCGGCACTATCAAGCAACTGCTGCGCGGTTGAGGTAGAGGAAGAGGGACAGAAAAAAATGTCTTGAGTGGTTCCAATTTCTGCTCCCGCACCCTCTCAAACTACTCGATTCACAATAGTCCAAACATCCCCGTCCGATCGCACGTAGGGAACAGAAATACTTTTAAAACCAGTGATAAAAGGCTTGTAATAAACCTGCCAGTAGCTGGGGCTAATTTGGTCGGCAATGGCTTTGAGTTCCTTCACTTCGGCCGCCAATTCCCCAGCCAGTTCGTTAATCCGTTCAGCGTGTCCGCGAGCGAGCGCTCTTCCTTCTTCAACTTGCTCCTCCATCGGAGTAATTCTTTGCAACTTTACCGACTGCTGCTGTTTTTTATGCAGTTGAGCTGACAGAGCGGCGATCGCATCATCTATCCCCTTGACTTCTGCGGACACTTGTGCTGTTTCCCTCGCGTGACGGCGGTAAGCATCGGCGATCGCCTGGGGCGAATCGCCAGCCGGAACAGCAGCGCCAATGCTAAGCTGCTGGCGTTCCCGGCGCAAGGCCTCAATCTGGGAGCAAATTGCCTCTATATCTGTCTCAAGTTTGTCCACTTAATTACCGCGTGGTTTTGGGATATTTTAGCATATTAACCCAAACTAATAAAGGTGTTGCAGATCATCGAGCAACCAGTTTTAAAGTGGCGCACAATTAGCAATTATTAATTAGACTTCTCCAAAAAAGCCTGGGTCGAACAGGCATCCTGCCTGTTCCACAATAATTATGCCAGATGTCTATTAAGTTATACCAATTTAAAAAAAGAATGCAACAGTATTCTTGTCCCCCCCCTTTACAA
>JAUBOG010000673.1:0-2873 GCA_036700105.1 Microcoleus occultus BM001215583
TTTTTAAGGGGGGCTAGGGGGGATCGGTCTTATATGAACCGTATTGGGAGTCGATCGCCTGTGTTAAAGGGGTGACGCGTAGGACGATCCTCTCCGAGGGCTTCGCTAACGGCAAAACTCCCGAAATATACTCAACCATAGTACAAAACCCACAGCTTTGTCATTGGATATTTAGCTTATATTCGATCGGCTTTGCGCTGCGTAATATTGCTTAGCTTCGATTTAATAATTTTTACTGCTGGCTGGGCGATCGTACTTAAGTATTTATCCTAAATCTCAATCATTGCGAGTCAAACCCTGGAGGCTGACTTGCAGAATTGACAAACCCAAAATCAGCAAAAACAACACCAGCCCGATCGTACAAGCATAACCGATTTCCAAATCCTTAAAAGCGCGTTCGTAAAGATAATAAACAACAGTCTTAGAACTATTGCGAGGCCCGCCCTGAGTCATAATATAAACTTCTTCAAAAACCTTAGTAGCAGAAATCGCCGAAATCACCGCCACCAAAACCAAATAAGGCTTCATCAGCGGCACTGTAATATCCCAGTGTTTTCCCAAACCGTCCGAACCGTCAATAGCAGCAGCCTCGTAAAGTTCTGCCGGAATAGATTGCAGCCCAGCCAAATAAATCACCATGTAATAACCCAACCCTTTCCAGATAGTAACCGCCATCACGCTAAAGATAGCCAACTTCGGATTAGCAAGCCAAGAAACCGGAGGTAAACCCAACACTTCCCCCAACTGATTCAGCAATCCAGTCTCAGCAAACAGCCACTTCCAAGCAATCCCCGCCACCACCATCGAAATCACCGCCGGCGTGTAATATGCAGCCCGAAACCAGTTCATCCCTTTCAATTTCTGATTGCACAAAATCGCCATTCCCAACGGTACAACAACCAATACAGGCACAACGCAGGCGAGATACAGCAGCGTATTGCTCATAGTTTGCCAAAAAGTGCGATCGGTCCACAACCGCTCAAAATTCTTCAACCCCACCCACTGCGGCGCTTGAGTTAAATCATATTCGTAATTAGTAAAACTCAAATAAAAAGCTTGCAAAGCCGGCCACAAAACAGTCAAACTCAACACAAATAAAGCCGGAAACAAAAACAAATAAGGAGTCAGGTTTCGCCGCCAAAAAGTCACAGACATAAATTAGTTATTAGTTATTAGTGATTGTTTTACTCATCATACCAAACCAGTTGCATCGGCACGATTAAACCGCGAATACACGAAAAACGCGAAGGAATAACGGCATCTTCTTCTTTCTCTTCCTTCGTGTCCTTTGCGTCTTCGCGGTTCGTTTAATCTTATTCCATAATTGTTACTTAACCCCAGAAAACAAAGCCTGCCAATCTGCGGGAGAACTGCCATTTTCCCCTTCTTTTACCTCAAAAGTAACCTTGCAAGCTTGCGGTTGTTCCAAAGCTTGCACGCACAATTCCGCAATATCTTCCCGACTAACTTTGCCCCGAATATTGTCTCCTTGCTCGAATATCAAAGCTTTGCCTCCCGGTTCTTCAGTCAAAGCGCAAGGTCTGACAACAGTATAAGGTATGCCGCTCGATCGCACGCAATCCTCCCCTTTCAACTTCCAAGTCAAAATTCCCCCCAACATATCATTCATCCTGACAGCAGGCGGTTCCTCTTCCAAAATAAGTCCGGGGCGGCCCGGGCGGGTAACTCCTGCCGAACTCACCATCACAAATCGCGGCAAAACCTGCCCGCCATCAGCTTTAACAGATTCTAATTCCAGTTGAAAAACACCCGGTGTAAATTTCGGATTCAGCGCGCCGTCGTATTCAAATTTGCTCAGCATTAACTGAAAAGAAAAAATACTGCTGGCATCAAATTTCGAGCCGTCTTTGACAGTTTTCGCGCGGAATACTGGAATTAACTTATCGAAGGGAACAATCACAGTAATCCAGGTATTGTAAACAGTATCAAACGAATAGCAATAGCCGATCCCATCCCATTTCGCTTCGCTGCGGACAATCAACTTGTAGCGCTTACCATCCCCTTTGACGCGCAGTTGGAGGCCGCTAAATCCTGCGAGATTCAGCGGAGAATCGAAGTTGCGGGTGCGCACCGAAGCAAAGCCGCCGGAGTTGGCAGTGGAAACATTGCCCGTGAATATGGCTGTACTGTCTGTGAGTACGATCGAGCTTTCGCTAGTCCCGCCCATCACAACATCGTCGAGAGCGCCCCAAGTTTCTTTTAAATCTTGGCTGGGTTTTGTGAAGTCGAAAATAGTTTTTTCGCCTGCTTTAATTAGCTGCTTGCGAACAGCTTGCACTAAATTATTCAGGCCTTTGTATTCGACTATTTCAGGAACATCCACAACTTCCGGCATATAAAACTTGATGCCTTGATAGTATTTTTCCCTGGTTGGGGTGTCTCCTTCTACCGGTTGAACTTTGGTGCCGGTGCAGCAGATAACTGCTTCTACGCCCTCGGTTACTAGCGGTGTAAGCGTTTCGGCGAGAGTGATATCTGCCTCGACTAATTCGACATTTTTGCCGAGAATTTCTGTTGCTCTTTTAATATCTCTGACGAGACAGCGGACTTTATATCCCCGCTGTTGCAGCCGCTTGACAACTCGCTTCCCGACGCCGCCGGTAGCACCGGCTACCAGTACGAGTTTGGGTTTATCTTTTTTATTGTTGCTGCTGCTTCCGAACAGTTGTTGCAGCCAGCTAATGCTGCCAATGAAGGGAATGACGCCGAAATAAGCCAAGGTTTTGACGAATCTGCCGGCATCCCATTGGGCGGTATTTTTTTTACTCACAGTCGCTTCCTCAGAGTTGGCTCAAATCTACTTATACCAATTTTTTATGAGGCTGCATAGAATTTCGATCCCCCCTAACCCC
>JAUBOG010000674.1:0-2858 GCA_036700105.1 Microcoleus occultus BM001215583
CCCCCCCTTATTAAGGGGGGTTAGGGGGGATCTAGACTTTGATACAAACAAGAGAGACGGTCGGTTTAACGTTAAGTTGACACTCCTTGGGCTTGGCCTTAGTCCCTACAATTAATCGGGGTAGGGAAACGGCACTGCCGTGTCCTCTGTATGATTCCGATGCAACCGAAAACGATATGATTGCCGTCAAGACTTTGGGCGGCTCGATGTCTGAATTAACAACGATCGCCAACAGATTTGCGATCGACATCAAGGATAAAAATTATGACAAATATAATGAGTCGCGAAATTCAGTTAGTCTCCCGCCCCAAGGGAATGCCAACCGCAGATAACTTTACGATCGCCCAAACAGAAATCAAGCCGCTGCAAGACGGACAAGTTCTCGTTCGCAATCTCTACCTTTCGGTAGATCCGTATATGCGCGGACGCATGAATGAAGGCAAATCCTACGTGCCGCCCTTCGAGTTGGGTAAAGCATTGGAAGGCGGCGCAGTCGGCGAAGTCATCGAGTCGCGCGCCGAGGAATTCAAGGCGGGTGATGCCGTCACTTCCAACTTTGGCTGGCGGGAATACTTCAGTGCAGCGCCGACAGAATTGCATCTTGTCAACCGCGAAATTCAACCGCTGTCGGTTTATCTCGGCGCGATCGGGATGACGGGGATGACGGCTTGGGTGGGGTTGAATTTAGTAGATGTGAAAGCAGGCGACGCGATGTTTATTTCCGGTGCAGCGGGCGCGGTGGGAAGTGTGGCGGGACAATTGGCGAAACTGCGCGGATGTCAGGTAATCGGCTCAGCAGGTTCAGCCGAAAAAGTCAAGTTTCTGCTGGAAGAATGCGGATTCGATCGCGCTTTCAATTACAAAACCGGCCCGGTTCTCGAACAATTGAACCAGGCGGCACCGGACGGAATTGATGTTTATTTCGACAATGTTGGAGGCGAAACCCTGGAAGCGGCGCTCTCGGCTTTGCGCGTGCACGGGCGGATTATCGCTTGCGGCAGCATTTCCGGTTACAACGATCCGCAGCCAGGCCCTTCCAATCTATTTAATATAATTGGCAAACGGTTGACGATGAAAGGGATGATCGTTAGTGATTGGCTCGACCGTCAAGCTGAATTTGAACGGGAAGTCGGCGGTTATTTCCAAGCTGGCAAATTGAAAAATCAGGAAACAGTTGTAGTAGGAATTGACCAAGCGGTGGGAGCATTTATCGGACTTTTTGAGGGAAAGAATCTGGGCAAAATGGTGGTAAAGTTGGATTAGGTTCTGAGTTGTTACACCCGCTGCACAAACTGCGATCGAGAGGTCAGTTATGCCAAATGCAACAGGCTTTAAGGACTATTATACTATTTTGGGGGTGAGCAAAACGGCAACTCCTGAAGAAATCAAACGCGCTTACCGCAAACTTGCTCGCAAGTACCATCCCGATCTGAATCCTGGAGATAAGGACGCAGAGGCTAAATTCAAAGACCTCAATGAAGCCCATGAGGTACTTTCCGATCCAGAAAAACGGCCGAAGTACGATCGATTTGGCGAGCACTGGAATCAGCCTGCTTACAGTCAAGCGCCAACCTCCAGAGAAACTAATTTTGGGACGGTTGACTTCGATCAGTACGCGGATTTTGATTCGTTTATCAACGATTTGCTGGGTCGATCGAGAGCGGGATCGCACCGCAGAACCGCCGATCGGACTGCGACTGCTGGTTTTGATGATTTTGATGGCGGATTTCGCTCTCAAGCGCCCGCACCGGATAGCGAAGCTGCGATCGCCCTGACATTTTCCGAAGCGTTTCGCGGTGTCCAGAAACGGCTGCAATTCGACGCCGAAACGATTAACGTCCGCATTCCCGCAGGCGCAAAACCGGGTAGCCGCATTCGCCTCAAGGGTAAAGGCCGTCCGAGCCCGTTTTCTCAACAGCGCGGCGATTTGTATCTGACGATCGAGATATTAAGCCATTCCTTCTTCCGATTCGAGGGCGATGACCTCGTTTGCGACGTGCCGATTCGCCCGGATGAAGCGGTTTTAGGGGCCGAAATCAGCGTTCCCACTCCCGATGGTAGCGTGACGGTGAAAGTGCCTAAAGGAGTGCGATCGGGACAATCGCTCAGATTGCGCGGCAAAGGCTGGACATTGCAAAAAGGGGGACGCGGTGATTTGCTCGCCAAACTCGCGATCGTCACGCCGAAAGACTTAAGCGCGATCGAGCAAGAATGCTACGAAAAAATCCAAGCAAATACTAAATTTAACCCGCGCGCTCAGTTAGAGGAAATAAAATTATGAGTTTCAGCCTTTCAACAACGGTGGTTTCTCCCGAAGGCGAGCAACTTTACACCTTTGAATATGCTGCGTTGGTGACGCAAACTTCGATCGCACTCGTACAAGTTTATGTTGAGTTAGGGGTGATCGAGGCGATCGGCTCAATGCTGCATCCCCGCGAGATTGCTCGAATTGCTCAGATTCAGCGGTTGCGTCAAGACTTGGGCTTGAACTTAGCCGGAGCCGCAATGGTGCTCGATATGGCGGCTGAAATTGCCCAATTGCGGGCACAGCTCAAGGCCCATCAGTCTCGCCCGCAGAACGAGTTATTTTGACCGATAGTTTTAACTGCGAACTACCTAAATTACATCGCGGTCGAGCCAAATAAACGCAGCCGCAAACCTGGTGCGCGCAGGATATTCTCATGCTGCAAGATTCGATCTAAATATGTCATATCATGTCCGCTCGATTCCCTCCGCTGTACTTCGCCCATAATTAACTTTTCCCGCCCCTTCTCCCCCTCAATCCTTAATTAAGGTCTGTTGACCGGGTGCATCTCAATTTGGCAAGGGCGAAGCATTTCGGCAGACAATTTATTAGT
>JAUBOG010000675.1:0-2856 GCA_036700105.1 Microcoleus occultus BM001215583
AACTCCGTTCCGATCACAATCTGCCGACCTGAGTAAGGGCTTCAAACCCTTGCCCCGTCGGCGAAGAATAGCAGGAAATAATCTGACGGTAGGAAGAGATCATATCTTGCGTCAGCTTCCCCAATAGTATTTCTTTCTATTCTTGAGGTGGCTCATTTGAAGTGAAACTTCTGCCAGAAGAACACCATTCGAGAAAGTTTGAAAAAATCAGGGAATAAAAAAGATGGACAACATGAACAGGGAAAACATGGCGCAGCGTTACTGTGCCCTGATTATCGGAATTCTCTTCGCGCTCGTTGGCGTGGCTGGATTTGTACCGGGTCTTGTTTCACTGCCACCGGCAGGCGTGGCTATCCCGGTTGAGACATCTCCTAACATCTATTCGGCCGGATTTGGCTATCTATTCGGGCTATTCCCAACCAATCTGTTGCATAATATAGTACACATAGCAGTTGGGGTTTTAGGGATTGTTGCGTATACCAGAGCGGGTGCTGCGCGTCTTTACAATCGCGGTTTTGCGATCGCCTATGCCTTAATCGCAATTATGGGATTGCTGCCCGTCGCTCAGACAACGTTCGGCTTAATGCCGATTTTCGGGAACAATGTTTGGTTCAACGCCCTAACAGCCGCAGTCGCTGCCTACTTTGGGTTTGTCCAACCGGCACAAATAATGCCCCAGATGAATACATCGCCCAAATCTTAAGATAGGACTGATACCGCCCTGCTGCGGGAGGAGTGCTTGCTCCTTCCCGCAGTCAGCTAGTTTTTTGATTGAAAAAATGCGCTGCAGTTTCCCGAATTTAGGCGCGGAACTCTTTTAAGTAGAAGAAGCAAATAAACGTAAAATCCAGGGTTCCCTACAACTCGGTTTTTTTGAGAATTTTTTGAGTTTATTCAAGCTTTTCTCCCGATCGACAGCAAATCAAAGCACAGCTTAAATTATCTAATTTTTAATTATTCTTCTTCGGTTTCTACGATCGCATCGCGATCGAGGATGAGTAAATTCCGCAGTTGGTCAGTATCGAGTTCAGTCAGCCAGTTTTCGCCCGCGCTGACTACTTGTTCGGCGAGAGCTTTTTTGCTTTCGATCATATCGTGAATTTTTTCCTCTAATGTGCCAGTACAGACAAATTTGTGAACTTGCACGTTGCGGGTTTGACCGATGCGAAATACGCGGTCAGTTGCCTGATTTTCTACTGCGGGATTCCACCATCTGTCGTAGTGGAAAACGTGAGTAGCCCGGGTTAAATTCAAGCCTGTACCGCCAGCTTTTAAGGATAATATCATAATCGGCGGGCCTTGGGGGTCGTGCTGGAAGCGATCGATCATTTCTTCCCGCTGCTGCTGCTTGATTCCGCCGTACAAAAACAAGATTTCTCGATTTAAATGCTTTTCTAGATGCGGTTTGAGCAGTTTTCCCCATTCCGCAAATTGAGTGAAAACCAAAGCCCGATCGCCCTCAGCGACAACCTCTTCTAACATTTCCAGCAACCGCTGCAATTTCCCCGACTCCTGACTCTTAATTCCCAATTCTTTCGAGTTTTGTTTAGCCGTCAACAGCGCCGGATGGTTGCAAAGCTGCTTCAGTTTTACCAGCAAAGCCAGAATCATGCCCCGGCGCTGAATCCCTTCGGCTGATTCCAATTCTGATATTGACGTTTCGACTATTTGCTGATATAATGTCGCCTGCTCTGATGCCAGCCCGCAAAACACAGTCATTTCCTGTTTTTCGGGCAAATCTTGAATAATTGACTTGTCGGTTTTGAGGCGGCGGAGGATGAAAGGCCGAACGAGCGATCGCAAAGTCTGCAATGATTCCCGATCACCGTATTTCTCGATCGGAATTGCAAACCGGCGCTGAAAGAAATTGCGCGGGCCCAAATATCCCGGATTCAGAAACTCCAAAATCGACCACAATTCTTGCAGTCTATTTTCCACCGGAGTTCCCGTCAGCGCAATTCTAAAAGATGCCTCGATTTCGCGTACTGTTTTCGACTGCTTAGACTCCGAGTTTTTGATATTTTGCGCTTCATCTAAAACCAATCCCTGCCATTTAGTGCTTTGAATTTCCTTCGCATCGCGAAACACCAGCGCGTAACTGGTAATTATTAAATCCTTTCCCTTAATTGCGGTAGCAAATGCTTTGCCTTTAGCGCGTTTGTCTCCGTGGTGCAGTAACACTTTCAGCGTCGGGCCGAACTTCTTGACTTCGCGCTCCCAATTGCCCAATACTGATGTCGGACAAACCAGTAATGTCGGTGCTTCTAGGGCATCTTGTTCTTGCAAGTGGAGGAGGAAAGTAATTAACTCGATCGACTTCCCCAATCCCATATCGTCCGCGAGACAAGCACCTAAACCCCAGCGTTCTAAAAATGCTAACCAGCCAACTCCCAACGCTTGATAAGGCCGCAATTCTCCTCGAAAACTAGCCGGAGTTGCGATCGGACTTACCGCCTGATTGTCGCTCAAAGTATTCAACAATTCCTGAAGTTGACCCGTTGCTGCAAAATTCACTACCGGCAATTTCTCGATCGTCTGAGAATCGCCCGAAGCCAACCGCAAAGCATCTTCCAAAGAAAGAGTCATTTGCTCTTTGCGACTAGCAAAGAAACTTTGAGCAGCCCTCACATCCGGCGCGCGCAATTCCACCCACTCGCCGTTAATTTCCACCAAAGGCGAATTCAACTCTACCAATCTCTCAAATTGGGCCTTAGAAATGCGCTGTCCGCCGATCGACAATTCCCACTTAAAATTTAACAAACTTTGCAATCCCAACCCCCCCTTGCCCCTTTCTCCAGCGCCCCCCCTTACTAAGGGGGGGTTAGTTTCTCCAGCGCCCCCCCTTACTAAGGGGGG
>JAUBOG010000676.1:0-2845 GCA_036700105.1 Microcoleus occultus BM001215583
CCCCCTTATTAAGGGGGGCTAGGGGGGATCTAGAATATTGTGACTCAGAGAGAATACTGATACTACCTTTGACATTAAGTTGACACAAACTGTCAACTGTCAATTGTCAACTAACTATTAATTTTCATGCTCAAATCTAGCCAAGTCGATCGCGTAATCGGAGCGCTAGTAGAAATATAGTCAACTCCGGTTTCCGCCACACTCCGAATAGTTTCCAAAGTCACATTCCCGGAAGCTTCTATTTTCACCCGATCGCTCTTTTCGCGAATTATTGCCACAGCCTGCCGCATCAAATCGCAGGACATATTATCTAACATGATAATATCCGCCTTGTGCCCAAGAGCTGTCTCCACCTCAGCCAGAGTTTCGGTTTCAACTTCGATCGTCAGCGGATAGGGGATAGAATTGCGAATAAGGGCGATCGCCTCTGCAATTCCCCCAGCCGCCGCAATGTGATTGTCTTTAATCATCACCGCATCATCTAATCCCATGCGATGATTGCAAGCACCGCCAACTTGAGTCGCGTATTTTTCCAACAATCTCAATCCTGGTGTTGTCTTCCGAGTATCCACCAATTGCACTGGTAAATCGGCAATTTTGTCAACATATTTCTGAGTTAAAGTAGCGATGCCGCTCAAACGCATTGCCAAGTTTAATGCTACTCTTTCTCCGGTTAGCAGCGCGTCGAAATTGCCGGAAATCTCGGCGATTACTTCTCCTTTTTCGCACAGTTTCCCTTCCGGTACTTGTGGGATGAAACTGAGGCTGCTGTCTAAAAGTTTAAATGTGCGATGGGCGATCGGCAATCCGGCAATGACTCCAGCTTCTTTGACAATCCATTTAGCAGTACCCTGGATGCTGGCTGCGGGAAATAAGGCCGATGTTGTGCGATCGCCCCTACCGATATCTTCTAGCAGCCAGTTGTGCAGTAGGGAGTCTAAAACTATCCAAGGCGGTAATATTGCTGTCATGTTTTTGTCGGTTGTTATATCAACAGGAATTACGCATCCAAACCAGAGAAACCGGGTTTTTGCCAGAGAATCGGGCTGTAACAAAGTATCTCGGAAAAAACCCGGTTTCTGACTCCCCGTGCGTCTAGGACTGCTACTAGGAAGAATAGTCGATCGGGTAATTTTAGGCAAGTTGCAAAATAATCTGGCCACGCGGATGTCCTTGTTGGCTTAATTACAGTTTGCTCAACAGGCGCAGTTTTGTGTCAATCACCTGTTGACAAAGTTGGGTGTCGGTGATTTAATAGAGTGAGTTTGCTTTGTCGCAAGGAAAATTAGCGCCAAACAAACAAGCTCCTCTGATTTAGGAGCAAGCAGAGGCTTTGGGGTGGGCCACTAGGGCTAAGGGTAAGTTTGCTAGTAAATTTGGAAGTAACGAACTTGATAAATTAGAGTTCGGATTTGATTATTTCGCCTAAAAACTACATTCAAGCTACAAATACTCAGTTATGACTAACCTAAATATTTCTCCTCTCAACCGTCGCTCTTTTCTTAGTTATGTTGCTTTAGGTACTTTGGGTTTATTGACAAAAGACTTGCTTGATCCAGCTAGCGCTATGGCTGATAGCGAGGGATTAGGCAAAAATTTCTCTACCTTGGAGAACTATCATATTTTTGTTCCTTATACCACAGCACGCAACGGAGGAAAAGAAACATTTACTTTGCGATCTGGAGAACCTTGTCAGGTAGTAATTCCCTCGAAAACCCAAGATAGCCAACAGATTACCATCAAAGGGCGCGGTCAAGACGGTAAAGATATTACTGTAGTTTTGCATACCTTATACGATCGACAACTTAGAATAGCCGATCAAGTTTATCAAGAAATTGACAAAAATACGCAATTTATCGAAGAAGCAAGCAAAGCTAAATGCAAATTTGTTTATGAGCAAATCGAGGATGGTGAGTATATTAACGATGTGATTGCCTTGGATTTGCTTGATTATGTGATATCCTCCTCAAAGCTAGACAAAAAAATTAAAGAGCGTTACCAAATCGCCAGTAACAATTCGCGCTTACTCGGAACTGAGCAAGCCATTGAAATGGCATTAAGTCAATCTAAACTAACTGAGGCAGAAAAGAAACTAATTAGAGGGACTTTTGCCTCCGTCCGTGCCTGCGAACCTGTTCCTGACTTTAAGGCGCTCACAGATATTGACTCAATTGTTGCCACGTCGGCACTGCCTTTAGAAATCAAACAATACTACCTTTCAGCCAGTAACAATATAGCAGCCTTAACAGTGGACTTCATTCTTGTCAAACTGATCGAGGAAAACCAAGAATTAACTCCCGATCAACTGAAAAAGTACCTGTCAACTTATCAGCAGGTACGTGCTGGGAAAAGAGTAGAAGAGGCCGCAGCTTTAAAATCCCTAGACTCATTCATCAGTAATGCTGAAATTCCAGAAAATGCTAAAGTTGTTTACTCAATAGCAAGCAAACACAATTTAGAGAATCAAGTTGCTTCTAGTGAAAAAGCCGATGCTTTTGTCCCAACTGATCAAGAAATCAAAAAACTAATGGAGGAGGCTAAAAAAAGAGGAGCAGCAATTGTTCCAGTAGCTAAGAAAATACTGAGTATGATCGGAGTAAAAACAGCAACAGGTGTCACTATTAGTAGTTTATCAGGAGGGGCTGAAACCAGCGCGACTTTAGCTTTTTTAGGTGGTGGTTCTGTCGCATCTGGTGGTTCAGGAATGCTGGGTGGTTTAGCAGTAGTAACAGGAGGAGCCGCGTTAATTGGAGCCGCAGGAGTCCTGTCTATTGCGTTAGTCTCAGAAATGGATAGGGTGCATCTCACTTTTGCAAATCTCTGAAAAAAGGGCTAAAATGAAAAA
>JAUBOG010000677.1:0-2834 GCA_036700105.1 Microcoleus occultus BM001215583
TCTCAACAAAACTGAAAAACCTGTGACAATTACTTGGGACGCAAGTCCCGGCGAAGATTCATTTTCATGGACTTATAACCTCGACGAAATCCGCGCCCTCACAATCTCCCTCGTTCCTCAGTTTATCCCTAAAAAGACTGGTGGAGAACTTCCAACTTGTACAACCATCGTACTCGCTAATTCCGAACAGGTACAATTCAGCAATGCAACTCCTTTCAAAGTAGAATCGCTGAGCGAACACCACATTCTCATCTCTGCTCTCGACCAATTGTATCACTTTCCCATCAACTTGTTTCCAGGCTACCCGACAAGTTGTACTATAGATATTCCTGCACCCCAGCAATTAAAAGACGCCCGCTGTTTGTCTGTCAATGAACTCAGAATCAGAGCTAAGACGCATTTAGCTCTTGAAGTACCCGACTACTTTTTAGAATTCGCTATGCCAATCCACAACCAGCAGTTAAAAGAAAAACTGGCTCGACAATTGAGCGAAGAAAATTACCAACTTCTCGACTTTGACATAGCTTGGGAAGAAGCCTGGAAGCAGCAGTTAGAAAACCTAACAAAGAAACAAGGCTTCTACGGATTTAGAGAGGGAGATGGCATTTTACAGCACCGAGAAGGAGTTCAACGAATGGGGAGAGTCCAACACTTGAACGTTGAAGAGCCACGTCCATTTCACATCCAGTGGAACAGCGGAGAACTCCTAAGTTACAGCTTGAGAGAACTCAAAGGTTTGGGTATTGCCCGCATCGAACCCCTGGTTAAATTATCGCCCAATGTGGCTTATCAAATTAGCGAGGACGGCTCCTACTTTACAGCTTGGATTGGGTTCCGTACTAAAGCGTTAGCTAAAGCGTGGCTAATACCTGTCAAAAAGCTAATCGGCCACCTTAGCAATTTAATTGATTGCCAAATTTCGGAACTTCAACATACGGGTTATAAATACGAGTATGCTGTAGAATGTCCCCGACATAAAACATTAAACAGGCGTTTAGAAGCTCTCGCCAAAGTTGCTGAACTTGATTTAGAAAGGACGCCATTTACGAGATGAGTGGGAAGTAGCGAGCACTCCGTAGGGTGTAAACGGTGCTTTTTTGCTGGGACAAAACACAGAAAAATTTCCTATTTGTCTTAAAATTTTTATAACAGGACTTACGAATTGTAAGGGCAACATAAGGGTTTGGGATTTGGAGTTTACTTGCATAGTCCTGGACGCATAAATACCAAAGAAACTGGTTTTTTAACTCCTATTAAAGACTCAAATGCAGTATTTTCCTAAAAAAAAACGGTTTTCGCGTAACGTAACTCCTATTGCAGAACGCAGTGAAAGCCAACACTTGTGAATGACAAAAAATCATTCTCGCTGCGTAAATCATGAGCGATTAAGAGGGATTATCGGACTACTTAATAAGCGTCCATTCCCCTCTCCCCTCAAGGGTAGGTTTTTTACAATTCAGAAATTGAGGGCAAGCAAGAGGCAAGTTTTAAAGGCATAACAAGTCGAAATCCGGGCTTTTTCGCTTATCCCTCTCTCCCTCTCTCCCTCTCTCCCTTGCCCGGAATCTAAAAAACCTACTCTTGAAAGACTTCCCCGTCAAGCTAACGCTTAATCAGAGATTGATAAAATTAGTAATGGACATTAACTAATGATTCAAGCCTTACTCGAACAACCCCAAAAACTTACACAATTTCCCTTCACGCTCAAACCGCAACAGCAGCAAGCCCTTGACAAATTGAGAACATTTCTAACCACTACCGAGTCATTCTTCTTGCTGTGCGGCTATGCAGGAACTGGAAAATCCACAATCGTTTTTCAAATTATCCAAGAACTCTTGAGTCAAAGCAAACGCATTGCCCTCACAGCACCTACTAACAAAGCAGTCGGCATCCTCAGAAAAATGGCAGCGGATCAAGGCATTTTCGGAGTAGATTTTATGACAATACACCAACTTTTAGGATTAGGCATGGTCAGAAAAGAACAAGAAAAAGCCTTGTCACAGACAAGTTCCAGCAGCCTTCACCTCTACGATATCATCTTCCTCGACGAATGTTCGATGGTTGGAAGCGAATTGTGGAAATGGATAGAACGCAATTTTGAGCGTACATACTTCAATCACCGCAAGCTAATTTTAATGGGCGATCCCGCTCAACTCAATCCTGTAGGAGACAAAAAGTCGCCTGCTTTCAGCATTACCAATAAAGCTGTACTGACCAAAGTTGTCAGGCAAGCAGGGGAAAGCCCTGTGCTCGATTTCATAACAGAATGCCGCTCTTTTGTCAATAGCAAAGCAGACATATTTTTGCCGCATTCCAAATACAAAAAAGGAGACAAGTCAAACGGTGCATTCAAAGTCAAATCAGAAACGCTGCTGCAATATGCCGTCAAAACGATCGATCAAGAATTTGGTCAAAATCCCGATCGTTTCAGAATTCTGTGCTGGACTAACAAACGAGTCAAATACTACAATCAGCTTATCAGAGAACAAATCTACGGTCAAGCTGCACCCAGATTTGTACCGGGAGAAAGGTTAATTACCAAAAAACCCGTCATGGCACCCGATGGGAAAACCGTAATTTTGCCGACTTCAACGGAATTTACCGTCAAGGAAGTTGAGATTAACCAGCACGGAGGCTATCGAGTTTGGCTGCTAAAAATTGTGACTGATGACGGTTTATTTCGGCAAATCTTTGTCCTGCACGAGTCTGAAAATAAGCGCTACCAGGCTGAACTTAAAGAAAAGCTAAAGAGTGCTAAACGCAATGGATTTCTTTGGAGAAAATATTACTGGTTCAAAGATGACTTGTTTGCTGAAATTGACAATTGCTTTGCT
>JAUBOG010000678.1:0-2809 GCA_036700105.1 Microcoleus occultus BM001215583
ATTTTTTGCTTGTAAAGAGTGTTGGGAAAACGATCCGGCACAGCTCGCCAGCGCAGATGTCAGAAGCTTGATCGAAGAACTCTGCACTAAATACAACAGGTTAGAAGATATTGAATCAGTTTTAAACAGTATAGTTGCCAAGGTCAATAAAAAAACCGAGTACGCTTTAGTTACAGATCAAATCGTCTGCCAACTCAGCAGGCTTTACGAATACCAAGATTTTACCAAATTAGAAACAAACATCTCTAATTTTGGCGGTCATGAACCGCCGGCATTTGATGACCACTTCAGTTCGGAACTGCCATCGGGAGAGTCGAGCGAAAGAAACCCCGGAAATCTATTTGATGTCCGACAAAAAATCTTACAGCAAACCAATCCGCTGAGGGCAAAAATACTCATTTTTTCTACTCTTTATCACCAGTTCACTTTTAGCGATCGCGACTGGCTGCTGCTGAAAACCCAAGAACTTGACAACCTGCTGCGACAACTGTTTAATGTCTGCGGCAGCCTAGCCGAACTCGAATCTCAGTTATACAGAACTTCGGGGAATCTCGACAATACAGACGAATCAGACCAAGCGGCTAGCGTGATTATCAAAGCGATGAATCCTTGTTACGTAAAACTGCAACAGGAAGAACAGGATCGAGCCGAAGATTCCGCTACCGAAGATTACGATCAGACCCATTTAAACAACAGTGTTTATGAAGAAAGCGAGCCAGTTGACAGGCGCCACGATCATTTTGATGCGGGCGATATTACTCAAATCATTCAAGCTGCTCCGACTCACTATCATTACGACCCCCACAAAAGTTACTTAGTACCGGACACGGCAGAAAATGTACAGTTTAAAGAACCCGAAACCAGCAGCAATAATTCCACAGCAGATATCAGAGACGAATTAGCAGAAACATTCCCACTTTCAGAAACGCCGACAGTTATCGTAAGTGTCGAGCCGGCCGCTCCTGTTCCTATAAATATTAGCGATTCCATCAAACGCAAGTTGGGATTGGAAGAAGAAATGAAAAGATTAGTCAATCAAAGTTCTAACTCGGCCACGGCGCAAATAGAAAAAATATTCAGCGAATTAGAAGCTGATTTGAATGGAAAATTTTCCACGGAAAGTTCAGACGAGCGTTTGTACTGGAAATATAAAAGTCTCAGAGATTATGTAGGAAAAGTCCATGAATTTACCGACAAATTAATAGAAATCCTGAGCGAAGTGGAGTCAAAAGAAAGCGGGCGCTCTGCTTCGGAAACCGCGGAGAATATCGCAGAAAATATTTCAGAAACGCAGCAGCAGCAAAACTATAGCCCGCAGCCAAATCAGTATCAGCTTGTGGAAATGGCAAAACAAGGCAAACCAAAGGCGATCGCCCTATTGATAAATCAATTGCTGCAGCCTAAAGGAATTACCGCTACAGCGGGATTTAAAGACGGTTGGCTCCACGTCATTCTGGAATCTGCCGAAGTACCAAACCAACAGGCTACAGCTACATACATCCACAAAAAACTGTGTACTTTAAAATCACAATCTCTTACCAACGTCAAAATTCACGGGCGGCAGTTAGGTAACAAAACAGTTGCTTGGACTCAAGAATTCGCGAATCAAACTCATTAAATAGTCACCCTGAATTCTGGGGCTGCACAAACTAAGTTCCCAAACCAAGGACTGAGATTTAAAAAATCTAGAAATAGCAGATTTCACCTAATTAAAAACAAAAAAATATGAATGCTAGTGAAGTTTTAAGGCGATACACATCAGGAGAATTAGATTTTCAAGGTATGAATCTGAGAAACGTCTATCTGAGCGGTGCCGATTTAATTGGCGTCAATTTAAGCAGCGCTGACCTCTGCAGTGCCAACTTAGCCATGTCGTACCTGAGCAGAATTAACCTTCAGCGCGCAAATTTAACTAATGCAAAGTTGTGCGGTGCTAACTTAAATCAGGCAAACTTGAGCGGCGCAAATTTGTCCGATGCAGACTTCCACGGAGCTACTTTGCAAGGTGCAGATTTTCGCAAAGCCAACATTTCTTTAGCAGTTTTTATCGATGCAAATTTGAGCGATGCAGATATGCGGGGCGTCAATTTGCAAGGTGCAGATTTGCGCGGCGCGTGCTTGCGCGGTGCTAATCTCCGCAAGGAGCAGCGGATTTTTGAGGGTGCAAATTTGCGGGGTGCAAATTTGCAAGGTGCGGATTTGCGCGGCGTCAATTTGCTGGGTGCAGATTTGACTAAAGCTAATCTCAGTCAAGCGAATTTGACTGAAGCATCTCTGCGGGAAGCAAATCTAACTCAGGCGAATTTCAGCGAAGCTATTTTAGATGGCGCATTTTTGACTGAAGCAACTTTGGTTGAAACAAATTTTTCTTTCGCTGTAATGACAAGTGCTAAGTTGGAAAGAGCTGTGTTAATTGATGCTGAATTGGCTGGCGCTAACTTGCGAGGTGCATTTCTTCCTGATGTTAAGTTGAGCAATGCTAATTTAGTTATGGCTGACTTGAGCCGAGCTAATTTGGTGAGAGCTGATTTGAGTCGAGCTAATTTTAATCAGGCAAATTTGAGCGAAGCCGATTTGACAGATGCTTACCTGGCTCGAACAGATTTGCGGGAGGCAATTTTGCACCGCACCACTTTGATTAGGGCAGATTTGACCACGGCTAATTTAGCGGGAGCTCAATTGCGCGGCACAATCATGCCGAATGGAGAAATGCACGCATAGTAATTGGGAATAAGGAATTGGAGAGCTTGATGTTACAGCAGATTCCCTATTTATGAAGTACACCCGCCTATCCTTAACTCCCCGTAGG
>JAUBOG010000679.1:0-2805 GCA_036700105.1 Microcoleus occultus BM001215583
ATCGCACTTTTTGACTTATTCCAAAAGGGCTATCGCCCTTTTTTTCGGAAGGGGGAAAGAAAGGGCGATCGCTCTTTTTGACTTATTCCAAAAAGGCGATCGCACCTTAAATCGTGCAAGTCAATTACTTAAACTCTAATTTAAGATCCAAACTTTGCAGCTTTTCTTGCAACCACTGCTCGAATAACTGATTTTGTAACTCTTGTTTGATTTTTGGATCTTCCAGCGAAGCATCGAGGAATTGTTCCACGCGAAATAAACCGCAACCGCCTTCAATTTCTAGAGGCCCAATAATTTCTCCAACCTTAGCAAAATCTACCATATTTTTCAGGACATCGGGCAAAGTGCCGCGACTGACTGGGCCCATCATCCCGTTAACAACTCGGTCATCGCTGACAGAATACTCTCTCGCTAGACTTTCAAATTGACTTTTTCCTGATGAAATTGCTGCTTTGAGCGTGTCGGCCAATTCTCGATCGCCGAGGATGATGCGGGAAAGAACGACGCGATCGAAGAAAGGCTTTTGCTGCTGGTAATATGCCTCTAATTTAGGTTCGCTAATCTTGATTTTGAGTTTGTCTAGCTTGAGGTCATTGGTAATTCCTTGTCTAAAAATATCATAAGTAATCCCATTTTTAACCAGCCAGTTTTGAAAAGAGTTTTGGTCTAGCAACTGTTTTTCGAGGCGAAAATTTACAATCGTTTGTTCTAACTCGGCTGTGTCAAGGTCGATCGCTTCAACTTCAGCAAGTTCGTGTTCGAGAATGTGCTGGCGCAAGATTTCTGCGAGAAACATTCCGAATTTGCCGGAAGCCTTGAGATAGCCAACGGCTTGACTGAGGGAAATAGTCTGGTTGTTGACTTTTAAGAAAGCGATAGATTCCATGTTTCTCGAAGTTGTAAGTTTTCAATGATTCAAACAAGTGGCTGAGAAAGGATTTCCCAGCCACTGGTAAACTAACTAGGAAGCTGAGCAGGTCTGAATTACATTAAGCATTGACCGCCACCTCGTCACAGTATGCTTGAATTTGACTCCAGGTAAAGTTTAAGTAGCCACCATCCTTACTATTACCGATTCCATGAGGATTAAACAGTTTAAACTGTGCAGTAGCCTGGTTGTAGCCAACCATTGTGTAACCATGCTGAGAAACTACAGGTTCTGAGACACCAAGCTTTTTCGAGCTAAAGATTATTGATTTTCCAGAATTGAAGGCATCAACTATCGTACTAGGTGTAGCTGCTTGGATCGAATAATAATTCCCACTTTTGCCACTAATGTGAGGAGTAGACTCATCACTCCTACCAAGGTTAATACCTTGGTAGGTATTAGTATTATCTCGACCGAGCCAGCCAGCTTCATTGATTTGAGCATAAGCTTTTTCAGCTAAAGCTACCCACAACTCATTCCCGGAATCATGGTACTTATTCCAGTCGCCGCCCACGTTGGCATAGACAAGGGCTTCATGGCTATAAACAGGTAAATAGCGATCGACTGTTACATAGTCAGCCTTACCATTGTTGAAGAAACGCACTGTGTAAGTCCCATCACGATTGTCAGTAAACATTTCTTGAATGACGTTGGGTGTTTTCAAGGCAACAGCAGCTAATGAGGCTAAGAAGTAGCAATCCCCCACAAATCCTTGTTTGATATCTTCGTAACTAACGCCGCTTACGAACAAATTTCCTGCTGCATTAGCATAGGAATAGTTTCCTGTCGGCAATGGACGATCGCCCCCGAAGAAGTGTTCTTGAATCAGCTTGCCGAGTTGATCCTCAGTGCTCCCAGCTTGCAAGTTACCCAGAGAAATGCCTTGATAGCTGTTGTTGGCTGGGTTTCCTTCGGAAATCTTCTTAGACAAAACCCGGACATACTCTGGCATTTGGATGTATTCGGTGTTTTTGGTTAAGGTTTGTAAGTCAGCAAACTCGTTAGCAGTTACGCCACTTTCTTTGGCCTTGTTGAAGATGTCGATCATGTCTGTGCGATCGAGTGAACCATCTTGGAAGCGCGATCGGGCCAACGAACGAATCGTCAAATCTTTAATGTTCTGCTCGAACCAATCTGCAACCACCACTGATTTTGTAGAAACATTGAACGGCTTCCCACTACTCCAGCCATCAACTCCATCACTGACAGCCGCATATACCGCATCAACACCGGCGACTGTACCGCCAACAAAACGAAGCGTATCCAACTGGTTCGCATCCAGATAAAAGTATTGACCGGCAGCTTGTTTGACGCCATTCACCGTGAAATAACCGCTGGTGCTGCTGCTGTTACCATCGTAGAAGGCATATTGAGTAACTTTGTCCCCATCAGCATCGGTAGCGCTCAAGGATAGTTTAATCGATTCATTAGCATTCACCGTTTGGTCGCTGACAGTGACAACTGGACTAGAACCGCCTTGAGTTTGGATGGTGTAGCCTTTCCAGTCACTCCAAGCGGTGCCGTCATAGCCTCGCGTATACACATAATCGCTGCTAGCGGTGCTACCGCCAACAAAACTAACTGTACCCAGCTTGTCCGCATCCACAGAGAAACCAGTGTCAGCTTGTTTGACGCCATTCACCGTGAAATAACCGCTAGTGCTGCTGGTGTTGGTATCGTAGAAGAAATAGCTAGTAATTTTGTCCCCATCAGCATCGGTGACGCCGAAAGATGGCTGAATGGTTTGGTTGCGGCGGACTGTTTGATCGATCGCACTTACTACCGGCGCCTGATTGGCTTTTTGAGTAGTAATCGTAGCGGTTTGACTTCCCCAAGTTTGACCGTCATAGGCGGCGATGTAAACAGAATCTGTACCG
>JAUBOG010000069.1:0-19028 GCA_036700105.1 Microcoleus occultus BM001215583
ACTGCCGAAATGCTTCGCCCCTACGAAGATATTTGCAAAAATGAGATGCACCCAAGTATACAATATCATGTCCGTAGACATTCCGATTTGTATAAATTTTGCAAGGGTTCACTTCACTAACAATAATTGCCTGTAATCTACAATTTCATAAACCCGCCCCCCCGATCTTTCGTCGGATAGTACCGGACACAATCTAACGCGGATTTAGTATTAAACCAAAAAAATGCCGCGCAGGGCTCGAAGGCTGGCTGCGTGGCAATCTCAAAACACGAGATTAATCTTCGTCGTCCTCGAAGTCATAACCGATATCATCATCATCGACCGCTTCGCCCAAGGAATCATCATCAGTTTCAGGGACAAAATCGTCCTCATCAACCTCAACTTCCTCAAAATCCTCATCAGGCTCGTCTGAAGTGCGCCCGATATCATCGAAACTGCTCTCGATCGTATACTTGCGACGCGCAGTTCGATCGTCGAGTACCACATCCTCTTGCAAATCGTGGATTTCGTCATCGAACACACCGCCGTCAAGAGCCGAATCTGAAGTACCCTGCTCCTCATAAGCATTGAACCCAGTTCCCGCAGGAATCAGCCGTCCGATAATCACGTTTTCCTTCAAGCCGCGCAGCCAGTCAGACTTGCCTTCGATCGCGGCCTCAGTCAGCACCCGCGTTGTTTCTTGGAAAGAAGCAGCAGAAATAAAGCTATCGGTGTTGAGCGAAGCCTTAGTAATCCCCAGCAGCACCGGAGTATAATCCGCCGGCGCGCCGCCAGTAATCGACATCGCCTCGTTCACCTGTTCCACCTGCCGCAGTTCGACCAACTCACCCGGGAGCATGGTAGTATCGCCGCCGTCCTCCATCCTGACTTTGTTGGTCATCTGGCGCACGATCACCTCAATATGCTTGTCGGAAATATCCACACCCTGAGACTGATAGACAGACTGCACCTCGTTCACCAAGAAAGTCTGCACCTGCTGGAAACTCTCCAAAGCCGCCTCAAAAGTAGGCTGGCGCTCCTTGAGTACGTGGAAGAACACCTCCAGAATTTCGTGGGGATTGGCCGGGCCGTCCGTCAAAGCTTCGGCAACACCCACGCGCTGTCCGTCGGAAACGATCGGGTTTTGACCGGGTAACAAAGGATACTCCTCAATCCGGCCGTCATCCTCAATCACCGCCAATTCCACAACATCGTCATCGGTGACTACCCGAGCCGTCCCCGGCCGCTTGGCGAGGATGCAAGCTTCCTTGGGCTTCCGCCCTTCCAGCAATTCCTCAATCCGCGGCAAACCCTGAATGATATCCCCAGTCTTGGCGCGCTCGAAGACCAGAATCACTAAGTTGTCGCCCCGCTGCACCAAGTCGCCGTCGTCTACGTGCAGCACTGCGCCCCCGGAAACCCGGTAAGGGCGAGCCACCCGCAGCACAATCTTTGCCTCTTGGGTACCGGAGGCCGGTACCACTTTCACCACTTGTCCCGACTCTTCCAAAATAACTCCGGGAGCCACTTCCGTACCGGCAACTAACAGTTGACCGGGGCTGACATCGGGCGTACCGGCGACCGATACTGAAATAGAATCGGCATCTCGCATCACCAGCAAGCGGCGCACGGGTTCGCCATGTCCCTCGCGGATGCCCCGGACGATGCCCGCTTCCTTGCAGAGAATCTCCGTGCGGGCCACTACTGCTCCGGGGGCGATCGACTGTCCGTCTTCGACCAACAGGCGCGTGTGAGTGCTGCCCTGGGTCGGATCGGCAGACACGTCGCGGCGAATTACTAGGGATTCCAAAATCACCAACTGCAAGCGGAAAGTCCGAGAAGCTCGATCGGTCTCATCGCCGGCCAGAGCCAATTCTTGCGTGGCCTCTTGCTCGGAAGAAGCGGAAATCCAAGCAGGCCCGGAACCATCTGCCCCAAAAGCTGTAGCATCTCCCTCATCTGGCAGCAGCTCGATATCCGCAGCCAGTTGCGGAGCTCCCGAACCGATTTCCAAAATAAGCTGAGTCCGCAGCAGTTCCAAACCCTCAACAGATTTGACCCGCTCCCCATCCTTGTAAGGCAGCCGCTGGACTGCTTTGAGCGAGATCGACTCGTTGAGCGCCGTCTGAGAAGGCACCGGCGGCTTATCGGGCACCGGAAACTCTACTACTGGCCGCAGCAGCAAAGCCGGGCCTTCGGGAGTTTCGATATATTCTGCGTAGCCCAGCTCTTCGGCAATCAAACCGGGGAAAATCTCTTGACCTGCGTTGACAATTTGGCCTTCCCCAAAAGTTAGGGGCGGGCGGTCAACGGCGTGGAGCGACCCGGGCTTAATCACAATTTCCCGAAGGATGTCATTTTTCTGAGTTACTTCCACCGCACCGCTGGTTTGGCAGAAAATATCCTTGACTACTTCCGTGCCGGCCTCGACATACTGGCCGTCTTCTACCAGCAGCAGGGAAATATCTTTGTTAACTTCGTGGCACTCTTCGGGTATCCACAGCAGAGTGCCGCCTTTGACGACTTCGTAGCCTAGTTTGGCTTTGCCGCGTTTGTGAACTTCGACTCCGGCGTATTTGACAATCCCGCCGGTAGCTGTGCGGTAGCTGTCGTCGAGGAGTTCTGCGACTACTTCACCGTTGATGACTTTGCTGCCGGGAGCTGTTTTCAGGGAAAACCGCTGTTTTGATGCTGTTTCGATCGTGTAGTGGTCGCGGCCGCCAGCGCTTTCGGCCCGGACAACTGCTTGGTCGAGCAGCACTTGGGCGGTGATGATTTCGATTTCTCTGGGGTCGGCGATGCGGACTACGCCCCCGTGTTCGGAAACGAGTTTGGTTTCGGCGATGACGCTTTCGGCGGCGATCCGATCGCCATTTTTGACTGCCGGTTCTGCACCGGGCGGCAAGTTGTACACTTCGCCGGACAGAATCCAAATCAGCCCGCCCCTGCTGGCGGTGCGGGTTGTATTGCCTTGGCGGTCGGTTTTTTCTTCCGGCACCAAGTCGGCAAACTTGGCTTCTCCGGCTAAATCGGAGGCTACGTCTGTGGTCACTTTTTCGGTTGTTTTGCGGGCGGCGCGACCGACGATCGGCACTTCTGCCAAAACTTGACCGGGAACGGCGCGCTGTCCGTCTTTGACCATCAGAGTCGAACCTTGGGCGATCGCCAGTTCAATTTTCAGTTTTTGATTTTTCGCCCCCGATTTCCCTTCTTCAAAGCCGTCGCCCTCGAATACGAGTTTGCCGTTGTTTTCTGCCACCAGGGCTTCTTCGCCGTGTCTGGTGCGGAACGAGCGAGTGCGCAAGTTCTTGAACTTCGCCACGCCCGGGAACGGGGCGCGTTCTTGTTTTGCGACTTCCCCGGTGAACACGCCGCCGGTGTGGAAGGTGCGCATCGTCAGTTGGGTTCCCGGTTCCCCGATCGACTGGGCGGCAATAATCCCGATCGCCTCTCCCATATCTACCATCTTCAAGTGAGCGAGACTCCAGCCGTAGCAGTGCTGGCAAACCGAGCGCGTAGATTCGCAGGTCAGGGGCGATCGCAAAAACACTTCTGGCACCCCGGACTTGCCGATTTCCCCTGCCAGCTCCTCAGTAATCGGCTGGTTTCGCACGGCTTTTTCGCTGCCGTAGGACACGATTTCCCCGGTTTTGGGGTGGACCACATCTCTGGCAAAAACGCGCCCCAGCAGCCTGTCTTTCAGGGGAATCAGCACAGTCGCCCCGTCGGTCATCGGCCGCACCCGAATCCCGCGCTGGGTACCGCAGTCTACTTCCCGCACGATTACGTCTTGGGATACGTCCACCAGCCGGCGCGTCAAATAGCCTGAGTCGGCGGTGCGCAGGGCGGTATCTACTAAGCCTTTGCGCGCTCCGTAGGAGGAAATAATGTACTCGGTGACGGTGAGCCCTTCGCGGAAGTTGGTTTTGATTGGCAGGTCGATGATTTCCCCTTGCGGATCGGCCATCAGCCCGCGCATTCCCACGAGTTGGCGCACTTGGGAGATGTTGCCCCGGGCGCCGGAGAAGGCCATCATGTAGACCGAGTTGAGCGGGTCGGTGGCGCGGAAGTTCTTGACTACTTCGTCTTTGAGGTCTTCTGAGGTGCTGTTCCAGGTGTCGATTACTTTCTGGAAGCGTTCGACTTCGGTGATTTCGCCTCTGGTGTATTTTTGTTCTGTGATCCGGATTTCTTCTTCGGCTGCATCCAGGAGCGATCGTTTGGACGGGGGCACTTGCAAGTCGTCTACGCTAATCGATACTCCAGCTTTGGTGGCGAAACGAAAACCCAAATCTTTGAGTTTGTCGGCCATTTGCGCCGTCCGTGCCGTTCCGTAGTGCATGAAAGACCAAGAGATTAATTTTTTGAGCTGACCTTTGTCAACAACTCGATTGCGAAAAACAATTTCCTTATTTTCTGTCATTTTTCTGCTGTCCTTTATTTAGTTCACCGATCGCTGTTGACTGTTTGCTGTTTGCTGCTGTTGACTGTTGGCTGTTGACAGGAAAGCAGTCTGCAGCTAACAGTCAACCGTCAACAACGCCGCTAGTTGTTAATTACAGATTCGATCGTTTGGTGATAGATAATCCTGCCGGGAGTAGTGCGGATAAACTGAACGATCGGCTTACCCTCTGGGTCTTCCCGAACCCGGCGGAACTTGTATTCTTTGGTCACAGTACCGTCAGCCGATCGTTCCACCTTCAGCGGTTCTCCCTCTGGTTCTGTGTTTTCTATAGCGCCTTGGAACCTCACCCACACATAAGAGTGCAAGTTAATGACTCCTTGTTCGTAAGCGACAACAGCATCCGTAAGGTTGGAGAAATAGTGACCTGCTCCTTTTTGAGAGTCAAGATTCTCGGCTGTCAAGTAATAGCAACCGAGCACCATATCTTGAGAAGGAGTGACGATCGGTCTTCCGGTTGCCGGCGACATAATGTTGTTAGAAGCCAGCATCAGCAACCGCGCTTCCGCCTGAGATTCCAGAGACAAAGGCACGTGGACCGCCATTTGGTCGCCGTCAAAGTCAGCGTTAAAAGCCGGACAAACTAGCGGGTGAAGCTGAATCGCCCTCCCGTCCACCAAAATCGGCTCAAAAGCTTGAATCCCCAAACGGTGCAGCGTCGGCGCCCGGTTCAGCATGACTGGGTGTCCTTCAATCACCTCCTGAAGCACGTCCCAAACGCTGGGATCGTTGCGCTGGATCAGTTTTTTCGCAGCTTTGATGTTGTTGACCAAGCCTTGGCGGATCAAGCGGTGGATGACGAAAGGCTGGAAAAGTTCGATCGCCATTTCCCTCGGCAAACCGCACTGGTGAATCTTCAGTTTCGGCCCCACCACAATTACCGATCGCCCGGAGTAGTCAACCCGTTTACCGAGCAAGTTTTGCCGGAAGCGACCTTGTTTCCCTTCAATGATGTCCGACAGCGACTTCAGCGGGCGGTTATTTGCGCCTACCACTGTCCGGCCGCGGCGTCCGTTGTCAATCAGCGCGTCCACAGCTTCTTGCAGCATCCGCTTTTCGTTGCGGATGATAATCTCCGGCGCCAGAATTTCTTGCAGTCTCGCCAAGCGGTTATTGCGGTTGATGACTCTCCGATAGAGGTCATTCAAGTCAGAAGTTGCAAAACGCCCGCCGTCTAGCTGAACCATCGGCCGCAAATCCGGCGGAATCACCGGAATCACCGACAGCACCATCCAATCTGGATGCGAACCCGTAGCGATGAAGTTGTCAATTACCCGCAACCGTTTAATTAACTTCGCCCGTTTTTGACCCTTAGCATTAGCAATATCTTCCCGCAACTTTTCCGCTTCGCTTTCCAGCGGAATATTTTGCAGCAAAACTTGCAAAGCTTCAGCACCGATACCTACCTCTACACCTGTGAGTGTGGAATCTTCGCTGTAAAGTTCGTCTTCTATTTCCAGCCAAGCATCTTCTGTCAGCAATTGCTTGTATTGCAGCTTCTCTGCATTGCCTGCATTCAGCACAACGTAGGCGTTGAAATAAACGATTTGTTCGACATCCCGCAGCGGCATATCTAACAGAATTGCCATGTAACTCGGGATGCCTTTGAGATACCAAACGTGAGCTACTGGAGCTGCTAATTTGATAAATCCCATCCGGTGGCGGCGGACGCGAGATTCTGTTACTTCAACACCGCATCTTTCGCAAACAATGCCTCTATGGCGAACTCGTTTGTACTTACCGCAATGACATTCCCAATCTTTTGCAGGCCCAAAAATGCGCTCGCAAAACAAGCCGTCCATTTCTGGTTTTAATGTCCTATAATTTATGGTCTCCGGTTTTATGACTTCTCCAGTAATCTGACCGTTGGGTAAAGTTCTCTCTCCCCACTGTCGAATTCTTTCTGGTGAAGCTAACCCGATCTTGACGTAATCAAAGCGTTGTTCTACCTTAGCCATTGTGACTCCAATTGATGATTTACAGACGATTATTTGTGGAAATTTATCTCTTTTGTTTGCTTGCTTTTGAACTCACATCAATATTACTTTCCTCTATATGTGACGTTTTTTTTAATATCAGAAATGATATTTCTGGATACTCCAAATTCGCGAGCCATTTTACCAATAGATTCTCCGGCTTGGATTCGTTCTCGGATCTCAATAGCTTGAGCAAAAGTTAGCTTGCGATCGAGATGTCCACCCATGCGGGGAATTGGAACCTCTTCGCCTGCTTCCTTCCAAGTGACGTGATACTTAATACAATGTATGGTGTGGCGACCAACACTGTATTCCTGGGCTACATCTTTCACTCTCTCTCCTGCTGCTAGTTTTTGCCGAATTTCTCGCACCTTTTCCCAATCTAATTTGGCATTGGAAAGGGGATGGCTTTTGCCTTGAGTGCGTCCTTTTTTAGAAGCATCTAATAAATTTTGAGTGCGAGTGCCGGCCCAAAGGTGTTCTGGATTAATGCAGTTCGGATTATCGCAGGTATGACAAGCATCCATTGAAGTCGGAAGTTCAGAGCCTAATTTCTCTGCTAAAACAGCACGAGTCACTGATTTGAATTTTCCGTTTTTAAAGTACCTGCCATAACCTGAACCGTCTTTTGCACCTTGGAAAATGATGCAGCCGCTGTCTTGAATTTCTCCTAAAAAATTGGGTAAAACTGTAGTGAAGTTTGCAGGAATATTTGTCTGAAGTATCTTAGTAATAGTTTCATGTTGTACCCCATACTCTTTTGCTAGGTGGTTCTTGACTGCTCCACATAAATATTTAGTCTGAATTTCTCGCAGTTGTGCGATCGACAATATGCCAATACCCGGAATACTTTTGCGTCTGGGAGTTTTGCGATCGCGCTCCATCATCTGCCCGGTATTCTCAGAAGCAGTACCTACTACCAGATGTGCCGGGTTGATGCAGCTTGGATTGTCACAGGTGTGACAAGCAAAATGACCGGAATCGAGGAATCCTGGTATTTTTGATTCGAGAACTACTCGGTGGACTAAAACCGTTTTGCCCTCGATCCACTTGCGTCCGTAACCATTTTTAAGCTTGCTCCCTTGCCAATTAATACAGCCGGTCGCCCGGTCAATTTCTCCTTCAATTCCTGGGACAACTGTTACAATAATCATGTCAGCGTCTCTCCGTTTTAGAGCGTTGATTCGCCTCAACAGTGTTCGTACCACTGCTGAGGCATTTTAATTTGAGATGGTCGATTAAAGATTAAAGAATTCAATGTTGCCAAAAAATCTAAAATCTTTAATCTCTAATCCCTAATCCTCATCTTCGTCGCGAGAAAGCGACTCGTAAGTAGGCCTGGAGGGCGATCGCCGACCCCCAGCATCCGCCATCAAATCCACCTCAACGTGTTCGCTGCCCTCATCGGACGTATTCACCTTGTGCACGGCAATATCCAAGCACAAAGACTGCAACTCCCGCATCAGCACCTTGAAAGATTCTGGAGTACCGGGGCGCGGAATAGCCTTGCCTTTGACGATCGCATTTAACGCTTCATTCCGCCCCTGCATATCATCCGACTTCACAGTCAGCAGTTCTTGCAAGGTGTAAGCGCAGCCAAAGGCTTCCAGGGCCCACACTTCCATTTCTCCAAACCGCTGTCCGCCCTGCTGCGCTTTGCCGCCCAAAGGCTGCTGCGTTACCAGGGAGTAAGGCCCCGTGCTGCGGGCGTGGATTTTGTCATCTACCAAGTGGACGAGTTTGAGCATATAAGCGATGCCGACTGTGACGGGGCGATCGAACGGTTCGCCAGTTCTGCCGTCATAAACTATAGTCTTGCCCGGATGCTTTTCATTAAACACCCAAGGCTTGCCCGTTTTTTCCCGCGCCTCCTGCAACTTGCCGTGTACGGTTTCGCGAGACTTTTCGGCCCCGTGCATTTCGTCGAAGGGAACCATTTTGAACCGCATCGACAGATTTTCGCCGGCCCAGCCCAGCAAACACTCGAAGATTTGACCGACATTCATCCGCGACGGTACGCCCAAGGGATTGAGCACGATATCAACCGGAGTCCCGTCGGGCAAATAAGGCATATCCTCCATCGGCAGAATTCGGGACACAATACCCTTATTCCCGTGGCGGCCGGCCATTTTGTCGCCGACTTGAATCTTCCGCTTTTGAGCTACATAGACGCGGACGACCATATTGGCGCCTGGAGGCAATTCGTCGCCCTGTTCCCGGGTAAACACCCGCACGTCCACCACGCGGCCTTTTTCGCCGTTAGGAACGCGGAGGGAGTTGTCGCGCACGTCGCGGGCTTTTTCGCCAAAAATTGCCCGCAGCAGTTTTTCTTCCGGCGGTTGGTCGGATTCGCCTTTTGGCGTTACTTTGCCGACCAAAATGTCGCTGGCTTCTACCCAAGCACCCTTGCGGATGATGCCCTGTTCGTCTAGCTGGCGCAGTGCGTCTTCGCCAACGTTAGGAATTTCGCGGGTGATTTCTTCGGGGCCGAGTTTGGTTTGGCGGGCTTCGATTTCGTATTTTTCAATGTGGATCGAAGTGTACACATCTTCGTACACCAAACGCTCGCTGATCAGCATCGCGTCTTCGTAGTTGTAACCTTCCCAAGGCATATAAGCTACGAGGATGTTGTGGCCCAGAGCCAGTTCTGCCCCTTCGGTGGAGGAACCGTCGGCGAGCACTTGACCGGCAACAACTCGATCGCCCTCATAAATCAAAGGACGCTGGTTTAAGCAGGTATCCTGGTTAGAACGCTGATATTTTTGCAGTTCGTGTTCGATGCAGCCAGCATACTTTTGCTTCCAAACCGAGGGCTGTTTGGCTTTGAGTTCGTCGTATTCCCGAATCAAGAAATGTTCTTCGCTGGAATTCGACTCCGCATCTACAGCTAGGGGTTTGACAATAATCCGGGTAGCGTCGATGTAAATCACCTCGCCGTTAATCCGCGAAACCACAACCATCCCGGAATCTCGGGCGGCCTGAGCTTCCAGCCCTGTACCCACAAGCGGCCGTTCTGGTTTCAGCAGCGGCACAGCTTGCCGCTGCATATTCGATCCCATCAGAGCTCGGTTAGCGTCGTCGTGTTCCAGGAACGGAATCAGCGATGTGGCGACGGAGACGATTTGGACTGGCGAAATCGCCATGTAGTCCACCTGCATCGGCGTCGTAGTCGTAAATTCTTGGCGGTAGCGGACGGCTACGGTTTCGCCCAAGAGGTTATTGTTTTCGTCGAGGCTGATGTCCCCGGGCGCAACCCGCAAATCGTCTTCTTCATCGGCTGTCATGTAAACGGGAGCTTTATCGCGCAGCACCTGTCCTTTTTCTACTGGATAAAAAGGAGTTTCGATGAAGCCGTAGGAGTTGACTCGGGCGTGGGTTGCTAAGGAACCGATCAGACCCGCGTTGGGGCCTTCCGGTGTTTCGATCGGGCAAATCCGGCCGTAGTGGGACGGGTGAATGTCCCGCACTGCAAACCCGGCGCGTTCGCGAGTCAAACCTCCTGGCCCGAGGGCGGAAAGCCGGCGTTTGTGCGTCAGTTCTGCTAGAGGATTGGTTTGATCCATGAACTGCGATAGCTGGGAGGAACCGAAGAATTCCTTGATTGCTGCTACCAGCGGTTTGGGGTTGACCAGAGAAGCGGGACTCAAGGAGTCGGCATCGGAGACTGTCATCCGTTCGCGGATAATCCGTTCGAGGCGGTTGAGACCGACTCGCACTTGGTTTTGCAGCAGTTCTCCTACTGAACGAACTCTTCTATTTCCTAAGTGGTCGATGTCGTCGGTTGAGCCGATGTCGAATTCGAGGTTGATTAAATAGTCGATCGCCGTCAAGATATCTTGCGATGTCAGCACCCGCATCGTATCGGGGACTGTCAAGCGCAATTTTTTGTTGAGTTTGTAGCGGCCGACCCGACCCAAATCGTACCGTTTGGGGTCGAAGAAACGCGAGTTAAGCAGTTGTTCGCCCCCTGCTACGGTGGGGGGTTCGCCCGGCCGCAGTTTGCGGTACAGCTCCATCAGAGCTTCTTCTTCGCCGAACTGTCCTTCTTTCTCGATCGTCTTTTGGAAGTATTCGGGGTGGCGCAAACTGTCGTAGATTTCGCCGTCGGTGAGTCCTAGGGCTTTGAGCAGCACTTGGGCGCTGAGTTTGCGGGTTTTGTCGATTCTGACCCAGACTAAATCGTTTTTGTCTGTTTCAAATTTCAGCCACGCGCCGCGGTTGGGGATGAGACTGGCGTTGTAGGAACGGCGACCGTTTTTGTCGGTTTCCGATTTGTAGTACACTCCGGGCGATCGGACAATTTGGTTGACGATTACCCGTTCCGCGCCGTTGATGATGAAAGTACCGCGCTCGGTCATCAGCGGCAAATCGCCGATGAAAACCTCTTGTTCTTTGATTTCGCCTGTTTCTTTGTTAATCAGGCGAGTGGGGACGTACATTTGCACGGAATAGGTGCTGTCCCGCCGTTTTGCTTCGTCTACGTCGTATTTAGGGCGCTTTAGTTTGAAGTCTTTGCCCATGAAGTGGAGTTCCAGCTTACCCGTGTAATCTGTAATCGGGGAGAAGCTGTCTAGTTCTTCGATCAGTCCGGCTTCTAGAAACCAGCGAAAACTTGCTCGCTGGATTTCGATCAAGTCGGGCAAGGTAAAGGCGAATTCTGTGTAATCTTTAGTGGTCATTGGTGTCCTTTCTCCGCAGTGGCTCTAGCTTTTTACATGGTGTCAACGCGCCGGCGTTTTTACCTTGTTGCGTTTTTTTGATGGATTGTGTGAGAGAATTTATATGATGTTTTCGATCGCCTGCCAACTGCTGCAACGGTTATTTCTGCTGGTTGCTCGCAGTAGTTTCGTGCGGATTTTGGACTCTATCGAGATGATTTTAGCTCCGATTTCTTGGTGCTTCAGTTGCTTCAGGGTAAATCCCCTAGACATTTGACTCCTAAAATTGACTTGACAGCTATTGCCAAATTGTTGGGGTTCCAAGTTTCTTCCGATCTGTAAGTTTGAGGTATTGCTTGTTTTTTTTGCCTCGCCCGAAGGTGAGCGTGTTTTCTTTGTGCTGGGCGTTCTCGGGCGACTGCGATAGCGCGGATGAACCCGCGTCCGATCGGCTGGTTCTTTTAATTATAGGACGTAAATTCGATCGCAGCAGTCAACGCCAAAACAATCTGAAACAAAGGATGAATCCGGTTTTTGGTCGCAGTACGATCTAGATTGGATATTGCCTCTTGCTTGTCCTAACTCAACCTGTTTTCCTGGCTTTTCGGTTGGGTTCCAGCTAAACAGAAAACCCGAATAGCTGACAGGCATTTTCGGTTGTCTGCCGGGACAAATTTAAGAGAGAAACTCCTCTCAATTTAGCAACTTGCTCGGCTACGTAGTAAACGTAAGCTGGTTCGTTGCGTTTTCCCCGCTGGGGTACGGGGGCGAGAAAAGGACAATCTGTCTCGACTAGGAGGCGATCGCTGTTTACCATACAAGCTGATTCTTGTATTTGCAAAGCTTTTTTAAAGGTGACTGTGCCGCTAAAACTGATGTAGAAACCCAGGTCTAAGAACCACTGAGTTTCTTCGGGCGTACCTCCCCAGCAGTGCATCACGCCGCGTACAGCCCCGCGTGTTTGCCAAAAGTCCCGCAGCATTTGGGCCATTGGGGCGGCGGCGTCGCGACAGTGGATAATGACTGGTTTGTCAAGTTCCCGGGCGATTTCGAGCTGTGCCTCAAACACTTTAAACTGGTGTTCGCGGTCGTCACCTTTGTGAAAGTCTAGTCCGGTTTCGCCGATCGCCACTACCCTAGAGTCAGAACCGGCTAATTCCCTAATCTGGCTTGCCGTCTCGTCTTTCCACTTGCCCGCATCGAGAGGATGAAGCCCAACCGCAAAGGAGACTTCTGCAAACCGATCGGCAATTGCTTGAATCGAGGCAAACTCTTCTGGTTCTACACAAGAATGAACCAGCCGAACTACACCAGCTTCGCGCCAGCGTTCTCGAATGGCTTCTAACTCAGATTTGTAGGTTTCAAAGTTGATATGAACGTGAGTGTCGATGAGCTGCATGGGGGAAGCAGATTAGATTAGATACGAGAGCGTCCGAGTTGGTGACGGTTAGCAGGATCGGAGGGGGAGAACGGGCGATCCGGATGAAGAAGAGAGTCAGAAAAATCTTCCCTTTTCCTTCTTCCTGCTTCGCGCTTGACTTCTTCCCTCAACATCCATCCATCAAATGCGTTAAATCCTACACAATCCGTTGCCGAACTTCCTTCTGCTTTAGGATGCTGCTTCTGTTCTCGGTTCGTGCGGCTTGAGTGTTCTCGCCAAGCGGGACTTTTTGTGAGCGCCGTTGTTGCGGTGGAGTACACCTTTTTTCACAGCTTTATCAATTTTGCTGTAGGCCTCAGACATTCGCTGCTGGACTTCTTGCATCAATTCAGGACTCGGAGCTGCGGCGTACTTGTCAACGGCTGCGAAATACTTCTTCATCAGGGTTTTGACCGCTGATTTGTAAGATTTGTTGTACAACCGGTTGCGTTCGGCGATTTTGACTCGTTTGACGGCGGACTTAATATTTGCCATAGTTCTGTTGCTGGAAGTAGGTATTCATTGATACTCCGCAATCTCAATACAGTTTCGAGACGCGGGATTTTGAAGGACACAACCTTTTCGGGAGCGATCCGCAAAAAGCTTGATTTTTAAAGGCTGAGTCACCAGAGCAACTACCCACTCGCTCCGATCGAGCTGAGTCTGCAGCTACTATCAAGGCGACGACGGCGCACTAATTTTTGATTGACTCATTTAACGACCTATTTTTCTATCCGGGCGATACCCAAAGGTATGACCAGGGTATTACGCAGGCGTGCTGCGGGGTTTCAGCCCTCACGAGTTAAAGTCACGGTTTCTGGCGCGCAATTTTCAAGTATACAATAATTTGGCGTTTTTTTATAAAAAAAATATCAGGTGTCGCAAAAAACAATATAGCATCTATTCTGCTCAAAATCCGATTCCCGGAAAAATCCAAGTTAAGCTATAACAAAGAGTACGGGTTATTTCGACTTCGGGAAGAAGCACTTGCCGAAGGTAGAAGGCAAAAGAAGGTAGGAGCAGCCGGGGTACTTATGTAGAAGGCAGAATCAAAATTCTCCCTCGGACACTCTCCCCCTCTGGGATCGAACCTGCTTCGCGGGCGCTCCCGCCGGCGGCAGGGGGCAATTCAAGAGAAAAGGTTGTAACTGGTCCTCAGTGCTGCAAAATCCTCGACAGAGATGAAAACGCTGCACTGAAGCCTTTGGAAAGGCCGCGAGTCTCGCGGTTTGAGCTTGTGGACTGGTGACCTGCTTCTCCAGGATATCCCCACAAAAATCCCTAATTGTCAAGCAAATGTTAGTGAATTTATAGACGGCATTCCTAATCTCCATGCTGCGAATCATTACTCAGTGGGTTGAGGCACAAGCTGAACTGCGACGGATCTGCGATCGCACCCATGACGAACTCGTCGTTCACAAAGAAGCCACCGTGCGCGAGGTGCTGCAAGCTGTCAAGCGCAAAGGCGATAAGGCCCTGCTGCACTACACCGCTGAATTTGACCGCATGACCCTAAATGCGGAAGAACTGCGGGTGAGCGGCGCCGAATTGGATGCTGCTTACCAGCAGGTGTCGAAAGAATTATTAAATGCAATCCGCACAGCTTGCAAACAGGTAGAGGCGTTTCACCGACAGCGCGTCCCGAAGTCTTGGGTGCAGTTTGGTGATGACGAGATTGTTTTGGGCAAACGCTACACTGCGGTCGATCGCGCGGGAATTTACATCCCCGGCGGTCAGGCGTCGTATCCGAGCTCGGTAATCATGAATGCGGTGCCTGCCAAGGTCGCCAAGGTTCCGAGACTGGTGATGTGTACTCCCCCCGGACAAGAAAAGAAAATGAATCCTGCGGTGCTCGTAGCGGCTCAGGAAGCGGGAGTTGATGAAATTTATCGGGTAGGCGGAGCCCAGGCGATCGCGGCTTTGGCCTACGGTACGGAAACTATTCCAAAGGTGGATTTAATTACCGGGCCGGGGAATATTTATGTCACCCTTGCCAAAAAACTGGTTTACGGGACTGTGGGGATCGATTCTCTGGCGGGCCCGTCGGAGGTGCTGATTATAGCAGACGGCTCGGCAAATCCCGTCCACGTCGCTGCGGATCTGCTGGCTCAAGCCGAACACGATTCGATGGCGTCGGCGATTTTGCTGACGGCGGATTCGGTGCTGGCTAGAAAAGTGGTAGCTGAGGTAGACAGACAGTTGGCAAATCACCCGCGCCGGACTTTGACGGAAAAGGCGATCGCCAATTACGGTTTAGTTGTAGTAGTTGATTCTCTGAAGGCGGCGGCAGAACTGTCTAACGAGTTTGCTCCCGAACACTTGGAATTGCAAGTGGCAGATCCCTGGGCTTTGCTCGACCAAATTCGCCACGCTGGGGCGATTTTCTTGGGCTACTCCACACCGGAAGCTGTGGGAGACTATTTGGCTGGCCCGAATCACACTTTGCCGACTTCTGGCGCTCCCCGCTATGCGTCGCCGCTGTGTGTCGAAACTTTTATGAAGCATTCGAGTTTGATTCAATACTCGCCGACTGCGCTTAAGAAGGTGGCTAAAGCGATTAATGTTTTGGCGGAAGCTGAGGGTTTGCCTTCTCACGCTGATTCGGTGCGGCTGCGCACCGAGAATGATGAGGATGCAGAATTTTAGATTTTAGGTGGCGCTAGATGTTACAAGGGCGGTGAGGAGTGGAAAGTGAAAGATGGTTGAGATGAGAACTTGCTGCGGGCGATCGAGATGCTCGCACTTTTATGAATCATTGAGGATGGCTCTAGAAAAGTTAATAACTTTTACTAGCCACCAGCTAACTAACAATTTAATATTTATTATCTGAGACTTAAAATTGCATGGCATTGAAAACAGTTTTGGTAGCGATCGACGATTCAGAGTTGGCGGAAAAAGTGTTGCAAGCTGTGGGAGACTTTCAGCTAGAACCCGCAACAAAGGTGATTCTAGTTCATGTTGTAACTTCTGGAACTTCAGATTTTGAGATGGGGGCCGATCGACCTCACGCTCAGGGAGATGAGCTTCCTTACCGAAAAGTGGAAAGGTTGCTGCAAGCTTATCAGGAAAAGTTGCTTTGCCAGAGCGAATTGGAAATTGTTTCGGGAGAACCTGCAGCAGAAATTGTCCGTTTGGCTAATATTTATAAGGCTGATGTAATTGCGATCGGCTGTCGCGGTTTGACTGGTGTCAAGCGAATTTTGGAGGGTTCGGTGAGCTCTCAAGTGGTGGCGGATGCTCACTGTTCCGTGCTGGTGGTGAAGGCAAAATAAAGGGACAAAACCGCAGGAATTGACAGGCGAGACGCCTGTTTTACATGGGAAGAAGGTATGCGCGATCGCATTTTGATGGTTATAACGAGTCAAGTTAGCAGTAGCCAGAAAGTTGTTGAAATCACCATCGCAGATTGGCGATCGGCTGGGCTTTAGGATTTTTGAGAAATGTAGGTTATCATCAAAGTGGCAGTTTATTTAATCCTAGTCTTAAAGAGTAATATACCGAAGCTTGCCAGAATTTTTACTATGAAAGAGCAAACATTTGAACTGGATGAATCTCAGATAAAATTTCTCCAAAGTTGTCAAAAGTATGGATTTAAAGATGCGAATGAAGTAGTAAGAATCGCAATAAAACGCCTGGAATTAGCATTAGAAGCGGAGCGATTGGAAGAATCCGCCGATCTCTATGCAGAAATATATAAAGAAGATACAGACTTGCAAGAATTGACGGAACTAGGTTTAGAAGAATGGCTGAAGCTATAAAATTGAAACGCGGTTTAATTATTGAAGTTAATCTCGATCCAACTAAAGATTCTGAAACGGGGAAAATTAGACCTTGTGTTGTTGTGACTAACAATACTTATAATGAACGAGTTCCTGTAATCCAGGTTGTTCAAATTACTGCTTGGAGTGAAAAAAAAGCCAAGATTAAAAGTAATGTGGAGATTGAACCATCTGAAAGAAATGGATTAATAAAAAAATCTATTGCTGATTGTTTGCAAACGCGCCCTATTGATTATAGTTCTCGTGGGGTAGATATCCGAGGTGAACTTGAACCAGAGGCGATCGTAAAAATTGATTTAGCTCTCAAAATCGTGTTTGCTTTGTAATTTTAAAGCCTTTTAAAGAACAAATAATGAATAGGTTACGAGGCGAGATCCCTTCTGAATTATTAGAAAGGGATCTCGATCTTTTGTTACCGCAGATGGACGCTGATTAATACAGACGCAAGAAGGGCGATCGAGAATTGAGACAGAAGTCCGTCAGAATTTGTTTAGGTTGCAGCCTGTGATTCGGAAATATGCGATCGATCGGTTCGGTCAAAAATCAAGCTGATGCAACGAAAAACAGAGAGAGCACAGGAACGGCATTCTTTTTCGCTGTCAGGAAATTGCCGATTTGGGTAAAGTTGGTGGACTGTCAAAAAATCATCAGCCGTTGCAGAATCTTGTTAAATCAGGCGGTACACTCGATCGCACGGTTCTTTAGCGTCGTTTGGCGGGCGATCGGGTGAGAAACATTTGAGCCACTTTATAATGTTAATTGTTGTAAAAATTTGAGACTCCGCTTCAAGCATTAGTTAGTCTGTCAGCAGGATCAATGGTTCATTAGACAGTGGTTTCAGTGTTTTGAAGACTCATAAGCTATGGTCTGGTAGATGTCGATCGTCCGCTAGGTATATCTCGCTAAAGCAACATTGACCTCATAAAAAAGTTGTGTAGTAATCTATACCAAAGTTTGACATTTTTTTACGGTATTTTTATGATGTCACACACTCAGATATAATTCGGCGTAGTTTTTGAAACCGTTAAGAAAACACTTTCATTATAAAGTTACTAACTGCAAAGGCTATGACTAAAAAACCCTATTGCTTGATTCCGCAAGTTCTGGCTGCTGGTTTGACCTTGTTTGGGGTGGTGGCTTGTTCCCCTGTCTATTTAAATCAAGGACTTGCTCGCGCAAATCAAGGAGATTTCAAGGGTGTTTTAGCTGATTATAATAAGATAGACTTTAATCTCAACTATGCTATTGCCTCCCGTCGGAGTGAGTTCGATGAGATGCGTAGACTAGCGAACAAATTAGCGAACAAAGAAGACTGGCTCACAGGTTTTTTGAGGGAACTAGGTGATTCTAAATTAGGCTTGTGGATTATAATTGGGGCGACGGCTGGTTTAGGTGTCTATTACAGTCAAGGAGTTGCTCGCGCAAATCAAGGAGATTTTAAGAGGGCTGTAGCCAGTCATTCTAAGGCGATAGAGCTAGATCCAAAAGATGCTGTTGCCTACTTTAATCGCGGTAATGCCTACTATAAGCTAGGGAAAATAGAAGAGGCGATTTCCGATTATAATCAGGCGATCGACCTTAATCCCAACGATTCTGAGGCCTACTTTAATCGGGCTAGAACCAATTATGACCTAGGAAAAATAGAAGAGGCAATTTCCGATTATAATCAGGCGATCGACCTTAATCCCAAAAATGATGAGGCCTACTTTAATCGGGCTAGAGCCAAGTATGACCTAGGGAAAATAGAAGAGGCAATTTCCGATTATACTAAGGTGATAGATATCGATCCCAAAAATGGTGGTGCCTACATCAATCGAGGTGCTGCCAAGTCAGACTTAGGGCAAACAGAAGAGGCGATTGCAGATTACAATCAGGCGCTCGACCTGAATCCCAACGATTCTGCTGCCTACAACAATCGGGGTAAGGCAAGGTCAGACATAGGAAAAATAGAAGAGGCGATTGCAGATTATAATCAGGCGCTTGACCTGAATCCCAAAAATTATGAGGCCTACATTAATCGAGGTAAGGCAAAGTCAGACCTAGGAAAAATAGAAGAGGCGATTGCAGATTACGATCGGGCGATAGACATTAATCCCAACTATCCTAATGCCTACGTCGGTCGGGGTTTAGCCAAGTCAGAACTAGGGAAAATAGAGGAGGCAATTTCTGATTATAATCAGGCGATCGAGCTTAATCCTGAATTAGCTCTTGCCTACTTAAATCGGGGTACTGCCCAGTATAACCTAGGGAAAAAAGAAGAGGCAATTGCTGATTACGATCGGGCGATCGACCTAAATCCCGAATTACCTTTTGCCTACTACAATCGGGGTACTGCCGAGTATAACCTAGGGAAAAAAGAAGAGGCGATTGCAGATTACGATCGGGCGATCGAGCTCGATCCCAAATTAGCTCTTGCCTACAACAATCGGGGTAGTGCCAAGTATGAGCTTGGGCAAAAAACAGAGGCGATCTCCGATTATAATCAGGCGATCGAGCTCGATCCCAAATTAGCTCTTGCCTACAACAATCGGGGTTTAGCCAAGTCTGGCCTACGGAAAAAAGAAGAGGCGATTTCCGATTATAATCAGGCGATCGCTCTCGATCCCAAATTAGCTCTTGCATACAACAATCGGGGTAGTGCCAATTATGAGCTTGGGCAAAAAGCAGAGGCGATCTCCGATTACGATCGGGCGATCGAGCCCACATTCCGCAGATGTGGGTCGGATTTTTTTATCAGTTGTGAAAACTTGGAAG
>JAUBOG010000006.1:0-12419 GCA_036700105.1 Microcoleus occultus BM001215583
CCCTTAGCAAGGGGGGGCGCCGGGGGGGTCAAAGAGTATTGCATGACTTTAGAGAAATGGTATTAGTTATTAGTTAAATGCCAGGTATTGTAGGGGCTGGTTCACCAGCAATATTTGGCTAAAATCGATAATCTCATAAACCCGCCCCCGCGCCACTTACGCATAAATACCAAAGAAACCGGGTTTTTACCAGTTTTTCAAGCGGGGATGCAGTATTCTTTCAAAAAAACCCGGTTTCTGAACACCCCGTGCGCAAGTCCCATTCTAACTCCTGGTAAGTCGTGCTTTGGATGTTACTTAAGGTACTTGAGGAACAACAAAGTCAATGCCCCCAAATGCCGGGTCTTGATTTATGTTATTCCGCCTCATAGTCACGACAAAAAAGTAGAGTCTAAACGCCTCAAATTGGTGGTTTTGCGGAACAAAGAAAGATGTATTGACTGTCAAGTTACTAGGGTTAGAATTAGAACTCCACGCTGCACCAACTGCTATGGAGCTGGCAGCACTGCTATTCCGATAGAAAAGGTGCGTCGTGATGGCAGCCAGATTTCCAGTACCATCCGTATCCCGGTAATAGACGCGATAACCTGTCAAATCGTTATCGTTTGATGGGTTGGATACTGTCAACCTATTGATTGGCAGCGGGCAAAAAAATCTTACTGTTCCCGTACTATTTGGATTGAAAATAAAAGCGCCGTTCACCATCCTAACACTTGCATCCGCAGTGTCACTTTCCGGGCGACAAGCACTAGCAGGAATAGTTGTTGCTTGAACATCTTGGTCGTTAGCTACAGCGGCACTAGGAAAGGTAAAAAGCGCCGCGATCGCTGTAATAAATATGAGACCTTTTAATTGCATCATAATCACCTCGCACAGATATATTGCTGAAAAATTGAACTTTTATTTTGTCTCGATCCCTCAGTCAGTGAAAGTAGGGTGCGTCGAGATCGACACTTCTCACTGCTTGGAGAAATCCCATAGCGACGCACCTTAGCGCGACAAAAAAAGTGCGGATGTAAGCGAGACTATTCCTCGCTGACTCGCCAGAGAAAGAGCTTCGCTTATCTGCGTTATCAGGCCAGAACCCGGTAAGGAGTAATACCAGCAAATCATTGCGACTCTGCGGCCTCAATGTTCGGGACAGACGAAGAGATCGATAACTTTACATCCTTTGAAAGAGCATCACCCTAATCAACACCGGGCTCTCTGTATCTACAATGATTGTAACCGTCCAGTCCGCGTCGGCACCACCCGAGTTCTGGATCTTTCCAAATCAAAGGATTTCCATGTCCTCCGGTATAGGATGAAGACTCATCTAAGGACAAATCATGCCAAAGAACGTGAGATTTAGAGAATTTAATTTGATTTGAAGATTGAACTTGAGATTTGAACAAATTAAGCACGATCGCTGAACCTCCTTGCAGGAATTTACGAAGCAAAACGGAATTACAAAATCAGAAAAACTATGGCGATTTCCGAGGGTTGCGGGTGACATCACCGAAACGAATACTCCAGGCCAGACATCCCTCTGCACCACCAGAAATGGTTTCTGAGGTGCGATCGTCCAGTTCGTGCCAAAGAGTTGGTGTGATGTTTGTTTGGGTTGTTTTCCTATTTTTTGGGTTTGTTTTCATGTTTTTTTCCTCAAACTATTCAGCTTTTATTCCACAATAAATTGCCGCAGTTACTAACACCGAGATTGACCAGAAGTTGGAGGTAACATATCGTTGGGACCCCAACAAGCTTTAACTGCCGTTGGTCCCTTGTAAGGTCTAGAGTTTTGGCCGCCGCAAATTCTTTCTTGTTCGCGATCGCTCAATTCGCACTGCACAAGTGACGATTGAAAAAATTGTAACTTCCGATCTAAGGGCTTGCGAAACATATCATCGCTCCTTTGCTAGTTACTCAGTTAGTTTGATACTGACACGCACTGGCAGAATAATCTTGCACGATATTGCTGTTTTTGCACATTCTTGCTATGACTTGAGTAGAGTTTTGGGAGTGACTCCAGTGATTCATTTGAAGTGGCGATTCAGGTGACTTTGATGAGAAAAACCGCAGGCGATCGCAATTTCAGCCCAACTCATATTTGCCTGCAACCCGATCGCCACAGTGTTAAACTCGTCGTTTATACCAAAAAACTACATCGCTAAAAATTGCTTTGCCGTTCCCTCCTTCATATCTAAAGAAAAGTCGATTAGAGCCTTTGCTCACAGCATTAAAATCAATGACTTCGATTATGGTGCGGATGATACTGTCATTCAGTGTCAAGCTAGAAACTTGTGGTGTGGCTCCGGTTTGATTGCGAATCGAGACACTAAATTTCAGATCGTTTGCATTATCAGCGGTATCAACTCTGTAACAGAGAAGAGGTCTATTAGCAGCACCATCTAGTCGGATATCGTCAGGTAGATTGAATTCAAAAACTTTCTCGCGAGCGAGCGCCCAAATTTCAAAACTACTGTCTTGAATTGCTTCGTAATTAGCAAGTGTTGGCATATAAAAAATTCCTCAAGCTACGGATTTGATATGATTCAGTTAGTAGAATTATCTGGATGTCTACCTTTGATAATGGCAAACTGCCCCAAATGTGTATTGCACGTTCTTGCTGTTTTTGCACGTTCTTGCTATGAGTTGAGTAGAGTTTTGGGAGTGACTCCAGTCAAGCGTTTGAAGTGGCGATTCAGATGACTTTGATGAGAAAAACCGCAGGCGATCGCAATTTCCGACAAACTCATCTTTCCCTGTCGCAATAGTTGCTTGGCCCGTTCTACCCGCTGTTGAATCACGTATTGGTGCGGACTGAAACCAGTTGATTGTTTAAACAGGCGGCAAAAGTGATAGGAACTTATGTCGATATGGTTAGCTATTGCTTCAAGTGATATATTTTCTGACAAATGTTCTTGGATATAGTCGATCGCATTCCTTAGTTTATGTTGAGGCAGTCCTCCAACATAATCTTGAATCTTTTGAGTTCGAGTTGAGTAATGTCGTAGGATATGAACGGCTAAGAAAGTTGCGGCTGATTCGGCATAAAGACGATCGCTCGATTCATCAGTTTCAAGTGCTGCCTTCAGTGCTAAACCAATCTGATAAATCAGCGGATCTTGAACTGCAAAATGAGGAATTAATTCCACACAATTTGTTTTCAGTAACGCGATCGCTTGCCGGCTCAATAATTCTGGTGTCAAGTTGAGATAGAGGAGCTGATTGCGTCTATCCCAACGGTAAGCTTGGCGATAGTAACTGGGACAAAAACAGCTTCCACCAGTAGGAAGAAATCCCTGGTGCGAAGTTCCTTCTAAAACTTGTTCTAACTCAATACCTTGCCCGAGGTTAATTCCAATTCCGTACAAATCGAGACTATATTCAGACATCTCTGCGGCTGGCAAGTCAAAATACGCCAAATTGATATCGTTCCATTCCGATCCATTGCTAGTGAGAAGGGGCGATCTTTCGGAAAGATTGAGGACTCGATTATCTTTAGTTGAATAAACCTCTGGTACTTGTGGTAGTTCCTGCTGCGACATGATTCACCTCTGCGTCTTATTCCTAGAATTTGAGTAAAGTTTTTGGTGTCACTCCAGTCAAGCGTTTGAAGTGACGGTTGAGATGGCTTTGGTGAGAAAAACCGCAGGCGATCGCAATTTCCGACAAACTCATCTTGCCCTGCAACAGCAATTGTTTTGCCCGTTCTACCCGCTGCTGAATGACGTATTGGTGCGGGCTGATACCAACAGATTGTTTGAAGGCGCGGGAAAAGTGGTAGGGACTGAGTTGCGCGATACCCGCCAGTTCGTCTAAACTTAATTCCCGTTCCAAATAATCGTTGATATAGTCTTGAACCAACCTTAATTTATGCTGGCACATCCCCCCTTGCCAGCCTAATTTCCGATGTCCTTGCGTCGAATAATGCCGCAATAAATGTACGGCAAGGGCGTTCGCCATTGTCTCTGTATAAAGCCGACTACCCCCGCCATCCGATTGCGCTTCTATTTTGAGTGCGAGTCCAATTTGCTGGATCAACGCATCTTGAAATGCCATCGGCCACAATAACTCAACTCGATCGGTATTGAATAATTCCAGTGCGCTGCGAACTAATAATTCATGTTCTAGATTGAGAGAAAGCAAATTCATTTCACCGTGCCAGCGAAGTTGGTGAGATAAATTAAACGGACAAAGACCGATCGCACCTGGCAATACTTGCTTGGTTTCCCACTTGGCGTCAATCTTGCGTTCCATCTGGAAACTCTGTCCGAGATTGATGCCGATCTGGTAGGAGGCGATCGTATATTCAGCAGTTTCAAACGGTGGCTGGCGGTGGTATTCTAGACTGATGCCAGTCCAAATTGTGCGATCGCTCCCCAGAATTGGCAACTGAGGAAATACCTGGGGGAAATGCTGTGCTTGACTGGCACCGACAACGGGAAGTTTACTGTTAGACACGATCGCACATCCTGTGTTAAAAACTTAAACAGTTGACAGTTTGTAGGGGCGATGCCAAGAGTGCCCGCCCGATAGTTGACAGTTGATAGCGAAAAGCAGATAAAGCAATTTTAAATCGTTTTTTAACCAGCAAATCTCTCTATCTTCTCTCACTCCGCGTCCTCTGCGTCCTCTGCGGTTTGTTAAAAAAAGTAAAGAAAACTACTCAACTTTCTATCAATACTTACCCTGTAACAAAAAGTTAATTAGTGATGAAATATCCCGTTGTTCTCCAACACAGCGAAGAAGATTGCGGCGCCGCCTGTCTCGCCACCGTTGCCAAATCCTGCGGGCGCACGCTGGCCATCAACCGCGTCCGCGAAGCCGTCGGTACGGGACAGTTGGGGACAACGCTGCTGGGATTGCGCCGCGGGGCAGAAGCTTTGGGATTTAACGCCCGTTCCGTCAAAGCGACACCCGAATTGATCGATCGCCTCAACGAAGCCCCACTGCCCGCAATCGTCCACTGGAAAGGCGTTCACTGGGTTGTCCTGTACGGCATCAAGGGCAAAAAGTATGTAGTTGCCGATCCGGGCGCAGGCCTGCGCTACCTCACCCGCGAGGCACTTACAGAGTCTTGGAACAACGGCGTGATGCTGCTGCTGGTACCCGATGACAACCGTTTCTGGGCGCAGCCAAACGATCGCGCGGGCGGATTCGGGCGCTTTTTGCGGCGCGTTTGGCACTACCGCGGCTTAGTTGCCGAAGTTTTGCCCCTGAACATGGCGATCGGACTGCTGTCTCTGGCATTCCCCCTGCTGATTCAGGTACTCACCGACGATGTATTGGTGCGCAAAGACACGGAACTGCTAATTACGATCGCGATCGCCACCGCCGCCACCATCCTCTTCAGCAGCCTGCTGCGCCTCGTTCAAGCGAATCTAGTAGCTCACTTAGCCCAACGTTTGGAACTAGGATTGGCACTCGAATTCGGCCGCCAAATCCTGCAGCTTCCCCTCACTTATTACGAATCCCACCGCAGCGGCGAAATCGTCAGCCGCCTCCGCGACATCCGGGAAATCAATCTGTTAGTTTCGCAAGTAGTTACCACTTTGCCCAGCGAATCTTTCATCGCCTTGGTATCTTTGGGATTGATGTCAATTTATAGCTGGAAACTAACTCTCGCTGCCGTCGGAGTTGCTTTTGTGACAAGTCTTTGTGCCTTCATTTTCCTGCCAGCTTTGCAACAGAAAACCCGCGATGTTTTGGTAGCGGACACTGAAAATCAAGGTCTGTTAGTCGAGACATTCAAAGGTGCTTTAACTCTCAAAACTAACAGCGCGGCACCTCAAGCTTGGGAAGAATTGCAAAGCCGCTTCGGACACTTGGCAAATATCACTTTTCGCTTGCTGCAAATCGGCATCGCCAACAGCGTTTTTGCCAGCCTTGCATCGGGGTTGGGCAGCCTGACTGTGTTGTGTTTTGGCAGCATTTTGGTAATTCGCCAGGAACTTTCGATCGGGCAATTGCTAGCATTTAACGGCATGAGTCGCAATTTCACCGCCCTCATCGACACTGTTATCAACTTAGCCGACGAATTCGCCCGCGCCCAAACAGCCGTCCAGCGCCTCGCAGACATTACCGACACGGCGCCAGAGACGGGGGAAAATGCCTCGCGCGATCGCGCCGACATTCCCGCTAATGCCGATATTACTTGCAAAAACCTCAACTTCCACCACATCGGCCGCGTGGATTTATTGAAAGATTTTTCCCTCACAATTCCGGGTGGCAAAGTAACAGCTTTAATCGGCAAATCCGGCTGCGGCAAAAGTACGCTAGCAAAACTGCTGGCCGGTTTGTATCCGCTGCCATCCGGCAATATCCGCTTCGGACAGTACAATCAATCCGATTTGTCCCTAGAATGCCTGCGGGAACAAGTCGTGCTCGTGCCGCAGGAAGCGCATTTTTGGAGCCGATCGATTGTCGATAATTTCCGTTTTTGTTACCCTAGCGCGACTTTAGAACAAATAGTAACAGCTTGCCAAATTGCCTGCGCCGACGATTTTGTCAGCGAACTTCCCGATACTTATCAAACAGTTTTGGGCGAGTTTGGCGCGAATCTTTCCGGGGGACAAAGACAAAGATTGGCGATCGCCCGCGCTTTAATTGCCGATCCGCCCGTGTTAATTTTAGATGAATCGACGGGAGCTCTCGACCCAGCAACGGAAACGGAAGTGCTCGATCGATTGTTGGCTTTTCGTCGGGGAAAAACGACTATTTTAGTCAGCCACCGTCCGCGAGTTATCGGGCGAGCCGATTGGATTGTGTTGCTCGATCGGGGGGAAGTTAAACTAACAGGAACTCCCGAAGAGTTGAATCAAATTCCGGGGGAACATTTAGATTTTTTGCATTTATAAACTCTTGGAAGATTGAAGTTATTACTATTGGGATTTTGCACCTAGCGCAATCATCCGCCAGGGGTTTAAACCCCTGGCTAATAGCTAAAGTCGTCTGAAGACGACTGGATCGAAATTTAGATAGTTTCCGGTCAATTAAGCGCTGTAGGGGCGGGTTCGCCAACCATTACCGCCTCAAACCGACAATCTCAAAAACCCGCCCTACCCCACGACAAATCGCTATCTACCTCTTTTAAGATACAAGGGTTCAAGGTCTGAATCGAATAACAAGCGTAGCATCTGAGATATCGAGCTTGAAAAAAATCGCTAAGATATCTAACACAAATCCAAGATTTTGTAAACCGCCCCCTGTCGGGTATTTATTTATGGTCGATCGAGCGGAATTTCTCAGCGCGATCGCGTATCTATAAAAAATTCTATAATCAATCCATATTCTAAAATCTATAATCAAATGGCAACACCAGTTGATTTTCCTAAATATCTGCAATTCCTGGTTGAGGATTATCAAAAACAAGAACATCTATACACCCTGACAGATTTACAGGTAGAGGTGCGGGTGGAAATGCCACCGGAAGATCGATCGCCCCAAACCCCAAAAAATAAACCAGAAACCAAAATAGATCGCCTGGAAGTGCTCTCAGGAATCCGCAAGTACCTGCGACAGGGAAACGTGCTGCTAGCCGGCAAGCCCGGTTCGGGAAAATCGACGGTATTGCAGCGTTTTCGGTGGGAATTGGCACGGGAAGCGCTCTTAGAGAGCGATCGACCAATTCCGGTGTTGGTGCAGTTGAGGAGCGATCGATCGATTGTAGAAGCAATTTGTGCCGAATTTCGGCGGGCAAAATTGATAGTTAGCCCGGAAGAAATGGATGATTTGCTTTTGGATGGCAAGTTGCTATTGTTGCTGGATGGCGTGAATGAAATGCCATCGCAAAAACGGCGGCAGGAATTGCAGGAATTCCGCGACGAAAATGCCGATATGCAGATGATTTTCACGACGCGGGATTTGGCGCTGGGCGGATCTTTGGGAATTGAAAAAAAGTTAGAAATGTGCGCGCTAACGGAAGGGCAGATGCGGGATTTTGTGGGCAAACATTTGCCGCAAAATGGGGATTTGCTGTTGCGACAATTGCGCGATCGCCTGCGAGAAATTGCCGAAACGCCGTTGCTGCTGAAGATGATGTGCGAGGTGTTTGAAAGTACCGGGGAAATTCCTCAGAGTAAGGGAGAATTGTTTCAGAAGTTCGATCGCCAGTATGACGATTTTAAGGGAATTACCCCGGTTTCGGAAGATTTTCGGCGCTTCAAATCGGATCTTTTGCAGCAGTTAGCTTTTGTGATGTTGCAGGGCGATTCGCAGAAATCTACCGATGGTTTGGTGGCAATTTCTCGCGATTTTGCTGAGGGAATTTTAGAGCGCTGGTTGCGCGATCGGGGGGTTGTGGATGCGCCAACGAAAGCGAAGGAATGGCTAGAGGATTTGCTGGAACATCATCTGTTGCAGGTGGCGGCAAAACCGGAGGAAATTGAGTTTCATCACCAATTATTTCAGGAGTATTATGCGGGGCGGGCGTTGCGGAAACTGTTTGATGAGAAGCATATTGATGCGATCGAGGATAAACGGTTGCAGCATTTCTATTTAAATTATTTTAAATGGACGGAACCTCTGGCGTTCATGCTGTCGTTGTTGGGGGATAAGGTGCAGGCGGTGCGGGTGGTGCGGCTGGCATTGGATGTGGATTTGATGTTGGGGGCGCGATTGGCGGGGGAAGTGAAGCGGGAGTTTCAGAAACGCACGGTTGCGTTGGTGGATGGGTTGGATGTGCCGGGGTGGTTGAAGGTTGGGCTTTTGGGGGAAGTGCGATCGGATGAGGGGATTTCGGGTTTATTCAAACTCGTTGAAGGTTCAGACTGGAAAGTGCGATCAAGTGTGGCATATACGTTAGGTAAAATTGGTTCGGAGGCTGCGATTGCTGGCTTACTTAAACTCGTTAAAGATTCAGACCATGATGTGCGCAAAAGTGCGGTAAGTGCGTTAGAAAAAATTGATACTGAGGCGGCAATTTCTGGTTTATTTAAACTAACTAAAGATTCAGACTCTGATGTTCGTAGTAAGGCAGCAGATGCATTAGGTAAAATTAATTCCAAGGCGGCGATTTCTAGATTACTTAAATTAATTAAAGATTCAGACGCTGATGTCCGCAGGAGTGCGGCAGATGCATTAGGTGAAATCGGTTCCGATGAGGCGATTCCGGGCTTACTTGAATTAGTTAAGAATTCAGATTCTGATGTGAGTTGGATGGCGGCAGATGTGTTAGGTGAAATTGGTTCTGAGGCTGCGACTATAAGCTTGCTTAAATTAGTTAAAGATTCAGACCCTGATTTACGATTAAGCGTGGCATATGCGTTAGGCGAAATCGGTTCCGAAAAGGCAATTTGTGGCTTAGTTCAACTCGTTCAAGATTCAGATCCAGATGTGCGTCGGATGGTGGCAGATGCGTTATGCGAAATTGGATCAGAGGAAACAATTCCTGGCTTAATTAAACTCCTTCAAGATTTAGATCCGAATGTGCGTGAGATGGCAGCAGATGCGTTAGGTAAAATCGGTTATGAGGCCGAGGCGGCGATTCCTGACTTAATTAAACTCCTTGAAGATTCAGAACCTGATGTGTGTTGGACAGCAGCAGATGCGTTAGGTGAAATCAGTTCCGAAGAGGCGATTCCTGGTTTACTTAAACTCGTCAAACATTCAGACCAAGATGTACGATTAAATGTAATATATGCGTTAGAAAAAATCGGCTCCGAAGAGTCCATTCCGGGCTTACTTCAACTCGTTGAAGATTCAGATACGGATGTACGTTTGATGGCGGGAGATGCGTTAGAAAACATCTGTTATGAGTCGGCGATTTTTAAATTAATTGAACTGGTTGATGAAGATTCAGGCTCTGATCTGCGTTTGAGTATGGTAGATATGTTAGGAAAAATCGGTTCTGAGCCGACGATTCCGGGATTATTTGAACTTCTTGAAGATTCAGATTCTGATGTGCGTTGGAGTGCGGCAGATGCCTTAGGCAAAATCGCTAAGCAGCACACAGAGAAAGTCGTCCCCCATCTCCCCCACATCCTCACCTTAATTACCTCCAAATCCGGCAAAGATGCTCACCGCCTCATCCTCGCCATCCAATCCGCCTGCAAATACTACAACTACCCGATTCGTCAGTTGTCCCTAACACCGCACCCAGCCAAACTACCCCAACCAAACGAGCTCCTTGCTAAAATTGACGAAACCACTCAGCAAATCCACAAAAGAACAAAAGAAATGTCTGATACACCCACCCAAGACTTCTCCAATTCAACTTTCAACGCCCCTTTCAACTTCGGAGATAACCACGGCAATCAAGCCCAACACATCACCATCGCCGCCCAGCAATCCTCGCCTGAAGCCGCACTGAATGCAGTAGTGCAAATCATTCAGGCATTAGAAAAAAAGTATACCTACGTGCAAGACGAACAACAAGCACTCAATATTATTGATGCAGAATTTAAGGAAATAAAAGAGCAAAAACCGATCGAGTGGCAAAACCTAATCAGCGTCAAACGGCTTTACAACGGTGGCAAAAAAGCAGCGCTAAAAGTTGGCGAACACTTCACCGAATCAAATCCCTGGGGCAAAGGATTTGTTGCCTTCATTGAAGGCGTATCCGAAGACGTGAATTAGCAAAAAGAGGGCGGGTTTATTATATTGTCTATTATAGGCAATTATTGTTTGTGAACCCGCCCCTACAAAATTTAACATCATATAATACCGAGTCAAACGGAAATGATATTAATCTATTTGTGGTTTGTGATTGGAAAATCTAACAAATGATATCATCTTCCGTCCCTTGACCGTGATTCCTGTAGGGGCGGGTTAACCAACAATATTGACCAAAAACCAACCATCTCAAAAACCCGCCCCGGTCTATGTATTATGCTGGGAATCTCAGTATCCTCGGTAACAGGGAATGTTTCGCTTACAATTACACTATGTAGCATCTAACCAAAAAGAGCGATCGAACTATGGGAATGACCATCACCGAAAAAATCTTAGCCAAAGCATCAGGCCGCACCAAAGTCGAGCCCGGAGACAATATCTGGGTAGAAACAGACGTATTGATGACCCACGATGTCTGCGGGCCGGGCACGATCGGCGTTTTTAAACGCGAATTCGGCGATAATGCTAAAGTCTGGAATCCCGACAAAATCGTCCTAATTCCCGACCACTACATTTTCACCAACGACGAACGCGCCAACCGCAACGTCGATATTCTGCGCGATTTTGCCAAGGAACAAGGGATAAAATACTTTTACGACATTACAGATCGATCGAACTTCAAAGCCAACCCCGACTACAAAGGAGTTTGCCACATCGCCCTCGCCCAAGAAGGCCACACGCGCCCGGGCGAAGTGCTTTTCGGTACAGATTCTCACACCTGCAATGCCGGCGCTTTCGGACAATTCGCCACCGGTATCGGCAATACCGACGCCGCTTTTATCATGGGAACCGGCAAATTGCTGATTAAAGTGCCGGCGACGATGCGCTTTGTACTCAACGGCGAACTGCCAGATTATTTGTTAGCAAAAGATTTGATTTTACAAATTATAGGCGATATCAGCGTTGCCGGTGCTAACTACCGATCGATGGAATTTGCCGGCGATACAGTGGAACGTTTGACAATGGAAGAACGGATGACGCTGTGCAACATGGTAATCGAAGCTGGCGGCAAAAATGGCACCGTTGCGCCTGACAAAACTACGTTTGATTACGTTACATCTCGGACTGACGTGCCGTTTGAGGCATTTTACACCGATGGTGACGCTACGTTTTATAGCGATCGCACCTACGATGTCAGCAAATTAGAACCAGTCGTCGCCAAACCGCATTCCCCCGACAACCGCGACTTGGCCCGCAACTGCCGCGATGTCAAGATCGATCGAGTTTACATCGGTTCTTGCACCGGCGGCAAAACCTCGGACTTTTTGAGTGCGGCCCGAATTCTCAAGGGAAATCAAGTCAAAGTTCCGACGTATTTAGTACCGGCAACTCAGAAAGTTTACGAAGATTTATTTGTCACCAAATACGACGGTCAAACGCTGTCGGAAATCTTCTTAGCAGCAGGCTGCATCGAACCCGCAGCGCCTTCTTGCGCCGCTTGTTTGGGCGGGCCGAAAGATACTTTCGGGCGGATGAACGAACCCGAGATTTGCGTGTCTACAACTAACCGCAATTTCCCCGGCCGCATGGGGAACAAACAAGCGCAAGTTTATCTCGCTTCGCCTTATACGGCGGCGGCTTCTGCGCTGACTGGGCACGTCACCGACCCGCGCGAATTCCTGTGTTAGAAAGTAGCCCCTGGAATGTTTGCAGTGCGCACCCTACGAGATGTAAGGTGTGCACTGCGCACCCAGAGACCCCGGAATGTGTGCACTGCGCACCCGGAGGCTAGGAGATGTAAGGTGTGCACTGCGCACCCAGAGACCCTGGAATGTGCGCAGTGCGCACCCTACGAGATGAGTATAGTTGCGCACCCAGAGACC
>JAUBOG010000006.1:12519-40003 GCA_036700105.1 Microcoleus occultus BM001215583
TGCGCACCCAGAGACCCCGGAATGTGCGCAGTGCGCACCCTACGAGATGAGTATAATATGTCCTATAAAAAGTAGGAGGACGATATTAATGTCAAACTATCGCCGATTTTACCTTCCTGGTGGAACTTTCTTCCTAACGGTTGTTACCTACAATCGCACACCGCTATTTTCAGAGTCTGAAAATGTCTCGCGACTTCGCAACGCTGTAGCGGCGATTAAATCAGAACAACCTTTTGAAATTCTTGGGGCAGTTGTATTGCCCGATCACATCCATTTTTTGTGGAAATTACCTCCTAATGATACTGCCTATTCCCAGCGTCTTGGAAGGATAAAAATTTTATTTACACAATCTTTACGCGGTCTAGGAAATTTACCTCAAAATGTCTCGCTTTCGCGTCGCAAGCGTCTAGAAAGTGATGTTTGGCATCGGCGATTTTGGGAGCATACTATTTGCGATGAAGATGATTTTGAACAGCATTTAAACTATATTCACTACAATCCTGTTAAACATAATTTAATTTCTTGTCCGCATTTGTGGTCTTATTCCAGCTTTAGCCTATGGGTAAAAAAAGATGTTTATTCAGTTGATTGGTGCTGTAGCTGTAATGGCATAAAGCCAAAAATACCAAATTTTGATGCCATTTCCCATAGACTAGGAGAATAAATTAACACTACTTACGTAAAAAGTGGTTTGATGCGGGAATTATAGCGGTACGGTGCGCATCACCTCTATATGTACGGTGTACAATGCGCTAACTACATAGTTTGACGCGCAAATTATAGCGTTACGGTGCACACTGCGCCACCTACTTGAATTAACTGGAGATTTGCTTTGAAAACACTATTTTTGGCTTGGCAAGACCCGGTAAGCAGTTCTTGGTTTCCGATTGGTCGATTGACATTTAACGGTAAAGAATACCAGTTCAATTATACAAATGGTGTTCGAGAAGCTAAACTTAAGTGCGGGTTTGAACCCTTGCTATCTTTCCCTGATTTCAATAATGTTTACACTTCACAGAAACTGTTTCCCTTGTTTTCCAATCGAGTGATGCCCCGATCGCGCCCTGACTATCCTGAATTTGTACAGTGGTTGAATATCCCTGAACGCGAAGATGACCCAATTGCTTTATTGGCCCGCAGCGGAGGGGAACGGGTAACTGATAAATTTGAGGTATTCCCCTGTCCCGAACCGGATGAAAATGGACGTTACCGCCTCCATTTTTTTGCAGATGGACTGCGACACCTTCCCAAGCCGGCAATTGAACGGATTAATGGGCTTCAAGCGGGCGAACTTTTGTATTTAGCGCACAAATTTTATCCTCGCGGCTTGCTGCTGTGTACTGAAAATGACTGGATTGTCGGCTATTGTCCGCGCTATCTTTTGGATGATATTTTGGAAATTATCTCGCAGCATCGAGAATTGGTTCGCCCAGAAGTCGATCGCCTCAACCAACCCCCAACTGCGCTACAGTTCCGCTTGCTGTGCCAGATGACTGTTGATTGTCCGACAGACTTTCGCCCCTTCTCCAGTCCGATGTACCAGCCGGTTCGCAGTGAGGTTTTAGCTGCAAGTGCGATCGGATAATCAGTAACAACAATAAAATTATCGTCCTAAAATTAGGGAATAACCCAACTTAATTGCTGTAAATTGAATAACTGCTAAAAAGCACAATTTATACAAAGACTTGGCTAAGTGTTGACATTTTTTTCAGAACCGAGTAAGTTTGAGCTGATTTGTTAATTCCAAATTCCGCAGTCTCAGTTAAGCCAATACAATCGCGGAAAATTAGATTTACAAATTGCCTTCGTGTTTCCTTCAGTATTGTGGCGCTGCGGGAAATAATTTGTAGCTCTAATTTTTAGATTGAGGATTGGTTCGGGCGCGGAATTGACCTATCCAAAACTTCAGAGAGCGTGAGTATGAACAAAAAAATAAAAATTGGAGTTGCTGAAGCTCTGGGTACTTTTGTATTGGTATTAGGTGGATGCGGCAGTGCAGTTTTAGCTGGAGACAAAATCGGGTTTTTGGGAGTGTCGATCGCCTTTGGACTTTCCCTCTTAATCATGGCTTATACGATCGGCCCGATCTCTGGATGCCACATTAATCCGGCGGTAAGCATCGGTTTAGTAGTTGCCAAACTGATCGATGCTGTTTTGCTTCCTTATTATATAGGAGGTCAGATTTTAGGCGGACTTCTAGGCGGTCTTGTTTTGTATATGATAGCATCAGGAAAACCGGGTTTTGATGCGGCGGCTTCGGGATTTGCGTCTAACGGTTTTGGAGAACATTCTCCCGCAGGTTACGGACTTTTGGCGGCAGCTTTGACGGAAGTTGTACTGACTGCTTTTCTGTTATTTACAATCATGGGGACTACCCATCCCAAATATCCAGTCGGTTTGGGGGGAATTCCGATCGGCTTGATGCTGGTGTTGATTCACTTAGTCGGAATTCCCGTAACCAATACTTCAGTTAACCCCGCTAGAAGTATCGGTGTAGCACTTTTTCAAGGCGGATGGGCAATCCAGCAGTTGTGGGCGTTTATTGTATTCCCGGTGATTGGTGGAATTATCGGCGTTTTGGCTTATAATTTTATTAGACCAACTATGGAAGAAATTTGAGCGAGAATTAGAAATAGACTGGGTTTCTGCAATTTTGTAGGGTTGCATAATTCATCTGACAAATTCAGAAACCCGGTTTCTCGATCGAATTGCAACTATTCGGTAAATACACGTGATGATTGCGATCGTGATGGGAGTCTCCGGTTCGGGAAAAACTACTGTTGGCAAGTTGCTGGCGCAATCTCTCAATTGGGAATTCAGCGATGCCGACGATTTTCACCCGCCAGCCAACATCGAGAAAATGAGTTTGGGCATTCCTTTAGAAGATGCCGATCGCCTTCCTTGGCTCGGGCAACTGCAAGCTACAATAGACTGGTGGTTGTTGGAAAATAAAAATGCGGTTTTGGCTTGTTCGGCTTTAAAAACATCTTACCGCGAAATGCTCTGCCGAGACCCTCAGCGGCTGAAAATAGTTTATCTCAAAGGTGATTTTGAGCTATTCGCAGCTCGGTTAAAAACTCGCGAAAATCACTACATGAAAGCAGACTTGCTGTCAAGCCAGTTAGGCACTCTCGAAGAACCGGAAGATGCAATTATTATAGATGCTTCGCAGCCGGTAGACGTAATCGTCCGCCAAATTATACAGCGTATTCCAGGTTTGTGAAATGTAGGGACACGGCACTGCCGTGTCCCTAGGGGGAGCCAAGGATGGCGGGCGTACTTCATAAAAGTGGAATCTGCTGTAAATCATCTGATGTGCGGTTAATTACCACAATAAAACCTATTTGTAGTCAGGACTTTAGTGCTTATAAAACTTTGAGGACTTGCATTCCTTTCTCTGTGAACCTGTATAGGCTTGGCGTGCTAATTTTTGTACAAATACAAGAAAGCTTCTACTTCAGCGGCGGTTGGTTGAGCTGCAATTGCACCCGGTTTCATCGCTGTCATCGCACCTACGGCGCTTGCATAAGTTACGATTTCTTTTGCTATTTCTGGATCTGCTAAATTTTTAATTCCATGCTTGCACAACTGCCGTACAAAACCGGCCACAAACCCGTCGCCGGCACCGGTTGTATCCTCAACATCTACTGTAAAGGCGGGGATTTTTCCTTCATTTTGTGACAGACAATAGCTGCAACCTTTGTCGCCCGCCGTCACCAAAACGCCTTCTACCGAATCGAGGCGGTAGGTAATAGCTCCCGCGTCGGTAGTTGCAAACAACCATTCGGCTTCTTCGTCTGATAGCTTGACAAAATCAACTTTTTTTAAGAGTTCTAGAATCCGGGGTTTGGCTGCGTCTGGATTTGGCCAAAACACGGGACGCCAATTGATGTCAGCGATAATTTTAACGTCGTACTTTTCTGCTAGGAAGATCGCTCTTTTGACCGCCTCTCGACTTTCAGGATAAGCTAATTCTAAAGTGCCGAGCACTAAAAACTCGGCATTTTCAAACAGCACCTCGGGTATTTGGGCCGCCTGGAGGCGAGTGTCGGCAAAATCCGCAGTATCCAATTTACCAAAACCGGCAAAAGATCGATCGCCCGCTGCATTCCGCAACACGTAAACTTGCCGCGTCGGCGCGCTCGAATGGCGCTGCACTCCAGCGGTATCAACCCCTATTTCTTGCAATACCTGCACTAGGGAATCCCCCAATTCATCCCCACCTACAGCACCGATAAATCCCGCCGCCGTCCCCAATTTAGCTAAAGCGCAGGCAACATTAGCAGGAGCGCCGCCGGGATATGCCGTCCAAGACTCTACCTCTTCTAGAGATACTCCTGGTTTGTCTGCTAAACAATCAAATAAAATTTCACCCAGACACAAAACGCGAGGATAAGTCATATTGATTTTAGATTTGAGGTTTTACAGAAGCAGTAGACCGATCGATAATTATTTTTAACCGATGCCAGAAAATTTGCCACCTATTTTTTAATGGCGGCTCCTATAATATCAGACTTACTGCTGCTGGCAGTTACTCCCTCAACACGCAAGTGCCGTGCGGGCATTTTGGTAGTTTTAGGTGCAACCATTTGCGGATTTTCGGGCCGTGGATGTCAGGTGCAAGTCAGGTGTGCTAGCTGCGCATCCGCCACCTGCAGCGCTAGCAGTACCGGCATCTGCGCATCTTGTTGCGTCGGCGCCTTGTTTGCGCGCTGGCGATTCTGCAAAGGAGTTGGTTGGTGCTCGCGCGTCCGAAAAAGCAGCAGCAGCAGATTTAATTTTATCTTCATACTCTATCCGTCATCCTTTAGAATTGAAGATAGGTAAATATGCACACATAGGAAAAATTTATGAGCGGGAGCGTCTCTGGGACCCCTGTCACCCTGTCGGACAGAGAATTGCAAGTGGTAGAGTTAGTAGCGGCGGGATTGACTAATGAGAAAATCGCCGAAAAGTTAGAGATTAGCAAGCGTACAGTTGACAACCACATTAGCAATATCTTGAACAAGACGCGCGCGGACAATCGAGTTACGCTGGTACGCTGGGCTTTGCAGTGGGGAAAGGTATGTTTGGACAATATTAACTGCTGCCCTCTACCGGGGCCGATCGATAAAGAAGTATCTTAAATAGGGGTTCTGGTTGGGGACAGGCAAAGCAATGATGCAAACGGCACAAGAAAAACAACTCCGCTATCAAATTCAATGCCCTGGATTGCCGCTGGCGGTGTATCGCGAAGCGGCGGCCCATTTGCGTCAAGTTGAAGGGGTGGAAACCGGTTTAATCCCGCAGCAGTCGCAGCGGTTTGATTACAGCGACAGCCAAGTTGGGGGCTTGTGGATACAGTATCCTGAAGGGTTCGATTTGGTCGATCGCGAACGGGTCGATCGCATTTTGGCTTATTATGGCGATCGTTACGGATCTTGGGAATTATTAAGTCATTAGTCATTAGTTATTAGTCATTAGTCATTAGTTATTAGTCATTAGCTAATAGTCAAGGGTTAAAAAATAAGAAATACAAAAATTATTAGCTTTTAATTAAGACGTTAGTTGCTAAGAAGCAAATACGACCAATGACCGAACGCAAATCACCAATGACCAATGACTAATGACTACGGACTACTGACTACGGACTACTGACTACGGACTAACAAAATGAGTGCAATTAAAACTTTACCGGGAACGCGGGATATTTTGCCCGCTGAAATTCAATATTGGCAAAATGTCGAAGAAATCGCTAGAAGTATCTTAAAAAAAGCGGCTTATCGAGAAATTAGGACGCCTATTTTTGAACAGACATCTTTATTTGAACGCGGCATCGGGGAAGCAACCGATGTCGTGGGCAAAGAAATGTACACTTTTAAAGATAAGGGCGATCGATCGAGTACCTTGCGGCCGGAAGGCACAGCCGGAGTAGTTCGGGCTTTTATTCAAAACAGTTTGTACGCGGCTGGTGACGTGCAGCGCCTGTGGTATACTGGGCCGATGTTCCGCTACGAACGCACCCAAGAAGGAAGACAGCGGCAGTTCAATCAAATTGGCGTGGAAGTCTTGGGAAGCGCGAATCCCCGGGCAGATGTCGAGGTAATTGCGATCGCCTGCGACATCCTCAAAACTCTCGGTTTAAAAAACTTGCGCCTCGATATTAACTCTGTCGGAAACAAGGAAGACAGACAAAATTACCGGCAAGCATTAATCGATTATTTTACACCGTACAAATCCGAATTAGATGCCGATTCCCAAGACCGCCTCACTCGCAATCCGCTGCGGATTTTGGATAGCAAAAACGATCGCACTCAAGAAATTGTAACCGGCGCGCCGAGTATTTTAGAATATTTGGGAGAGGAATCGCGAACTCACTTCGAGCGAGTGCAGCAAATGCTGACCGATTTGGGAATCAGTTATCAGTTAAATCCGAGATTGGTGCGCGGTTTAGATTACTATACCTACACCGCCTTTGAAATTATCTCCGACGATTTGGGAGCGCAAGCCACAGTTTGCGGGGGCGGCAGATACGACGGTTTAGTCAAGGAATTGGGCGGCCCGGAGACGGCCGCAGTCGGTTGGGCAATGGGTATGGAAAGGTTGATTATCCTGCTGCAAAAGTTGCAACCTTTTCCCGCGCCGAAGTTAGATTTCTATTTGGTGTCGAGGGGCGAAAAAGCCGAACAGCAATCCGTCTTGTTAGCTCAAAAATTGCGGGGTGCTGGGTTTAGCGTCGAGATCGATTTGAGCGCTAGTGCTTTCGGGAAACAGTTCAAAAGAGCCGATCGCAGCGGTGCAGTTGCGTGTTTGGTTTTGGGAGATGCGGAAGCTGAAAACGAGACGGTACAATTGAAGTGGTTGGCGAGTGGAGAACAAAGTGCGATCGCACAATCGGAACTGCTAGCAATGACAGAGGACTTACAGCAGAAGATACAGCGTATTCCAGGTTTATGAAGTAGGGACACGGCAATGCCGTGTCCCTACCGCAGGGATCAATTCCTCGTTACCAGGCTCTGCCCGGTAACGCAGATCCAGAGACTCTGCCTCGTCATTAACATTAATCCCCAAAACCAAGAGATATAATTTAACCATTAAAATTTAACCTCTGATAAACTATGTCTGTAGCAACTAAAAACCCAGCCACAAAACTCACAATCACCTGGCCGCTACTACCAGAAGATTTCCAACTACCAGATGACCCCGTGGAAGACGAAAGTCAACCATTGTTAGCCGCAGCTTTACGCCAGCCCCTAACAGAATTTCCCGAATTAATCCAGGATGCTTTGATTGTTTCCAACTTTGCCCTTTGTGCCGGCCTAAGTTTCCCAGAAGCAGCCACCGACGAACAGCGAACTATTTGCAAAGCGCCCGACTGGATGTACGTGAAACCCGTCAATCCCCAAAATGTCTCGCAAATTCGCCGCAGTTACACGCCACACACAGAAGGGACAATTCCCCAAATCGTGATGGAATTCCTCTCAGCAACCTACGGAGAAGAATACTCTGTAGAATTTATCTCGCGGGTGGGTAAGTGGTTTTTTTACGAGCAAGTAATCAAAGTTCCCAGATACGTCATATTCCGAGCAAAAACAGCTCATTTAGAAGTTTACGCTTTAGAATCAGGGCTTTACAAGTCGCAAAAAAAGGATGAAAACGGGCGTTATTGGATACCGGGATTAGACTTGTTTTTAGGAATGTGGGAAGGAACCCACGAAGGGAGAACAGGCTGCTGGTTGAGGTGGTGGAATGCAGCAGGCGAGTTATTGTTATGGTCGGAGGAGCGAACTGAACAAGAACGTCAGCGAACTGAACAAGAACGTCAGCGGGCCGATCGCGAAAAACTCCGCGCTGAAAGATTGGCCGAAAAACTGCGTCAAGCCGGGATCGAGTTAGACGATGAAGAGTGAAATATCAATTGATTAGTCGAATTCGATCGCGTTTTGGTATGATGGCACTCTTGTGGTGTCGGCATCCAGCCCTGGACTAACTTTGCACTTTTATGTTAATCGAACGTCTCCAGCCGATCGCCCGGTCAAAAAAACCGCGACTCATCTCCTTATTTTCCGGTTGCGGCGGCATGGATTTGCCATTCCACCAAGCCGGATTTGAGGTAGTTTGGGCGATCGACTCCAATCCACACGCCTGCAAAACATTCAGCAGAAACATCGCCGATGTCATCATCAACGACAGCATAGAAAATACAGACATCGCCCAAGTTCCCGAAGCAGAAATATGTATAGGAGGATTCCCCTGTCAAGACTTCTCCCTAATTTGGAAACGCCCCGGACTCGAAGGAACCAGAGGCAATTTATACACATACTTCCTCGATTTTGTCAATAAAAAAAAGCCCAAAGCTTTTGTAGCAGAAAACGTCAAAGGCTTATTAAGTGCCAATAATTATCAAGCAATCAAACAAATAATTTCCGACTTTGAAACTATAGCACCAGGTTACTTAGTCAAACCCAAACTCTACAATTTTGCAGATTACGGAGTTCCCCAATTTCGCCAAAGAGTGTTATTAGTCGGCATTCGGATGGACACAGGATTTAACTTTGTGCATCCCCAGCCAGAATACGGACAAAATCGCAAATATCCCTATCGAACAGCCGGCGAAGCACTCAAAAACGTAGAAACAGTTATCGACAACAACAAACATCATAGAATTCAAGATCGAACCGTTGAAATTTTAAATCGAATCAAACCGGGAGGCAATTTTTCCGATATTCCCAAGGACAGTCCATATTATGTCAAAGGCATGATCAGCCACGTTTACCGGCGGATTCATCCAGATAAACCATCATCCACAATTATTGCTGGTGGCGGCGGCGGAACTTGGGGTTATCATCATTTAGAACCGCGTTCTTTGACCAATCGCGAAAGAGCGAGGTTGCAAACATTTCCCGATGATTTTGTTTTTGAAGGTTCTACGACTGAAGTGCGGCGGCAGATTGGCAATGCAGTCCCGCCGCAGGGAATTGCTGCTGTTGTCGAGTCTTTGATTCCGCTATTTCAGGGAGATTATCCGCAAGTGGATTTATATGAAATGAATAAAAAGTTGCAGGGGATGTCAATTCAAGAACGATTGAAATGGGCTGAATTAGAACTCAGTGAGAATATTTTACAATTAATAAGTAGCTTATAGTATAATATGGAAAGCTAGCACAAAACCATAGGTCATTTTGAGCAAAGTGAAGAATCTCATAATTACCTTTAAATATGTAAATCATGACAGCTAGATTTTTTTTAAAATTAACTGACTATTTCTGAATTTAGAGCGAATTATATCACTAATTAAGCGGATGGTCAAAATGCTGAAAGAACTTCATCTAAAACAAGTCGGAACCGCCCCCCAGTTCGATGTAGAATTTGCCGATCGCATTAATTTATTTACGGGCGACAATGGTTTGGGGAAAACTTTTTTGCTTGATGTTGCTTGGTGGGTACTAACTGGAAAATGGGCGGATAGTCCGGCTTGGCCACAACAGCGACAGGGTAATATCCCGGAAATCACTTCTCTTTTGAGCAATCAAAAAAAATCAGATAAATATCGAAGTCTGTTTAGTTTTCCCAAACAAAAGTGGTTAGATATTAGAAAGTATTCTAGTTTTAAAGGGTTAATTATTTACGTCCGTGTTGATGGATTTTCAATATTAGATCCTGCCCGTAATCGCTTAGCAGCTTATCACTTCAATTATGATAGTCTTTGGAATGGATTGATTAATTCAGAAGGAAAATTTATCTGTAATGGTCTAATTCATGATTGGGTAAACTGGCAACGTCAACCCGATCGCTCTCAATTCCAACTATTATCTCGCGTCATTAAACAACTTTCTCCCGATGCTGATGAATGGATGGAGCCGGGAGAACCAATTAGGGTTTCTGTTGAGGATGTGCGTGAGATTCCTACCTTAAATTTCCCCTATGGCAATGTACCGATTATCTACGCATCAGCCGGCATAAAGCGAATTTTAGGATTAGCTTATTTGTTGGTATGGACTTGGTATGAACACACAATGGCTTCTAAGTTGCGGCAACAAGAACCTCTGGATCAGATAATTCTTTTAATCGATGAAGTTGAAGCTCATTTACATCCACAGTGGCAACGCTCAATCTTACCAGCGATATTAGAAGTAGCGACAAGCCTCAAAAATGAAATGAAACTTCAGCTAATAGCTACAACTCATTCTCCGCTGCTACTTGCCTCAATTGAGCCTGAATTTGATGAGCAACAAGATAAATTATTTTTGTTTGAGTTACAAGGTAAAGATGTAACTCTTAATGAAGTTCCTTGGACAAAACATGGAGATGCTGTTGGGTGGCTAACTTCAGATATTTTTGGGTTAAAACAGGCTCGTTCCCGCGAAGCAGAAATAGCGATTGAGGCTGCGTATACTTTCATGCGAGGAGAAAGCATGGAAACTTTTCCTGAATACCTCAGAACTAAGGAGCAAATTCATCAGAAACTCCTGGGAGTTTTACCAGAACACGATCGCTTCTGGCCGCGATGGATTGTGAACACCGAGGTTGAGTAAAGATGATGCGATTTATTCCGCCACCGGAACCAGCAGATTTTGAGCAACAGGTGCGAAAAGCAGGGAATAATTGGTTAGTTAAAAATCCTGGTAAAGAACCCAAAGATTTTTGGTCGAGCTTCAAACCTCAACTAGCTAAAGAGTTCCAAAATCTTTGTGGCTATTCAGTTATGTACATACCGAGTCGGATGGGTACTGTAGATCATTATTTGAGTAAAAGTAAAGCACAAAATCGGCATTTGATTTATGACTGGAAAAACTATCGCTATGCTTTGCAACGGGTAAATAGCTGCAAAGGAACTTACGATAGACAAATTCTCGATCCGTTTGAAGTAGAAGATAATTGGTTTGAGATTATCCTACCTTCTTGTCAGTTGGTTTTGACTGAGGCGATTCCTTCCCACGAGCGCGATCGAGCCGAATTTACCCTCAAAAAGTTACAGCTTCAGAATAGTGAATGGGTGATAGAACAACGTCAGGAGTGGTATCGGATGTATCTAGAGAAGGAACTTAATTTAGAAGGGTTAGAAAAGAAAGCGCCTTTAATCGCTCGTGCGGTTATCAAACAGCTTAATTAGTTAATAATCAATCTAAAATAACTAATCAGGCACTATCAAACCCTTCAAGATTCTCCCCTTTTCCCCATCCCTCAACCCCTTAGACTGCACCAAAACCCCAAAACCCCCCAAACCCATCGGATCGATCGCTCGATGCAAAGCCTCCCTCCGCCGCAACAGCGTTGCTACATCCGATACAGTTGTGGATAAAGCAGCAAGGCGATCGCCCAAACCCAACGCCATCAAAAACAAAGCCTGCTGAGTAAACCCTACCGCATCCAAACCGCACAATTCCCCCTGTTTTTCCAGCGCCGTAAAATTAACGTGAGCCGTCACATCCTGCCGTCCCACATTAATATAAGGATTATTGTGATATCGGTGCAAATAATAACATTGCAGCGTCCCCTCCCTGCGCCTCGGATTGTAATAGCGGTGCGCCGGATAGCCGTAATCAACCGTCAGCAAATATCCCCGCTGCAACTTTCGAGCAACTGTACTCATCCAATCTAAAGCCGCCAAATTCACCTCGCTGCGATAACCATCCCCGTAAACACTCGCCGACAAATCGACTCCCAGAAAATCAAAATATTCAGCAATTTTAGGCGTAGAAACTTCCCCGACTACCTCAAAAAAATTTATTTGTTTTTGTTGACTTTTGGGTGTTTCTGCGGTAATATAAATTTCCTTGATTTGCCCTTGTTCCAGAATGAATTGATGCACGGGAAAAGCATCTACTAATTCATTGGAAAAGAAACAGCCGACAATTGAATTATCAACTATCTCATCCCACTTACACCATTTAACGCAGTCGAATTCACCTAAAACTTGCCGCTGTTGTGCTTGCAGTATGGGCGAAATTTCGACAATTATGTATGTTAAAGTTTTAAATAAGTCGGGATGTTGCCGTTGCAGGTATTGCAGCAGATTTTCGGCGAAATTTCCGCGCCCAGCGCCCATTTCGACGATCGCGAAGTTTTGAGGTTTGCCGAGAATTTCCCGCATTTCTACAAATTGCTGGGCCAAAACCTCCGCAAAATCAGCACCCCAGTCAGATGACGTGATAAAATCGCCTTGTTTGCCGATGCTAGGGCGATCGATATTGTAATAACCTAGTTCCGGGTGATATAATACCAGATTCATATATTCAGCAAAGGTAATTCGCTGCTGCGGAGTCGCGGCAATTCTTTCGCAGATTAAAGCGCAGAGTTCGGGGTTGCTATCATCCATATCTAATTGCTGGAATGTCATAATTTATGAAATCAAAGTTGATGTTATTTAATTGGTGAAATAGATATTTTTTTTATTAACCGCAGAGGGCGCAGAGGAAGAGAGAAGAGAGAAATTTGGTATGGGTTGCTATACAGGAATTACGCAGAAATTCTATATGTTAAATCATCACCCTGTGAATGCCTACAAACTCAGGTAATTTTTCATCACTCTCTTCTTCTAAACAAAGTGCAATAACTTCTTTGATACTGGCAATCAACTCATCAATAGTTTCTCCTTGGCTGTAACAGGCTTTTAGCTGTGGGACTTCCCCGACATAATAGCCATCTTCATCTCGTTCAATAATGACGTAGAACTCTTGCTTGCTAACATTCATTCTGCAACCTCTCTGTTCTTTAAATTTTATTATATCATTTTGAAGCCGATCGCAAACTTGAGGTTTGAGATTGGCAATTTTCGATATTACTTTCACTTTCCAATATTGAACTATCAGATTTGACTCCTATTTTTACCTGAAATCCCAAAGCATCCAGCAACGCCATTAACAGATAAACTTCCTCTCCTCCTGTTTTTGAGAGCCGATTTTTTAACTTTTCATAGTGCAACTTAGCTAGCTCTGAAAGCTGAATTATGCCCCCGCGAGCCTCAACTACATTGCTAAGTGCTAGCGGTAAAAGTTCAGCTTCTGCATTTTTTTCTTCCAAAATTGCCTCGATATAAGCAGCCGCCGCTTCAGGTTTTTTAAGGAATTCAATCAAGTCGTCTTGGTAACTTACACTTTTAGGCATTGTCTCGACTCCTGTAATCTATCCAATATGCAATTGCTTTACGAATATCTCTATCTTGACTGCTTTTATCTCCACCGCAGAGGATGAGAACAATCGTTTGCTCTATTTGCCCAAAGTAGACTCGGTAGCCTGGGTCGCAGTCAATTCTTAATTCAAAAACACCTTCTCCTACTGAGCGACAATCTCCCAAATTGCCGAGCTTAATTCTTTCTAGCCTCCCGCGAATCTTGGCTTCAGCTTTAATATCTCGAAGAGACTTCAACCATTCAGTGAAAGGAATTTTGCCATCTGGTGCGACGTAACGCTGAATTTCTTTTGGTTGAGCTTCCATAATTTATAGTAGCCGATCGAGGATTCAAAAAAAGGGCGTTAGCGAAGCCCTCGAAGAGGATCGCACTTTTGAGCAAACAGCCCAAAAATGCGATCGCCCTTTTCCTTCTACCTGTCAACCGAGCCCATAATAATGTCGATACTGCCCAAAATCGCCACCAAATCGGCAATCTTCACGCCGCGCACGATGTGAGGCAAAATCTGCAAATTATTAAAATCCGCAGCCCGAATCTTCCAGCGCCAAGGAAACACGTTGTCCTCTCCGATAATATAAATCCCCAACTCACCTTTGCCGCTTTCAACGCGCACGTAATGTTCGCCTTTGGGAATCTTAAAAGTCGGTGCAACTTTTTTGCCGATAAACTGATAGTCAAAACCGTTCCATTCTGATTTTGGCCCGCTTTCGAGCCGCTTCGCTTCCAAATTCTCGTAAGGGCCGCCGGGAAGTCCTTTCAAGGCTTGATAGATAATTTTCACCGACTCGCGCATCTCGCGAATCCGCACTAAATACCGGGCCAAACAATCGCCAGCAGCTTCGGTACAAACATCCCAGTCGAAGTCGTCGTAGCATTCGTAATGGTCAACTTTCCGCAAATCCCAATTTACGCCGGAACCGCGCAGCATGGGCCCGGATAGTCCCCAGTTGATCGCTTCGGCGCGAGAAATTGTACCCAGGCCTTCGATCCGGCGGCGGAAAATCGGATTGTTGGTGATCAAACGTTCGTATTCGTCAACTTTGGGAAGGAAGTAATCGCAGAAATCTTCGCACTTATCTACCCAACCGTAGGGTAAGTCGGCGGCGACTCCGCCGATGCGGAAATAGTTGTTGTTAACCATCCGGTAGCCAGTTGCGGCTTCCCACAAGTCGAGAATTGGTTCGCGATCGCGCATAGTATAGAAAAAAGGTGTTTGCGCGCCCACGTCTGCCAAAAACGGCCCCACCCACATCAAGTGGTTGGCAATCCGGTTTAATTCCAGCATAATTACCCGGATATAGCTGGCCCGTTTGGGGACGGCAATATTCGCCAATTTTTCCGGTGCATTGACTGTCACCGCTTCGTTGAACATCCCCGCAGCGTAGTCCCAGCGGCTCACGTAGGGCACGTACATCACGTTTGTGCGATTTTCGGCAATTTTCTCCATCCCGCGGTGCAGATAGCCCAAAACAGGCTCGCAGTCTACTACGTCTTCGCCGTCCAAGGTGACGATCAACCGCAGTACGCCGTGCATGGATGGGTGGTGCGGGCCCATGTTGAGCACCATCGGTTCGGTTCTAGTCTCGATTCTTGACATAATTAAATGACTTAATGATTACTGACTATTGTTGATTTTTGTTTCACTTTTATAGATTATGAAGGATATCGAGCTCTCTGAGAAGGATGCCCCTGGATCGGATGTCTGCGCTGACAGCTATCACGTTCCAGTTTTAGGTAATGAGTTAATTGCGGGTTTGGGCGTGCGTCCCGGCGGCCGCTATTTGGACGCGACGCTTGGGGGCGGCGGACATACGAGTTTGATTTTAGCGGCGGCGGCTGATGTGACGGTGGTGGCGATCGACCGCGACGAACAAGCTATCCGTTTTTGCGGGGCCCGCTTTGCCAAAGATCCCGTTGAATTTTGGCACGGCAATTTTGCTGAATATCAGTCCCCAGATGCCGAATTTGACGGTATCATAGCAGACTTGGGCGTTAGCTCGGCTCAGTTCGATACGCCGGAACGCGGCTTTAGTTTTCGCCACCCAGCTAAGTTGGATATGCGCATGAACCAGGAACAATCTTTGACCGCCCAAGAGATTATCAATCGCTGGGACGAAGTTAAACTAGCGGATATTATTTACAAATACGGCGAGGAGCGACTGTCGCGGCGGATCGCGAGGCGGATTGTGCAATCACGCCCTTTTGAAACTACAACAGAACTGGCTGGGGCGATCGCCAGCAGCTTCCCCCCCAAGCAGCGCAACGGTAGAATCCATCCCGCCACCCGCACTTTCCAAGCTTTAAGGATAGCCGTCAACTCGGAACTAGCGTCTTTAGACACTTTCCTCAACCAAGCGCCAAAGTGGTTGAAACCCGGCGGGAGAATCGGAATTATCACTTTTCACAGCCTGGAAGACAGACCGGTCAAGCATCAACTTCGGGGAAGCGAGTGTTTGCAGGTACTGACAAAAAAGCCGATCGTCCCACAATCTGAAGAAATCGCTAGAAATCCCCGCTCTCGTTCTGCTAAGCTCAGATTGGCAGAAAAATTAACTCGATCGGCCGCCTCCGCTGAGGTTGACCCAATCACTTAATACTTTGCTAGACTTTCTCATAGCTACTTACGATCGGAATATTGACAGACACTCCGTTTTGTGAAATATTCTCAGAATAATACCGAAAAGCCAGGGAAAAACTTCACAGAGAGTAAACCGCAGTCGATTTAAAACTGACCGGCCTCTAAAAAGGTCGAACGGGAGACTGCGATTCGTTAAAAATAATGGTTAAACAATGGCTAAAAGTTTCCAAAAGAATACTTGTACTAACTAAAAAAATGGTGTTGCTCCACCAGAATTTACGCCGGCAGACGAGTAGGATCGAATCTCATGCGGCATCCGCAAAAATCAGACCATAAGCGAAAATACTTATAGTTGAATGGTGAAGCAAAAATTAAGTTTAGCCAACTTTTGTATAACGGTAAAGGACGAGTTCCAAAACAAGGCGAGGTCAGCTCAGACCGCGACTGTCGCCTTGTTCCGAACACCTGGAGCGGTATCACGCGTCACGGCACCCGACGATGAAACCCCAACCCCTGACGCAGATTCGCCTGGGCTGAATCAGCAAAGGGTAATTGAAAAGCTAGTTTTAGACCTGATTAATTCGCCTGGGAGTAGGGAATAGCATGAGTCGGGGAGATGGAAGCAAGCTGAAACTAATGGTAGTCGATGACGAACCCGACAACTTGGATTTGCTGTACCGGACGTTTCGACGCGACTTTCAGGTTTACAAGGCAGATAGCGCCCTCAGCGCCCTTCAAGTTCTAGACGAACAAGGCGAGATGGCGGTGATTATATCTGACCAGCGGATGCCAGAAATGAATGGCACCGAATTTTTAGGCAAAACAGTCGAGCGTTTTCCCGATACGATTCGGATTCTGCTGACGGGATACACAGATGTTGAAGACTTGGTAGAAGCCATTAACTCCGGTCAAGTTTTCAAATACATCACCAAACCGTGGAATCCAGAAGACCTAAAATTAGTTATCAATCAAGCCTCGGAAACATACAAATACTACAGGCAGCGGAACGTGGAACTGCGCCGCGCTTTGCGCAGAGAATCTCTGTTCAATGACGTAATGAGTGCGATTCGCGGGTCGCTAGATTACTCTAGTATGCTGCAAACAATTGTCCAAACGGTAGGTCAAACTTTTGAGGCAAACTACTGTATGCTGCGGCCGGTAGAGGTCGATCGGCTGTTGCCGAGTACCTTCCCCTACCAAGCAGAAACCGAGGAAAAGAGCAGCTTTTCTTTTGATGAGAATTTGCTGGTGCAAGCCGTAGCCAGCCGCCAAACTCAAGTCAACCCAAACAGCCGGGGGGACGGTAACTCGGTTGAGATTGCCGTCCCGCTGACTTACCAGCAAGAATTGCTGGCGGTACTGGCACTGTGTCAGATGGGCGGCGCTAACCCTTGGTCGGCAGAAGATATAGAGTTGATAGAAGGTGTCGCAGCTCAAGCAGCTCTGGCGCTGTCTCAAGCTAAGCTCTACCAGCGGACTCTGGATTTAGCCAAGCAGATGCAAAACGAGTTGGAAGTGGCCCGCCAAATCCAAACAAACTTGTTGCGCCAAAGCTGGCCGGATTTTGAAACTGTCAGGGTGCAAGCTTGCTGCTATCCGGCGCGGGAAGTTGGCGGTGACTTTTTTGAAGTCTACGTCCACTCTCAAGGCGATATTTGGATAGCGGTGGGTGATGTTTCGGGTAAGGGTGTTCCGGCTGCTCTATTTATGGCGAGCGCGATTTCGGTGATGCGGCGGGAACTTTCTCAAGAAATTTCTCCAGAACCCGATCGGGTTATGCAGAACATGAATAGCAGTATGTCAGACGACCTGATCGGCAACAACCATTTTATTACAATGGTTGTAGCTCGCTACACTCCGTCAACGGGACACATGGCTTTTGCTAATGCCGGTCACATTTATCCGATCGTTTGGTCTCACTCGGAGGTGAAAGCTCAAGCTGCTAGCGGTAAAACGCCAGCCGAGCCGAATTTCCTGAAAGCTCGCGGCATTCCCTTGGGGATACTGCCAGTCTGGAAGGGCAAAGCAGGTGCGATCGAATTAAAGTCAGGAGATGTATTTCTGCTCACGAGTGACGGGATTACTGAAGCTACCGTGACCAGTCAAGCGGTCGCAGGCGGTGAACAAACGCGTTCTATGCTACAACAAGAAGGGCTTTGGCAACTTTTGATTGAGGAGCCTGGTTCCTTCAACTTGGACAATTTGTTGGCTCACATCCGAGCTGACAATCCGGTTCAGGAAGACGACCAAACCATACTCTCTCTGGAAGTTCTCTGAATCTGTCAGCAACTCCCGGCCCCTAGTCGGGGGCGAGAAAAAGCCCAAAACACTCAACCCCTGCTGGTTGACGGCCTGCAGGCTCCCGCCAAAGACTGCGCGATCGGCAACGCCGTCTAAAATCTAACCAAGCGGGCGATCGGGGCAGCTAGTTTCCTGAATCGCTTTCCTGGGCCGCTAAACACCTGCAAAGGGTTAATGTAGAAGGTATTCGTCAGAAATAACCAACGCTTAAAAGCCTGGGATTGAAACAAAGATTTTTTATACCTAGCCGATCGCCGTCTCGGTATAATTATCAGTTGTTAAGGGGCTGTAAACCCATAACTAAAGTTTTCAAAGATACTCTTAACGAATGCCTTTTACCAAATCACAAATGCCTTCTTTTTAAACAAAAAAAGCTGGTATCCCCCAACTAACGACAAGTATTGAGGCCGAATCACTCGGCCAATTGTGTTTCATACCTGGTCTGAAGACACAGGGTTTTCAAACTTACGGGATTTTTTTATGAATACTGAGCTTCATGTGCCAAGCGACTTGCGGTTTTTAACAATTGTTGAAAATTGGTTGCTGAGCAGTTTGGAAGTAGAGCTAGGAGAGCACGTCGATTGGCCTCGTCAGTCGAATCGTTTGCGCTTGGTGTTAGCAGAAGCCTATTCTAACGTGATCCGCCATGCTCACAAAGATCAACCAAATTTGCCGGTGCTAATTCGCTTGAATTTAAAAAATCGGGATATCGGTTTAGAGATTTGGGACTACGGAAAAGGTTACGAAATGGATACTTACAGTCCCCCCAGGCCGGAAGCTAAACAGGAAAGCGGCTACGGCTGGCTGATTATGAGCAGACTTATGGATCGGGTGGACTACAGTTTGCAGCTAGACGGTCGCAACTGTCTGAAGTTGGAAGCGAGTTTGCCGGAAAAATCTTAATTAGCTGTTACTCATCGGTCATCGGTCATTCGCGATCGGCGATCGGCGGCAATGCACAATTTGAGTATCGCGGCTGTCTGTCGCACGGTGCGGTGACAGCCGTTTTTTGCTGCTGTATTGTCCGCGCCAGGGCCGACTCTAAAATTGTAGAAATTTGGGTGAAAAAACCGGGTTTGTGCTTCCGATCGTGTCCGAGCGATCGGACACGACATCATTAAACATCTCATTTATGATGCGGTCGCAGATGTAACAATTCTTGGGGAGAAGCTAACAGCTTGACGGTGACAGAAAGAATTTTTTGGTGAGAATTGAGCACGAACAGCCATCCGACATTAATACCAAATGCGACAGTTTGCACCCGCCCGCTGACCTGAACTTCAACTAAGCCATCTTCTAAAACTTGGCTGATACCTTGCTGGGGTTCGAGCTGCATTCCTCGCGCTTCTGTTTTTAGGTAAGTGCCGATCGAGCTTTTACCGATAATTGGCTCCTCAAACGGCGCGTTGAGAACCCCGTCCTCCGCAAACAAATTAGCAGTCGCTGCAAAATCTCCCCCGTTTAAAGTTTCAAAATAGCGCAGTACCGCTGGCTTTGCGACGCCGGCAATCTTTATAGAGCGAGTTAAAATAGGTCGAGTTGTTGCGGTCATAAAAACAATAATTTCAGATGAATGAGTCTAATGTAATCATTCTCTCGATCGCAGCAAATCCCTCAAAAGATATAAATAGTGCTAGTAAAAAAATTCTCCCAGCAAAGCAGGAAATGGAGAGTGCCGACCGCAGGTTTTCTTTTCGACCGTCAACCGACATCAAACCCAGACACCTGCGGGTATCTGGGTTTTTGTAGAGTCTGTTTTAGTGACCGAACAAGAAATTTCTATTTGCGGATCAAATTGAGCAATTCTTTAGGAGATGCCAACAAGTCGATCGCCACAAAGAAAATTTGACCTTGAGGATCGAGCAAAAAGCGCCACGCAATGTTCATACCCACATTCGAGCCAAACCAAGGAGTTTCGACTTTGCCGGTGACTTTCACTTGGCGGTAGCCATCTTCTGCGGGTTCGGACACGCCTTGCTGCGGCATCATTTTCAGTCCGATGCACTCTTCCCGCATATAGTTGAGGATAGCTTCGCGACCGACGATCGGCTTTTGGAAAGGCGGTTGCAGGGCACCTTCCTCAGCAAACAAGCCGACGGCTGGGGTAAAGTCGAAGGCGTTCATGTAGTCGATGTAGCTGAGCACGGTCTGCTCGGTGATGCCCTCAATCTTGGTTTTCACCCGCTCCTCGACAGCCGTGGGAGTGCTGCGGGGGGCCGAGCGTTTGCCGTACTCTTGGCTGAAAGCAGGATCGTAGCCCATGTTAACTACGGTGTTGCGAAGTACCGTAATTTGTTGGCCGGGATCGAGTTTCTTGATGGTTTCGAGAACTTGGGTGGCTTCAGGAGACATTTGATAGCCAGCGGGGATCGGAGCGACAACGCCCTGTTTCATCAACTGTCCCAACTCGTACCAGAAACCGAGTTTGGTGTTGACGCGCAAGGATGTGTAGATGCGGCCGATGGTGGTGTCAGCGTTGCTGGCGAGGTCAAACATGGTTTTGCTTTGAGCAGCCGGCGACATTTGCTTGATTTCGCTCAGAACACCTTCGACAAGCGCCATGCTGGCTACTCCGGGGGCTGCTGCGGTGATGGAAATGCCCATTTCGGTGTAGGCGTACCACAGCAATGCTAATTGGTCTTCAACGCTGAGTTTGTAGAATGCTTCGGTGGTAGCTGGCACCACGCTGGCAATTTCAGTGCTGGAGAAGATAGATTGAGCTGATTGAATACTAACTGCCATGTTTATCTTGTGGGATTCGCTGTCGGTTTTACTTGCGTACTTGCAATTGGCGAATCGAATTCTCCCTTACTTAAAATTATGTAACGTTTTTGACAAATTAGAGTTCAAATTTCTAAATATAAAGATTGTGAAAGTATTATCAATTTTGAGACAAAATTGCTTTTAAAATTACTAGACTTATAGCGCAATTCGTGATATGGTTGCTGACCCGATGAAAATATCAATTAATCGCGATCGCATTAAGCAAAAAGGCCTAGAGCTGGGATTTCACAAAGTCGGGATCGCCTCGGCAGATGCGGATTTCGATCGAGAAAAACAAAGATTGCAGGCTTGGCTGGACAAAGGTTATCAGGCAGATATGGCATGGATGGCGAATCCCAAACGGCTGGATATTCGCGCTGCAATGCCGGAGGTGAAGTCCTTAATATGCGTCGCCATCAACTACTATACGCCTCACCAGCGCCCGGGCGGTGCCGAATATGCCAAAATTTCTCGCTACGGTTGGGGGCGGGATTACCATAAAATCTTGCACAAAAAACTGAAAGTTTTGGCAAATTGGCTGCGCGAGCAAGGCGAAGGAATTGAAGCGCGCTATTATGCTGATACCGGGCCGATTCAGGATAAAATGTGGGCCGAGAAGGCGGGGATCGGCTGGGTTGCCAAAAATGGCAATGTAATTTCGCGCGAATACGGTTCTTGGGTGTTTCTGGGCGAAATTTTGACTAATTTGGAGTTAGCGCCCGATGCTGCGCACACCCAGCATTGCGGTAGTTGCACTCGCTGCATTGAGGCGTGTCCGACTGGGGCGATCGCTGAGCCTTTTGTCGTGGATGCCGATCGGTGTATAGCTTATCACACGATCGAGAATCGAGCCGAAAAATTGCCAGACAAAATTGCATCTAATTTACAAGGTTGGGTAGCAGGCTGCGACATTTGTCAGGATGTTTGTCCTTGGAATCAGCGTTTTGCTCAACCAACTGATGTTGCAGAATTCGAGCCTTATCCTGAAAACATAGCACCGACACTTGCAGAATTAGCCGACATTTCCGATGAAGAGTGGAACCGCAGATTTACAGCTTCCGCATTGCGCCGAATCAAACCAGAAATGCTGCGGCGAAATGCGAAAGCAAATCAAATTAACAGTCATTAGTCATTAGTCATTAGCTAGTATCCGTAGGGTGCGTCAGTTGATAGAATTTCGTTCGACCTGAAAAATATATTTCTGACGCACCGAAAAAGAATGGTGCGTCAGTTTTGAGATGTGGGTGAGAAACGAGAATAATCGTAACTGACGCACCCTACTTCACAGAGTCGCGGTGGTGATAGTTATTTTGTAGGGTGCGCAATGCGCACCTTACGCAGCCGCAAAAAATCTCAATTTTTTGGCATTTAAGATGTAGAATTAAACGTGGCAGTGTAGCTTAGTGGTAAAGCGATCGCCTCTCCAAGGCGAGAGACAACCGTTTGATTCGGTTCGCTGTCACCAGCAGCGTAGTTTAAATGATAAAATTCCTTGGAGCATACCAGGAGATGCGGGTGCAAATCCCGCCGTTGCGATTATTTTTTTTGACAACTAAGAGGGAATAGGTAATATAGAAGTGATTACCTATTCCTGATTGTTTTTACTCAATGATCGAAGTAATTATTTTTGATTTTGACGGTACTCTCGCAGATACGATCGATATTCTTCTGAGCATAACGAATCGTTTGTCACTAGAATTCGGCTTTAAGTCTGCCACAAAAGAGGAACTCGCTCAACTGAGCAATTTAACTTCTTGGGAAATTCTGAGATATTCGGGAATTTCCATCTTCAAATTCCCGCTGCTAATTAGAAAATTGAAAGCAGAGTTGCGGAGTGAAATTCCCCATATTCAGTTATTCCCAGGGATTGAAGAAGTTTTACAGGAGTTAAAAAACAGCGGCTTCCAACTCGGAATTATCACATCTAATTCTCGGGAAAATGTTTTGGTTTCCCTTGAAACCAATAATTTACAAAATACGTTTGACTTTATTTATTCGGGGACAACTTTTGGGAAACATAAAGTAATTAACAGGTGGTTGAAGAGACAGCATATCCATCCGGAACGAGTTGTTTATGTCGGAGATGAAGTTAGAGATATAGATGCTGCTAAAAAAACTGGAATTAAAGTAATTGCTGTCGGTTGGGGTTTTAATTCTCTGTCAGCTTTGGCTGCACACAATCCCGATTGTTTGATCGATCGCCCGCAAGAATTAATCGGAGTTATCCATAATCTGAATGAATTGTAACGTTATTTTATGTAATATTACGAAATTTTAAGTAGTGAAAACTTTGCGGGCGATCGGTTGAAAAGCTCGATCGAGCCTGATATAAAAATTAATAGCAAGATTGCTTTGTTCGTTCACCAAATCGGAACACTATTATGTCAGTATTTGAGACTTTCGTGACTTTTAGCTTTGCTTCAATCTTCGCAGTAGCCACTTTGGCTACTTGGTTGCGCTTCACAAACCCCCCTTCTACTGCGAAACGCAATTAGAAATTATAGCTTCAAGGGGAAATTGCTCCAACAAACACGGTTAATCTGCTTCGCCCCGTTTCAGTGCGGCTAAGACAGCTTGCTGGCTAACTGCTTGGTAGATTTTGGCAAAATGCTGCTTTAGCGCATCGGATGCGGGAGATGATTTGCTAGCTGTTCCTTTACCGTCATTTGCGAGGGGAATCGGCCCTAAAATATCTAAAACGGTTTCGCTGCTGGGTGGGGGTACGATTACTACTAGAGATGATTCTAGCTGCTGGTTGTATTCCCAAAATCGATCGACATTCGGCACTTGAGAATTAGATTTGGCGGAATTTTCGCCCGAGTTTAGCTGTGTATTTTCCTCTCCTTCCATACCCCGTCTTTGGCGCAGGGCACTCAGGATTTGCTCTTTGGTTCGTCCCCGCAGTTGAAACAGTACGAAGGGGTCTTCGCCGAAGCGATCGCCCAACAAGTAGTATACTGCACTGATGTGTTTGCAGGGGTTTTTGGGATCGGGACAGCTACAGCGCGATCGAATATCTGACAAACTTAACGGAAATAGGGTTTTTCCGGCCGCCGCAAATACATCTTCAATATTGTGCGGCATTTCTCCAGCTAATAGTTTAGCCGAAAAAACCGCTCTTTGCGACATATTTTCAATCACGTATTCCCAATCTTCATCGCTTAAGGTATCGAGTCCTAAAGAAACTTGATAGGGTTTGGGATCTGTTCCTTGAACTATGGCGATTACTTCTCGATCGGGAAATTCGATGCTGAGAACTTTACCCTCGCGCGCGTATTGCCAACCGCGTTCCAAACGCTTTTTGAAGCGATAGGTATTGATTAAATCGAGCCACTGTTGCGTCCACCATTCTCTGTCAATCATAAGCGGAAGGAAGTTCGGCAGCGAGCAATGTACGGGATGTAACGGATGTAACGGATGGAAGTTTGATGGAAGTTGGAAGAGGAAAGAAGGAAGAGCACAAAATACTCAAATTATTTGATGGATCTATCTGGTTTTTTAAGAAATTATTGATTTTCTTTTCCCGATCGATCGATGACTGTTGGCATGGCACGTTTGCGATGTAAAAAGCTTGACCCCACGACATTGTACTACCTTTAGCACAAATTTTTTGTTTAAGTTCCGTTACGGGGTTTTGCCTCTTCTATGATTAATGGTAAAGGTTTCAAACTGGTGCGTCCTGGTTGAATAGCCGAGAAAAGCCGCTTGAGTGGGGCGATCGCCGCTCGCATTAGCTGACGCACGCGCACAGAGCGCTGCTCGCGAACAAAAACTAAGGGCACGAGGGCAAACAGCCGCAAAACGGCTGAGAGAGCAAACACGGCGGGCCAACCGCCCAAACCCGTCACAGTCGCGGCAAAACCACCGGCAGTGATTCCCATTGCTCCAGTCAAACCAGCAACGGACGCCGCGATCGCAAAGTAAATCGACTGATGGCGCAGCGGTGTCACCGACATCATCAGATTGTCGCTGCACAGGTCGATCGCCGCCCACGTCGCACCAGCTAGCAGGTGCAAAAACGGGAACCAAGCCCAAAGGAAAATTGGAGCGGTTCCAGCTTCTAGCCAAAGTAGAGGTGTCACGGCCACCAAGATTCCCACGACGATCGCCAGCGGGCGATTGCCAATCCGATCGGCCAGTTTGCCCCAGAACATCTGCATCAGCAAGTTAGCACCAGCTCCCAAGCTGTTATAGAGCGTTACCACGCTGACATCGATGTTGAGATCGCCCAGCAAGTACAGGTTAAAGAACGGAGCGCTGAGGTTAACCGCAAAGCTCCACAAGCCTGAGTAAAGCAGAAACCTCAAAAAATTGGCATTCTTGAGGAAGCTAAAAACTGTCTCCCAAGGCGACTCTCGATCTGTCTCCCCAGCGGCGCCATGTACTACCTGCGGGTTCACATCGGTCATCCAAAGCTGAAAAACCAGACTGAGTACCCCGAACGCAATTCCCAGAACCAACACCGCACCGAAGCCTTGGAGCGAGCCGCCGGGCCACTTCGATACCGCTAGGCCCAGCAGCGGCACAGCGATGAAATTCGTCGAGGTGACAGCACTATTGCGAAAGCCAAAAAACCGCCCCCGCAGTCGATCGGGTACTAACACCGCTAGCCAGCTCAGAAAGGAAGCACGGCCCAAAGCTTCCATGAAATTACTCAGGCAGATAATTGCCAATGTCAACAGCACCAAGTCGTGGGGAGGGATGCGAGATGAGCCCACCAACCAAATCCCCGGTACGATCGTCAACCACGGCAGCCGCGACGACCCGAAAATCAACAGGGAATACCAGTGGCGGCTCTTGATGCGCTCTCCCAGATAGGCTCCCAGCGGTTGCAGCAGATTCGTTACCTGGGGAATAGAGGCGAGCATACCAATTTCCACTGTACTGGCACGCCCGATCGAGCAAGAAATTAGTGAGCCACGCGCCGCCAATGATACTGTAAAATACCGTAGCGAAGGCACCTTCGGTAGTTAATGCCTTGAGGCTTGTCCGAATGTCTGCCTTGGCAATTTTAAAGCGCCCGTTTGCAGAAAGTACCGTCTCTGATAATGCCTTATCCTCTGGCATTTCCTGAATGGCCAGAGGGGCCAGAGGACTCGGTTCTACTAAAATGTTATCTTCTGGTCGATCGAGCATACTGTGCAGGCAATATTTAAACAGTGAAAATGTTCGCAACCGCAGCCAAACCAAGTGGTCTGGACAATACACTGCATCGCGATCGGGTATGTTGAAACTAGCAACAGTCAGCCACAAACACACTCTGCAAAATTCGATGTATGCAGGCGCCAAAAAAGTAGTCCTTTTGAGACTACTTCTGCATCAGAGAATAAGTACCCAGGGGCGCAGATCCAATAAGTAGATTTGCTGGTATTATCTACTGTTAGATTTGCATTATATCTATATCTAAAGATAGGATTTGCAGCGCTCAACAAAAGTGACAGGGAAAAATTTTCGATACCGATTTTCCTGTCACTCCTGCTGCTTATTCTTTCCTGTCAGTGTTTGTTAAAACAGTGCCAGGAGCAATATCAACGGCCGATCGACCGTCATGCTTGGGGAAGCTCAACCAATGTTTAAGCTGCTTGGGCTTCAGGCTGAGGTTGGCTTGCAGCTTGACCGTCGCCATCAGCTTGTCCTTGCTGAATTTGTTCGGGCTGTTTTTGTCCTCCCAGGTTAATTGTGACAACTTTGTTTTTTTCTTCCTCTGCTTTAGGCATCGTGAGGGTGAGGACGCCGTTATTAAATTCAGCTTGTACCTTGTCGTTTTGAATTCTCGCTGGCAAGGGAACGATCCGTTCAAATCGGCCGTACCGGAATTCGGTACGATTCATGCCTTTGCCGTCGCTCTTGATTTCTGATTTGCGCTCCCCAGTGATAGCCACTGCTTCGGCGGTAACTTTAATATCAAGGTCTTTGGCTTCTATGCCCGGAACTTCCATTTTGAGTGCGATTTCATCGGGGGTTTCGTGCATTTCCGCAGCCGGCATAAAAGCAGATCCAGCGGCGATGTCAGAGCGCCCCTCATTAGCAGGAGCCGACATCATTCGGTCAAACAGGCGGTTCATGTCCCGTTGCAGCATTTCCATTTCTCGGAAAGGTTCCCAACGAATTAAGGCCATAGTTTTGTCCTCCACTTTCTTTGGATTTTCAGAGTTTCAATTATCTTTTTTGTAACATTTTTATGCTATTTAATCTCTTAAGTTTCCGCCTCTATCAATGGACTGATATTATTGTTGTGTTAAGGTGAATTGTTGAGGAATACAAAACTGCTAATTTCGGCTTTTTGGTTGGCAGCCGCGATCGGGCCGATCTGCTGAGCGGGCAAGTTATTTTGTGGCAGTAATAATAATTTTATCCCTGAGTCTGTTAAGCAATTGCGATCGTATTAACAGCATCGGGACGATCGAGCCGATCGCCATAATGCAATTAGCTGCACAGGCTCAGCAATCCTCATCTTTATATCCCCGTGCTATTAGCTTGTCTCCTATAGAAAAACACGCAACTCTGCCAAGTTCAATTCTTCCTTTTGATAGAGCAAACCGACGGGAATATGAGTTTAATTAAAAGTATTCTCCCCTTTCCATTAGCAGATGATCGAATGAGGAGTGGGGAGCAGTTAAATAGTTGACAATTGACAGTTGACAGTTGACAGCGAAGTGATAAGAACAGAGATTGAAACTCCGTTCCGATCACAATCTGCCGACCTGAGTAAGGGCTTCAAACCCTTGCC
>JAUBOG010000680.1:0-1411 GCA_036700105.1 Microcoleus occultus BM001215583
TCCGATCTGGGTTAGGGGGGGCAAAGAGTGTTGCATGACTTTAGAGAAATGGTATAAGATTGAACAGAGCCGAGTCAAAGCTATGTCAAGTACAGCAAAAACGGAGGGGAAAAAACAATGAATTTAGAGCAAGCAGTTTTAGATAAATTGCGCGGATTGCCCCCGAATCAGCAGCAAGAAGTTTTAGATTTTGCTGAATTTCTTCAGCAAAAAACTAGGGCTAAACGACCGCTAAAGAGTGTCAAAGGGTTGTGTGCTGACTTAAAAGTAGATATTACGGAAGAAGACATCGCCCAAGCCCGACAAGAAATGTGGGGAAATTTTCCCAGGGAGATTGTTTGATGCCCTCAGTCGTAGACGCACCCTACAATACCATTTTAAATGCGTAACAGCTTAACAACTATTCAGACAATTTGGTGAGCATCGGTGGAATTGACAGTGCAATCTAAGAAACCGATGTTTTTCCCATCTTTTTCATACATCCTGTAGGGGCGGGTTCACCAACAATAATCGCCTGAAACCAACAATCTCAAAAAACCCGCCCCCACCCAACCAACAATCATCATGTACATTTTTGCGATGCGATGCAAATTTCAGGTTGATGTAGGTTATCGGTGGTGTGGGGGCGGGTTTATATAGATGGTTGGTAATTGTTATGTATTGTTGGTGAACCCGCCCCTACAAAATCTCGTACAATCGTGGTAAAATAAACATCGGTGTTATTCCCAACTACCCACAATGGACGAAACCCGCGATCGAGCCTATCTGCAATTAATTCACACCCTGCTGAATTGCCCCAACGGAGACGAACCCCAGATATTACAAGATAACTCAGAATTATTGGATCGCGGATTTCTCGAAGCTTGCGAGTCAGTAGCGGCAAAGTTGGCAGCCCAAGGAGGCGAAAATGGCGCGAATTTCCTCCGAAATCTGGCAAGTCAGCTAGGACAATTCATCGATATGAACGATGACGGAGATAGCAATAACTCTGAAGGTGAAAATCCCCAAGAGTATGCCAACTTTATCCTAGAATTATTGCAAGCAGAACAAAGCTATGGCGGTCTTGCCGCAGTTTACCCCATGCTGGCTGAACGGCAACATCTCCTCAATGCCCGTTTTGCGGAAACTTTACAGCAAGTAGCCCAGAGGTTACTTGATGGTGAAAATGCAGAAACAATTAGCTCAATTGTTGGCCTCATTGAAAATTTGAGTATTCATATTAATCAATTTCCCCGTGGGAATAGAGCGAATAATATTGAAATTGCCATTACTGGTTATCAAATAGTTTTAAGTAATCGGGAACCGGGGAGCGAAAAATATGCTCAAACTCAAAATAACCTAGCTACTGCCTACAGTAACAGAATCAACGGTTCGCGGGCGGATAATCTGGAAAGGGCGATCGCATTTTATG
>JAUBOG010000680.1:1511-2793 GCA_036700105.1 Microcoleus occultus BM001215583
ACAGAATCAACGGTTCGCGGGCGGATAATCTGGAAAGGGCGATCGCATTTTATGAGGCTGCTTTAACTGTTTATACCTTTGAGGATTTCCCTGAAAAATGGGCAACGACTCAAAATAACCTAGCTAATGCCTACAGTGACAGAATCAACGGTTCGCGGGCGGATAATCTGGAAAGGGCGATCAGTTTTTCTAAGGCGACTTTAACAGTCTATACTCTTGAAGATTTTGTGTTAAAAAATGTAGGAACCTTAAATAACCTGGGATGGGCTTATCTGGCAAAACTAGACTACATCAACCGAGAAAAACCAGAAGACAAAAACCAAAAATCAGCAACTATCCAAAGTGCCTACGATACCTTTAAAAATGCCATAATCAGAGCCTCTAAATTACGACAGTTAGAATCGGGAGATGAAACCAAGCAAAAACACGATTTGCAGTGGGATAAGCTCTACAAAGGCATGGTGCAAGTATGCCTCGATCGCGAAAACAACCAAGAAGCACTCTTATATGCCGAAGCCAACAAAGCCCGCAACCTTGCCGAAGTCATCGCCCAAAAACAGGAAACCCCCCAACTTCTAAAACCCATAACTTTCACCGAAATTACCCAACTCCTCACCCCAGACACCGCCTTAATTGAGTGGTATATCACCGACAAAGAAATCATCACCTTTGTCATCACTTACCCCGACGTGCTGACAGTGCATCGCAATCGTCAATGCGCTGAATTAATCGACTTAGTTAATGACTACCGGGCCGACTACAAACAAAGCAAAACCCACTGGCAAACCCAACTCTCCGACTATCTCCAGCGTCTTGCCGAAATCCTCCAAATCACCACAATTCTGCCCTCAAAAAGTACGCGCTTAATCCTAATTCCCCACTGGTTGCTGCACCTGTTCCCCCTCCACGCCCTACCCCTAACTGAGGGCGAATTCTTGTTAGATAAATTCACCCAAGGGATTCAATACAGCCCCAGTTGCCAACTCCTCAAACAGATTACCATCCACCCGAATTTTGACCAACTCCTCGCCCTGCAAAACCCCACCTCGGATCTTCCCTACACCGATTTGGAAGTCGCCAGCATCGCCCCTAAATTCGCGCTCAGTCAAATTCTTCCGGGTTCCGAAGCGAGTAAAACTAATCTTTTGGAACAGTATTTAGAGCAGTTAGAAAATGCTCATTGCGCGCATTTTTCCTGTCATGGTTCGTTTAATGCTGACGATCCGTTGAAGTCGTTTTTGATTTTGTCAGGGGGTATTATTGAAGAACCCCCCCAGCCCCC
>JAUBOG010000681.1:0-2782 GCA_036700105.1 Microcoleus occultus BM001215583
AAGGAAGTTCGGCAACGGATTTTGTAACGGATGTAACGGATGTAAAGGATAGAAGGAAGAAGGAAGAGGGGAGAAACAGCTTTTCGTGTATTCGTGACTTCGGTGTCGCGAAGAAAGCTAATTGTTTGTTTTCGATATTTGCCTAGAATCTTTCCGGCTGAAAAATTACCACAAACAAATAAACTGCGAGTCCGACAATTACTAAACCCAACAGACTTAAACCCCACGCGGCTTTTTTGGTCAAACTTTCACCGGCAGCCGCATAAACTGCGGGTGCAATTATTAAGTTAAAGCACATTACCAGAAATAGCTGCACCGGAATGGGGTGGCGCTGCCAAAGCATTTGTGCTAGCTCAATTGTTTCTTGAAAATCTCTCGGTAAAACATCATTCAGCAAATCATTTCGTTTCATAAATTCTCCTTGTTTTGGAACTAAATATCTGTCTTTCTACTGGATGTTTGTTGGGGGGGATCGAGGCAGAGCAAGAGTGATATGCGTTCCCAGGCAGAGAGAGCCGGAAAGAGTCATCCGCTACATCCGTTACAGAATCCGCTGCCGAACTTCTTTTATGCTAACCCGACGCCGGCAATCAAAACATCGATAATTTTGATGGCGATAAAGGGCGCAATTGCTCCTCCCAATCCGTAGATTAAGATGTTTCTCTGTAACAGTTGATTGGCAGTTAACGGGCGAAATTTTACCCCGGTTAATGCGAGGGGAATCAAAGCGGGAATAATCAAAGCGTTGTAAACTAATGCCGATAAAACTGCCGATTGACCGCTGGCCAAACCCATGACGTTCAATTTACCAACTGGAGCAAAAATTGCGGGAATAATTGCAAAATATTTAGCGATATCGTTGGCTAGGGAAAACGTAGTCAGCGCGCCGCGAGTAATCAGCAATTGTTTGCCGATCGTTACTAAGTCAATCAGTTTTGTCGGGTCAGAATCTAAATCCACCATGTTCGCAGCTTCTTTGGCGGCTTGGGTTCCCGAATTCATTGCTAACCCTACGTTTGCTTGCGCTAGTGCGGGTGCGTCGTTGGTGCCGTCTCCCGTCATTGCTACTAATTTGCCTTCTGCTTGTTGCTTGCGAATTACGTCGATTTTGTCTTCGGGAGTGGCTTCGGCAATGAAGTCGTCAACCCCGGCTTCGCCGGCAATTACTGATGCGGTAATTCGGTTATCTCCGGTGAGCATTATGGTGCGGATGCCCATTTTTCGCAGTTGGTCAAACCGATCGCGAATCCCCGGTTTGATGATATCTTTCAAATAGATAATCCCGCAGATGTCGCTGCCTTCACAAACCGCTAAAGGCGTGCCTCCGAGGCGGGAAACTCGCTCGTAAGCTTCATCGAGATCCGGGCCGATATTGCCGCCGCGCGATCGCACAAAACCCTTCACCGCATCCACCGCACCCTTGCGAACTTCCGTACCGTCGGGTAAATCGGTGCCAGACATCCGCGTTTTTGCGGAAAAATCCAGCCCGGTAGCCTTAGTGCGATCGAACTCCACGACTGCGCCCAAATTTTGCGCCAAACGGACGATCGACTTTCCCTCCGGCGTCTCGTCAAACACGCTTGCATCCAAAGCTATCTGCGCCACTTCTTGCAGCGAGTGACCGTTTACCGGGATGAATTCCTCAGCTAAACGGTTGCCCAGCGTGATCGTGCCGGTTTTGTCCAAAATCAGCGTATTCACGTCGCCGCAAGCCTCCACGGCGCGCCCAGAGGTCGCTACAACGTTAAATTGAGCGACGCGATCCATCCCGGCAATCCCGATCGCGCTCAGCAAACCGCCGATCGTTGTGGGAATCAGCGCCACCAGCAGCGAAATCAGCGTCACCACGCCCACAGGAGTTCTGACATAATTGCCCACGGGCGGAATCGTCGATACCACAATCAAAAACACCAGAGTCAGCACAGCCAGCAGCACCGTCAGCGCGATCTCGTTCGGCGTTTTCGATCGTTCTGCGCCCTCTACCAGCGCGATCATCCTGTCCAAAAATCCCTTACCGGGGTCGGCCATCACCCGCAGCGTCAGTTCGTCGGAAAGGATGCGAGTCCCGCCGGTAACGGAACTGGCGATGTCCGAACCCGGTTCTTTGAGTACCGGCGCGGATTCGCCGGTGATCGCAGATTCGTCTACAGATGCGACGCCTGCGATCACTTCGCCGTCAGCGGGAATGACATCGCCTGCGATCACTTTAATTTGGTCGCCGCGTCTGAGGGATGTGGAACTTACATCCTGCAATGAACCGTCTGGTAAGAGTTTGCGGGCTGTCGTATCTGCTTTGGTCGATCGCAGTGCATCTGCTTGCGCTTTGCCGCGCCCTTCCGCCACGGCTTCGGCAAAATTAGCAAATACCAAAGTAAAGAACAAAATTAACGTGACTAAACCGTTAAAAAGAACTTGGTTTTCGCCGGGAACCGGGCCGAACAGCGTGGGGTCGATCGTCAATAATGCCGTCACAATTGTGCCTACCCACACAACAAACATCACCGGGTTTTTCAGCATCACTCGCGGATCGAGTTTGACAAAAGCTTGTTTGAAAGCTCTTTGATAAAGGCCTTTGGTATTTGCTTTTGGCGTGTGTTTTCGAGACTCGCGAGAGCCTCTGGAACGGGGAGTTTTCTGAGAATTTGGGGTATTGGAAGAAGCCATGTCGATTTTAGATTTTAGATTTTAGATTTTGGATTGGGGGAGTTGGGATTTTAGGTTTTAGATTTTGGATTGGGGATTGTGACCTTTCCCATCAGATTCAGAACCCCCCCAGCCCCCC
>JAUBOG010000682.1:0-2776 GCA_036700105.1 Microcoleus occultus BM001215583
ACAGTTTAAAGATTGAACTGAAAAAGGCGATCGGCGATCGGTGTATTATTGAAACGGCGGAAGGAGGGGAAGATGCTTTAGAGTTGCTGTCAGATTTGCAGGCTGATGAGTATGAAATTGCTTTGGTGCTTTCCGATTATATCATGCCGGATATTAAAGGGGACGAGCTGCTCAGACGAATTCACGAACGCTCGCCGGATACGCTGACTATTATGCTGACGGGGCAGGCAGATTTGGAAGCCCTCAGCAATGCTATCAAGTATGCTAAATTGTACCGTTATATCCCTAAACCTTGGCAAAATGAAGACTTAAAATTAACGGTAGTAGAAGCAATTCACAGTTACTTGCAAGACCAAAAGTTAACAGATGAAATCATAAAGCGGCAAGAAGTTAATGAGGAGTTAAAGCTAGTAAATGAGGCGTTATCTGCGAGTGAAAGCCGCTTGAATCAATTTTTAGAAGCTTTGCCGGTGGGGGTATCTGTTTACAATCCCGACGGCTCGATCGCCTATTTCAACCAGACAGCGCGCGATTTGCTGGGTGCAGACACGATCCCGGAAAGCACTGCGGAACAATTAGCTGCAACTTATCAGCTTTATGTTGCCAATACCGATGAGCTTTACCCGCCGGATAATTTGCCAATTTTGCGCGCCCTCAAGGGAGAATTTGTCAGGGTTGACGATGTAGAAATCCGCCAAGACGGTAAAATAATTGCGATCGAGATCAATACTACGCCGATTTTTGACCCTAGCGGAAATATTGCTTACGCGATCGCGGCTTTTCAAGATATTAGCGATCGCAAACAAGCCGAAAAAATTCTAGCAGATTACCAGCACACCTTAGAAGCCCAAATTGACGAACGCACAGAACAACTGCAACAAGCAAAAGAAGCTGCTGAAGCGGCAAATAAAGCTAAAAGCACGTTTCTTGCCAATATGAGTCACGAGCTGCGAACCCCTCTCAATTCCATACTCGGGTTCGCGCAAATCATGGAACCCAGCCCCAATCTGACTGTCGAAAACCGAGACAATCTCAGAATAATTCACCGCAGCGGTGAACACTTGCTGACGCTGATCAATCAAGCCTTAGACTTGTCGAAAATCGAAGCGGGGCGGATGATGATCGACCCGAAAAACTTCGACCTCTACCGCTTGCTGGACGACTTGCAAGATATGTTCCAACTCCGGGCACAAACTCAAGAATTGCAGTTGTCTTTCCACCGCGAGGACGGGGTTCCCCAGTACGTGCGGACTGATGATGTTAAACTGCGGCAAGTGCTGATTAATTTGCTGAGCAATGCGATTAAATTTACGCAAACAGGCGAGATTGTATTGAGAGTTAGAAAGTTAGAAAGTTCGGGATTGGTTGAGCTGTTGGACAGTGCGACAGTTGTTTTTGATACCGCTACAAGTATTCGGGAATTTGCCGTAAATAGCAGGAATTTGACCGGGCTGGAATTGAGCGAGAATGCTGATGATTCAGCGATCGATCCGGTGGTTTTCCTTCAGTTTGAGATAGAAGATACAGGAGTTGGCATTGCTCCGGAAGAATTGGGCAATGTTTTTAAGGCATTTGTGCAAACGGCTTCGGGTCAAAAAACTCAGAAAGGAACGGGATTGGGGTTGACGATCAGCCGTCAATTTGTCCGCCTGATGGGAGGAGAAATTGTAGTAGAAAGTCAACTGGAAATCGGCACTACTTTTAAATTTGAAATTCCAGTGGGTGCGGTTTATGTTGCCGATCTTCCCGCGCCCCAAATTAACCGCGAAGTTATTGGATTGGCACCAAATCAACCGTGCTACCGAATTTTAATTGTGGACGATCGCGAAGACAACCGCCAACTTTTAGTCAAAATGCTTTCTCCCTTGGGTTTCGGGCTGCAACAAGCCACCAACGGCTGCGAAGCAATAGAAATTTGGGAAAATTGGCAGCCGCACTTAATTTTGATGGATGTGCGAATGCCAGTGATGGACGGCTACGAAGCTACTCAAGAAATTAAACTCAGAATACAGCAGAGAGAGCAAGAGCAGGAAGAAAACGGGGAAATGAGTATTTCCGCTTCCGACTCCCCGATTCCGAAGATTGTGGCTTTGACAGCTAGCACCATTGAAGGCAGGCGATCTTTTGCTTTATTGATCGGCTGCGACGATTTTATTAGCAAACCTTTCCGCAAAAATGATATCTTCGATACCCTCAACAAACATTTGGGGGTGAAGTATCTGTACTCTAACTCAGCGGATTTTATCGCAGCGGGCGATCGAAGCAATCAATCTGACTCCACATCTAATGTTGTGCTTGCTTCTTTGCCCGAACTTCCCGCACAATGGGTAGAAAACATGAGGCAGGTAATCCGCAGCGCTGATTTTGACTTAATTGCCAGGACGATCGAGGAAATAAGGTACGATTATCCTGAATTTGCCGAAATCCTCCAGGATCATCTCAATAATTTTGACTACCAGAAAATTCTCACTTTAATTGCCGAGGCCTAAAAATAGCACGTTAGAGGTGAAGGTCGATCGGGAAATTTCCTCTAGAGGATGACTTTGAAATGGCGATCGAGATTCATCTCAATCTACTATTATCAAAAAAACTCGGTAAAAAAATCGGTTGAAATCTGATTTTTTATCAAAATTGTAGCAACAAAGAGAGAAGCAGAAAAAAACTCCGGGAAGCAAATTTATGAAAAAACCTGTGATTGTTTGTATTGATGACGAAGCTGATGTTTTGAACAGTTTAAAGATTGAACTGAAAAAGGCGATCGGCGATCGGTGTATTA
>JAUBOG010000683.1:0-2762 GCA_036700105.1 Microcoleus occultus BM001215583
TTTTTATAGGCTTTTTTATATCTTAAATTGCAAAGGCAACAATTATTTGATTGTTTAGTTGGGCCTACAATGTTTTGTTTGGGGCTGAGGCGGCTTTGCTGTAAGATTTCAGTTCTTTTAGTAAATTCGATATAGAACAACTATAGTAGTTTTTTGATAAATTACATGTAAAGTCAACAATTTAAATTGTATAACTAAAAAATAATTACCCATCAATACAAAATGTATAATTGTATTTACGCAGAAACAATATCAAAAGTATAATGACAAAACATTGAAATTGAAAGGGAATTAATTTTTAATAAGATTTCGAGTAACGTATATTTATGAGTTGAACCAACATTGCTTTCAGCAATGAGCTTTTATAGATTTTTTACCTTGTGTTACTAAAATCATAAATTATGGAAAAAAAACAGTAACACAGTTTGCCATTAATGCACTTCAAAAGTGTTCAGATTTAATGGCTTTAGGTCACTACAGTGATTCAACTCGCATCAATTATTTAAAAGAGTTGCGATTTTTATTTCAGTATTATCCTGACATCAGACCATCAGAGATTACTTATGAAATGACTGTAAACTATTTAGTTTATTTGGTCAAGACAATGGGTTGTAGTAGGGTTAAATGCAAAATGGCAGCACAAAGCTTTGCCTTCTTTTTCAAACATGCTTTGAACAAGCCATATTCAACTCCAGCTGTATTATTTCCTGCACATGAGCATAAATTACCAGCTGTATTATCACAGGAAGAGATGCGGAGCGTATTAAACAGTATAGTTAACAATAAGCACAGGATGTTACTTTCTCTGATGTATAGCACTGGTATACGATTGATGGAGATTGCCAGAATTAAGATAACCGATATTGAAAGCAATCAAATGCGTATTAAAATAACATCTGGCAAGGGTAAAAAAGATAGATATGTTTTACTATCCCCCCTACTGCTTGAAGAATTACGCTTTTATTTTATTGAGTATAGACCAGAAATCTATTTGTTCAATGGTGCTGGCAAAGGAAAAAGATATGCAGCTAGAACCATTCAACATATCATGCAGACGGCCTTAGCTAAGGCAGGACTATCCAATAAAAATTACAGTATACATAGTATAAGGCACAGTTTTGCAACACATTTACTAGACCATGGTGCTGATTTGCAAGCAATACAACAATTGATGGGTCATAATAGTATCAATCAAACAGTTCAGTATTTGCATCTCTCGACAAAACGGTTACAGAGTATCGTGAATCCATATGATGTAATCATGCAAAAGTCAACCAATGAAAAATGCTAATACGCTGCAAAAAATATTACAGCATTGGCATAAACCTGAAACCAACTTACATGTAAATAATGTAATCGAGCAAATAAAACAGTGTAGAACAGCTTCGTTGGGGTATCATTTATACCAGTGCACAGATAGAGAATGTAGGAAATATCATTATCGGTATCATAGTTGTCGTAATCGTCATTGTCCTCAATGCGGTGGTTTTCAAAAACAACAATGGATAGAAGATAGAATGAATGAGTTACTACCGACCAATTACTTTCATGTTGTTTTCACATTACCACATGAATTAAATAGTTGTATTCTTGGTAATAGAAAATTATTGTTGAAATTACTTTTTGATACTTCTGCTCAAACATTATTAACTTTTAGTAAAGACAAGAAATACTTAGGAGCTACGCCAGGTATTCTAAGTTTATTACACACGTGGGGTCAGCAGTTAAGTTTTCATCCACATGTTCACTGTATTATAAGTAGTGGGGGTATTGATAATACTAGTGGGATACAATACTGGAGAAATGCTGTTAGAAACAGTAAACAATTTATTTTTCCAATTAAAGCATTAGCCAAAGTTTTTAGAGCTAAATATTTGATGGGAATAAAGGTACTTTTAGAAAATAATCAATTAAGGGTAAGCCCCAAATCAGATTTAAATATTTTACTAAAAGAGCTTTACAAAAAAGAATGGGTTGTTTATGCCAAAAGACCATTTGGTGGCCCACAACAAGTTATCAGTTATTTAGGTAGGTACACTCACAAAACAGCTATTACCAATAGCAGAATTGTAAGATTTGATTCTGATAATAATCGCGTACAATTTAAGTACAAAGATTATGCGGATAATAGTAATGAAAAATTGATGGAGGTAAATGCATGTGACTTTGTCACAAGATTTAAACAGCATATTTTACCAAAAAGATTTACTAGAATACGGAGCTATGGTTATTTAGCCAATAGAGGCAGGACGGAGAGAATTAAAGAGATTACGAAAATGATGAACATCCCTGCTCATCCAATAAGAGTGAAAATCAGTTGGCAAACTAGACTGCTATTGCAAGTTGGTAAATCAATTAATTGTTGTCCGAATTGTCATAAAGAAACGCTCATTCAAATAGCGTCGTATTATAAGCATGGTCATTATGGATAAGGTTTAAATGCTTATGGATAATACCTTTTAGCTAATAAAAATATGTTGGCAAAGCAGTTCTATGAGTTTACGTAACCAAAAACAACAGAAATTAGCTAAATTTATTACGATAAAATAAAACGACTTAAAAAAAGTATCCGAATCACTTTAAAAAAGTAAACAAAAGAAATACTTTACCCCTAATAGAACAATGTCGGTCAACACAAAGTATACCGACAAGCCCAATGATCAATATCAAAGGGCTAATTTAAAAGGGCTAGTCGGATACTTTCATAAACGTTGTACGCAACCCTAAAACGAAATTCCGTTCACCTTCAAGCGACACGACAT
>JAUBOG010000684.1:0-2761 GCA_036700105.1 Microcoleus occultus BM001215583
CAATCGCTGATAGAATTTGTAGACGCAGCCATTGCTGCAAAACAACCCAACGCCGTCGTTAACCTCAGCTTCGACTTAACCCAAATCAATCCCGACGGCACGCAAACCACACGGCACCAACTGACAGCAGCAGAACGATCGGCACTTAAATACGCTCAGGAAAACAACATTCTGATTGTAGCAGCGGCCGGTAACGAAGGGAATCTCCTCTCTGCCCTCGGACAAGCCTCCACAGAATACAACAATATCCTCACTGTCGGAGCATCCGAAAACAACTATCGAGCTGGCTATTCCAGCTACGGAGAAGGCTTAGATATTCTAGCACCAACAAGCATCCCACAAACAACAGAAACAGCAACAACCGAAACAAAACAAGGCACATCAATAGCAGCAGCTAAAGTCACCAACACCATCTCCCAAATGTGGGCAGCCAACCCATCCCTCAACTACCAGCAAATCAAAAACATCCTCCTGAAAACAGCTAAAGACATAGACGTACCCGACTGGGATGAAAGGACGGGGTACGGCATACTCGACGCAGAATCAGCCATTGCTACAGCAGCCGAAACCATCCCCGCAATACCAGTATTGGCAGCAGCCAAACTATTGACAAAACCCTTAATTGATGCTGATGCCACTACAAATAACTCTGACAATTCTACCGCACCAAAACCCTCAGAAAGAGCAACTGCAACCACCGCCCCAGGCACGCCAAAGACCACCACTAGATCGACCGGAGACTCCAACGTTGGCACCAGTTCTCATACCACAGACTTAGCGCCATACAAAACCACTTCTACCAGTGGTTCCAACGGCACAACTACTACCAACTCTCGAATCCTTAGCAGCTTCTCTAACACCGAGTCAACTTGGGATAAAAGCAGCGTCAAAACCAACAGCAAGGGCAACTCTTTTGACGAATCTACCAGCGATTCCACTACAAATGCTGCTACCCACACCAGCAAAAGCTTTTCTCAAAACTCACTCGAACAAAAAAATCAATCGCAACAAAACTACAGCCGAGTTAAATACGAAGGAACTCGCAGCGACAGTAGCGAATCCGCTCAGAAATCCCGCAGTTCTTACGACTATACCACTCCTACACAAGCAACAAACAATTCAGCAGAAAGTTACCGCAACAGCAAATCCCAATCTAACAGCCAATACGGTACGAACCTCAGCATAGCTAATGGCAACCGTCAAGATGATTGGGGGTCAAAATCCAGCAACAGCAGCCGCCATACCAACGGCAACAACATATCAACTAGCAAGAGTGCAACTCAAACCGCAGGCAACGCTGATTGGATTAATAGCAGTAACGGTAGCAGTTCCAACAACACTCACACCGGTGATGAAACTACTGTCACCACGTCGAATTCGACTAACAGCAACAGCAGCGGATTCTCCAAAAACAGCAGCAACAACGACAACTATTCTGTCACCAATTCTACTTGGGACAACACGACAGTTAATGGTGTAGCTATCAACAGCAACACCCGCGATGTTTATTCAGAAGGCAGCACCAACAGTCAAACCAGTTACGACGACGGCAAGTCAAAAAATCACAGCTATCAAGACACTTATACTGTCAATCAATCCGAGCAAACCAACAGCAGTCAGGGTTCTGCATATCGGCAGAACAATCGGCACAACAATTACTCTGTCAGGCAGGGTAATGACACGCAAACTTACAAACACGGGCCGCAAACCAGCAGCAGGATTACAGATAACTATTCGGTAACGAAGTCGGATGGTTATAGTGCTAATAGTTCGGGGAAAGTCACCTCTAAAAACAATCAAGAAAGCTATTCCGAGAACTTTGTTCAAAGCGAAAGCGAGTATAAGGTCGATGCTTATACTACGACAAGCAGGGGGGATGACCAGACAATTACATCTACTCGTTCCACCAGCAATAATGACGGAACTAACAATACTTCATCCAGCAGCAGCGATACGGTTCGCACTCAAAATTCGCAAACACTTACGGTTTATAAAGATGGTCTGAAAAATGAGAATGAGGGTTCAAGTTACCAGAGATGGTGGAATGAAACAGCAACGGATCGAGGCGTGACTGCTACGACGAACGGTTATGAGAGTTGGAGTTCGAGTTACAGCAGGTCGGAGTTTAAAGGCGGTTACAGTTGGAGTGAAACCATCAGCGGTACTAATTCCGAATCGGTAACGAAAGGAGGGACGAATACTAGCAAGCGAAGCGATTGGAGTTGGACTCGCAGCGGGACTGTGTGGGATGACGGGCGCAATAATTGGAGTGAGAGTTGGTCGAAGTCTAATTGGGAGAATGGGAGGTCTGTACCGGGTGAATCGGAAACTACGAGAGGTTCTTACAATCCAAAGGGAACGGGGACGCAGACGAATAATTTGCCCAAAGCTGGGGAAGCGCCGCGGTTGAATAAGGTGCCGAAGAATGTTGTGGATTTGAATAAGAAGCCGAAGCACAAGCCGCAGCCGAGTAAAGAGTTTTTTGAGCAGCCGATCGCTGACAGACCAGAGCCGGAAAAGTTTTCAGGAGATTTTTTTGCAGGCCTTGGAAGTCCTAATAATTCTCCCAAAGAGGACAAAATACAGAAATTTCTTCGCGAATTTCGGAGGGTGATAGCACAGGGAAAACAGGCCGTCATAGATTTTCTCAAAGGATTCATTTACCACGCTCTGATAAATGGTGTCGGTATCCTCAAGGATGTAGCCGACCTCTTGTACCCACCAGGGGCAAAATCCCATGCTGAAATTGAGGCATATTACC
>JAUBOG010000685.1:0-2749 GCA_036700105.1 Microcoleus occultus BM001215583
CAATCGCTGATAGAATTTGTAGACGCAGCCATTGCTGCAAAACAACCCAACGCCGCCGTCAACCTCAGCTTCGACTTAACCCAAATCAATCCCGACGGAGGGCAAACCACACGGCACAAACTGACAGCAGCAGAACGATCGGCACTTCAATACGCTCAGGAAAACAACATTCTGATTGTAGCAGCCGCCGGTAACGAAGGGAATCTCATCTCCGCCCTCGGACAAGCCTCCACAGAATACAACAATATCATCACTGTCGGCGCAGCCGAAAACAACTATCGCGCCGCCTATTCCAGCTACGGAGGAGGTTTGGATATTTTAGCACCAACCGACACTCACCAAACAGCAGAAACTGCAACAAACGCAACCAAACAAGGCACGTCAATCGCCGCTGCTAAAGTCACGAATACCATCTCGCAAATGTGGGCGGCCAACCCATCTCTGGATTACCAACAAATCAAAAACATTCTCCTCAATACAGCTTCTGACATCGACATACCCGGATGGGACGAAAGAACAGGATACGGCATACTCAACCAAGAATTAGCAATAGCCACCGCCACCGAAACCATCCCCGCAATCCCAGTAATAGCAGCAACTAAACAATTAATAAAACCCCTAATTAATGCCGACGAAAATACAACAAATACCGCAGCCAAACCCTCATCAAGAGCAGCCCTAACCAACGCCACAACCAACCAACCAAAAACCACCAGCACCTCAACCGGAGACTACAACCAAGGCACCAGTTCCAGCACCACAGAACAACCCCAAAATACCACATCAAATACCAGCAAATATAACAACACAACCAGCACAAACGCCCAAACCAACAGAAGCTACTCGCATACAAACTCCAACTGGAACAAAAGCCGCAGGAATACCAACAGTAACAGTAACTCTTTGTACGAAACAAAAACAGATACAAACACAAACACCAAGGACTACACAGACAAAAACCTTTCCCTCTACTCAATAGAAAGAACAAATAAATCCCAAGAAAACATCAGCCGACTCAAATACGAAGGCATAGGAAATAGCCAAAGCTCATACAAACAGAAATGGAGTTCAAATCGCAACTATACAAGTCCTTCACAAACTCAGAAAAGTGCTTCCGACAGCTACCTAAACAGCCAAACTCAATCCGATGGCAAACACGACGGTAGCTATGCAGAAAGCAACTCTAAGACCCAAGAAGAATCAGGTTCAAAATCAACTACAAACAATCAGTATACCAGCAGCAATGGAAGTTCCGGCGACAACACTACAACCCAAAAAAAAGGAAAAACCAACAGGACTTCGAGCAACAAAGGCAACAATTCCAACAGCACCTACAGCGGCGAAAATTCAGAAGTAACTCAATCCGACTCTCACAGCAAAACAAACAGCAACTTCTCCAAAACAAACAATAGCAGAGACAACCGTTCAATCACCAACAACACCTGGGACAATACCACAACCAACGGCAAAACCGTCGGTAGTAGCACCCGCGATACTTACTCAGAAGGAAACAATAACTACAACACCAGTTACGATGACGGCAAATCCAAAAACACCAGCAACACAGACACGTATACCCAGAATCAGTCCCAGGAAACTAACAGCAGCAACGGTACTAACTCTTGGAGAAACAATCGAGATAGTAGTTACTCAGTCACCAGCGGAAATAATACAGACACTTACAAAAACGGGCCGGAAACCAGAAACCACAATCGCGACCATTATTCGATCAACAAGTCAAACTCTTCCAGCAGCAACAGTGCCGGAAAACCCAGTTCTAAAAACGAAAGTGAAAGATATTCCGAAAATCAAGAGCAGTGGGATAGCGAATACAAAGCTGATACTTATACAACCAAAAGTAACAGCGACGAATTGACAATAACTGCGAGTAAAAGCAATAGCAATACCGAGGGCAACAATACCAATTCGTCTAACAGTAGCGATACCTCAACCACTCGTAATTCACAGACAGTCACAACTTACAAAGATGGCAGAAAAGAAGAGAATGGCAGTTCGACTTACGAAAAATGGTTGAGGGACAGCAGTTACGATAATAAGGGGGTAGTGAGTGATATTTACAAGTATTCTCGCTGGACTTCGAGTTACACCAAGTCTTATTTTAAGGGAGGTTATCGTTGGACAGAGACGATAAGTGGCTCAGATTCAGAATCGACAACTAAAAGAGCTGTTTATACGAGTAATGGCAGCAGTTGGAGTTGGACGAGAAGCGGGACTGTCTGGGATGATGGCAGGAATGACTGGAGTGAAAGTTGGTCGAAGTCTAGTTGGAAAGATGGCAAGTATGCACCGAGTGAGTCTGAGTCGAAAAAGGGAGGATTTGACCCGAAGAAAACAACACCGCAGGTGAATGATGTCCCGAAATTTGGGGAGCCGCCGCGGTTGAATAAGGCTCCGAAAAATAAGCCGATCGATTTACAGAAGCCTCCGAAGCCTAGTAAGGATATTTGGATACCACCGCGTCGTATTACTCCTCCACAAGAACTAGAGAATTTTCCAGATAATTGGGTTGCCGGGTCTGGTGGAGGTAATCCACCAAATCAGGACAAAATACAGAAATTTCTCCGCGAATTTCGTAGGGTAATGGCACTGGGAAAACAGGCTGTCATAGATTTTCTCAAAGGATTTATTTACCACTCCCTCATAAATGGTGTCGGTATCCTCAAGGATGTAGCTGACCTCTTGTACCCACCAGGGGCAAAATCCCATGCTGAAATTGAGGCATATTACC
>JAUBOG010000686.1:0-2738 GCA_036700105.1 Microcoleus occultus BM001215583
TCGTGTCCTTCGCGTCTTCGCGGTTCAATAATTCCATATTCTTCCAGTGGGACAGGAGTATCGTCTTTTAAATGCTCCACAGCTTACAAGGGCAGGTTCGCCCTTATCTTCAATACAAATTAGAAAATCCATCCTACCTAATTTCTATGACGCGATTTATTCACGATCGCTTTGCCAAAGAATACCTCGAAGAGTTGCTGTCGCCGATCGGCACGGTAAATATCAGTCGCGATGTGACGAGTGAAGTCAGAGAAATCGATGTCTACTTCACTCCAGGCACTCCAATTCCAGAATATTCAGAAAATCTAGGATTGTTGGGAAAAATGGCAACCACGACTGCAATTTTTGAACCGTTTCGCAATCCGATAACTATCAGCGAAGTCTGGAGCTGCACGAGTAAGTTACTGGATTTGCAAAGAGAATCAGAGAGGCAGGCCAGAAGAGAAAATACTCGCTACGACTGGGCTCAGTTGCCGAAACTGTGGATTTTAACACCGACAGCCTCAAAAGCATTAGTGTCGGGTTTTGGTGGCATACCAAACCTCTCTAATTGGCTTGAGGGAATCTATTTTTTCCCGGAACACTGGCGAGTGGCAATTGTGGTGATTCACCAGTTGCCCGAAACACCAGAAACCCTGTGGTTGAGGATTTTGGGGAAAGGAAAAGTACAGCAGAGGGCGATCGCCCAATTGAGCGCTTTAGCCGCGGACGATCCCCTGCGGATTACTGCGTTAGAGTTATTATATAGGTTGCAGTCAAATTTAGTAACCGATGCCCCACAGGCATTAGAGCCAGAAGAGCAGGAGTTAATTATGGCCATTACACCGCTTTTTCAACAACAAATACAAGCAGCACAACAAAAAGCTAGAGAAGAAGGCAGAGAAGAACAGCAGCGCTTAATTTTAGAAAATTTTCTGCGAGTTAGATTTGGAGAAATTAGTCCAAAAATGACAGTTTTTCTGTCTCCCATATCGAAGTTGTCGGCGGCGGAATTTACCGTGTTGTTGCTGGCCATATCGATGCTGAGTGTCGATGAAGCTGGGCGAGAATCAGCAGTGAAATTGTTAGCTGAAAATGTCTTGAAAATGTCCGTTGCTAACAGGGAGGAAATTCTGCAACAGGCTGTTACCAATTTACTGGCATTGCCCCTGGCAGAATTGACCTTGTTGGTAGAACAACTGCCACAGTTATCGGCTGATGAATTGAGAGAAAGGTTAGGCAACATCCCTGAATAAAAATTGATATCAAATCAGTTGAAATCCGAATTATTCATCTCTCTCTTCTCTTCTCTTCCTCTGCGCCCTCTGCGCTCTCTGCGGTTAGATCGTTCAGAAACAACCGTAAACGATATGACATTGGTGGCAGATATCAGGTTAACCGAATCGCAACCTTAAGTTTGGAAGGAATGCAAAATGAACTTTCCCCGTGCTGCTTCCAAAGGAAATATTCTGATCGTAGATGACACGCCCGATAACCTGCGCCTGCTGTCATCTGCCTTAACCGATCGCGGATACAAAGTCCGAAGCGTGATTAACGGCGCGATGGCGCTGATGGGAGCACAAGCGGCTGTGCCCGACCTCATTATGCTCGATATCAAAATGCCGGATCTCGACGGCTACGAGGTTTGTCAGCGTCTGAAAGAAAATCCACAGACTCGCGAGATTCCGGTGATTTTCATCAGTGCGCTGGATGAGGTATTCGATAAAGTCAAAGCCTTTACCAGCGGTGGCGTAGATTACATCCAAAAACCGTTCCAAGTCGAGGAAGTTCTCGCCCGGATCGAAAATCAGCTTACCGTCCGGCGACTGCAAATGCAGCTTCAAGCCCAAAATCAGCAGTTGCAGCAAACTCAGGCAAATCTGTTGCAAGCTCTACAACAGGAGCGATCGCTCAAACAGCGTATTGAAGAAATGGCTGCGATCGAAGAACGCAACCGGATCGCCCGCGAGATTCACGACTCATTAGGACATTCCCTCACCGCCCTCAATGTTCAGCTACAGGCCGCTGCGTCCCTGTTGCTTTCCGACCCCGCTCAAGCCCAATCTTTTCTGGCTCAGGCGCAGCGTTTGGGCACAACGGCGATGCAAGAAGTGCGGCAATCGGTCAGGGCACTGCGCGCAGACGAACAAGTCGAACAGCCGTTAGAAGAGACGATCGCAACTTTAGCAGAAGAGTTTCGGCAAGTGACAGGCATTACTCCCAATGCTGACATTCACCTCATGAAATCGCTTTCCGTATCTATATCTAAAACAATCTATCGAATTGTTCAAGAAGCATTTACTAATATTTCTAAATATGCTAAGGCTACTCAAGTGCAAATTAAACTAATTACGACAGGCGATCGAGTTTGTTTGGAAATAAAAGACAACGGCCGAGGATTCTGTTTGGATGGGGTCACAGGCGGTTTTGGACTGCGGGGAATGCAAGAACGCATCGCAGCTTTAGACGGCGAGTTTCACTTAACAACAGCACCCGGATCTGGTTGCAAAATTAAGGTCGAAATTCCCTTATTGTGATATAATTTCCATTTCGATTGTTGGTGAATGCATAATAATAGTAACTGTAGGGTGCGTCGCGATCTACAATTCTCAAAAAAAGCGACAATCTCGCAGCGACGCACCTGACAAACAGCGTTGAAGAAACCAATCGAACACTCATGATTTTTGCAAGACGAAAGGAGAATTGATACAGCGTATTCCAGGTTTGTGAAGTGTAGGGACACGGCAGTGCCGTGTCCC
>JAUBOG010000070.1:0-18912 GCA_036700105.1 Microcoleus occultus BM001215583
TAATTCCGGGCTGGGTTCCGGGGGTAATTCCGGGCTGGGTTCCGGGGGTAATTCCGGGCTGGGTTCCGGCAAAGGTTCTGGGCTGGGTTCCGGCAAAGGTTCTGGGCTGGGAGTTGGTGTCGGTTCTGGGCTTGGGGTTGGCAAAGGTTGCGGGTTTGGTACCGGAGTTAGTGCTGGTGCTGGACTTGTGAGTTCGGGGGCTGTCGGAGTTGGTTTGGGGGGCGGGTTGTTGTTGAGAAATGAGCCGACTAAAGCCCAGGAACCGAAGCCTGTCAAGATTACTAAGCCGGCCAGCAGTCCGATCGCAGCGACGGGATTGTCCCAAATAGAGCTGCCGGCCGGCTCGATTAGCGGGTCTGGCTGGTTTTGCGGGTGGGAACTCTGGGCGGCTCGCTCGGGCCCGCGGCCCACGGCCACTGTTGCGATTAGGGAAGGGTCTGGTTGAACGGCTGGCGGCGAGGGCGGTACAGTTGGCGCATTGGGCTGAGGATTAGTTTGGCCGTCGAGTGCTTGGGCGACTTCGCTGACGGATTGATAGCGATCGCCCGGAGAGCGCTTCAGCATCCGGTTCAGCACCGCAGCCAAACCCGGGCTTACCTGCACTTGCTGCTGCCAATTCCACTGCAGCGTTGTTCGATCGAGCAATTCCTGCGGTTCTTTTCCCGCCACCAGGACGATCGCCGTCACAGCTAAGGCGTAGAGGTCGCTGCTGGCCGTGGCGCGCCCGCTTTGCAACTGTTCCAGCGGCGCGTAGCCGATTTTACCGACAGTTGTCGCGTGGGCTGTGCCTTCGGGAGATTGGACTTTGGTGGCGAGTTCTTTTACTACTCCAAAGTCGATCAGTACGGGCAACTTGTCATTTTCCCGGAGAATTATGTTGTCCGGGGAGATGTCGCGGTGGATGATGCCGCGGGCGTGGATGTGAGCCAGTACCGGCAGCATTTGCCGGATAAATACTAAAACTTCGGCTTCGCTGAAGGTGCGGCCTGTTGAAGTTCGATCGAGCAGCAGTTCGCGGTAGGTCATCCCTTCTACGTAATCCTGCACTAAAAACAGACGCTGGTTCTCTTCAAATATTGCCCGAAACTGGGGAATTTGCGGGTGTGCAATTTTGTAAAGAATTGCCGCCTCTCTTTCAAACAATTCCTTCGATTTTTCCAAAACGTAAGGCCCGCTTTGCACCGGAATCAATTCTTTCAAGGCGCAGCGTTCTTGAAACCGCCCCAAATCTTCTACTAAATAAGTGCGGCCAAATCCCCCTTGACCTAAAATATTCACCAAGCGGTAGCGGTTTTGCAGGAGAGTTCCAATAGCAATAGGTGGCTGCATAAGTTTAAGTAAAAACTGTTAAATAATCGGCGATCGCTGGCAGACTTAGAATCCTAAATCTTTAATGCTCAAGAGCGTACTTCACTGTCTCTAGTTCCGAATCCCGACCAAACTTAGCATTTTATGTTTTTTGACGCAAGTTCCAGAAACCAGTTTTTTATTGCAAATTTAATTCGGGGCAACCGCAGGGGGGAGAGCCCCTACATTCTTCGTTCTGACTCACATCTTGCACCAATGTCAGCAACAGGCTTTCCGGCCTGTTCCACAAAGAGTGAATTTCTTGTGGGATGGGCATCCTGCCCGTCCATAAAAGGCTTCCACACGAATGGTGCAAGATGTAAGTTCTGACTAATGACTAAGGACTAAGGACTAAGGACTAAGGACTAAGCTTTGCTTTCACCATGTCTTGAATTTTGTTACCGTCTGCTTTGCCTTTAAGCTGCTGCATTGCCTTGCCCATCACCTTCCCCATATCTTTTGCAGAAGTAGCGCCAACCGACGCAATTACTTCGTCAACGACTTGACTCACCTCTTCGTCTGACATCTGCGGCGGCAAATACTCTTCCAGAATTGCCAACTCCGCTTCCTCTTGTGCCACTAAATCTTCGCGGCCGCCTTTGCGGTATTGTTCGATCGAATCCCGGCGCTGTTTGGCTATTTGCATCAAAATTTCCAGTTCTTGAGCTTCTGTCAGCGTCTCTTGCCCGGAGGGACGGAGGCTGACTTCTTTTTCGAGAATAAATTTCTTGATGCCGCGAACTGTTTCCAAGCGAACTTTGTCCTTGGACTTCATGGCTGTTTTGATTTCTGCGTCAATCCGTTCTCTTAAGCTCATCGATTTCTACCTTGCTTTGCCCGACATCAAAAATCTGGAGTATGCTTCCGATTCTTAACTTTTTTACCGTATTTTTCAAGTTTATTGCCTGTCGGTGGCATTTTTATCGCCTTCTACCCCGATGCCTTCGGCTTTCGACCGAATTTGGGGCGGCTGCACTTCGGGCAAGACCCTCTAATTAGACGATCGAGCCTTTGAGTCTCTTGCCCCCGGATTCATCCGCGAAGCCGGAAAAAAGCTCCTCGCTCGCGATCGCCAGCCCCCAGATTTATCAGCGGGGTCGCTTTCTCAAATCTCAAATCTCAAATCTCAAATCTCAAATCTCAAATCGATTGACCTGCTTCTGCAAGTCCTATTCAGTTCGCCTAACTTAACACTTGCGACCGCCTCGAAAGTTAAATATATCAAAATATTGGCTGAATATTTCTAGTTATCAGATGCTAATATGGCGGTGGAATAAACGTCCTGCAAGAGGCCTGCTGTGATCCGTTCTGCTACTTTACCGCTTCCGCTTCCCGAGCCGCCGATTTCTGCTCACGACCGTCTGCGGCTCTTCTCCGGTTCTGCTAATGTTCCCCTCGCCCAAGAGGTGGCTCGCTATCTGGGGATCGATTTGGGGCCGATGGTTCGCAAGCGGTTCGCTGATGGGGAACTCTACGTTCAAATTCAAGAATCGATTCGGGGTTGCGATGTTTACTTGATTCAGCCAACTTGCTGTCCGGTGAACGATCGCCTCATGGAATTGTTAATTATGATCGATGCTTGCCGCCGCGCTTCGGCCCGACAAATTACTGCCGTCATTCCCTATTACGGATATGCTAGGGCAGACCGCAAAACTGCCGGAAGAGAGTCGATAACAGCAAAATTAGTCGCTAATTTGATTACAGAAGCTGGGGCTGGTCGCATTTTGGCGATGGATTTGCACTCGGCTCAGATTCAAGGTTATTTTGACATTCCTTTCGACCACGTTTACGGCTCGCCCATACTCCTAGATTATCTCAAGAGCAAGCAGTTGACGGATATTGTTGTGGTTTCGCCAGATGTCGGCGGAGTCGCCAGGGCTAGGGCTTTTGCCAAAAAGCTGAATGACGCGCCATTGGCAATTATTGACAAGCGCCGTCAAGCTCACAACGTCGCCGAAGTGATGAACGTCATCGGGGATGTCAGAGGCAAAACAGCGGTGTTAGTGGACGACATGATCGACACTGCGGGTACGATTTGTGAAGGCGCGAGATTGTTGCGCCGCCAAGGTGCGAGGCAGGTTTATGCTTGTGCTACTCATGCTGTTTTTTCGCCTCCGGCGATCGAGCGTTTGTCTAGCGGAGTGTTGGAAGAAGTAATTGTGACGAATACAATTCCTGTCCCAGAAGAGAATCAGTTCCCGCAGTTGACTGTGCTTTCGGTAGCGAATTTGCTGGGCGAAACTATTTGGCGGATTCACGAAGATAGTTCTGTTAGCAGTATGTTTCGCTAGAAGCGAAAGGCACTTTTTGAATGTTTGTTTTAGGGTGCGTTAACAAGAGTGTAACGCACCGTTTTTTTTGTCAATACTGCGATATTTTGCCGCCAGCAACTCTCTTTCGCGGCAAGGCCGTTTCCCCGGCCCCGCAATAATCGCACGGGCTGCTACCGTCCGGGCGATCGACCCAGGGAGCGGGTAATATCAATTGCGGTGCAAGCGCAAACGATATCACCGGAACAAGAAATGGTAAAATTCAATCTTGTTGTCACAAGAGCGCGACCTTTTTTTGTTCTGGATAGGTCTCGTCAAAACAAGGGGTAAAGAGGGAAAAATTATGAAACATTCACTGGTACGAACAGCCGCCGCACTGGCCGGTTCAGCAATTTTAACACTCGGGGCGATCGGTTCGGCTAAAGCATATACTTTTGAGGAAACCGAAATTAACCAAGACCGAGTAATTGCGATCGCACAACCGGGCGGTCTGACCGGCTACCAATTGTTAATTGTAGAACAAGTCACAGACAGACGGAAGTGCTGGAGCGAAAGCGGTTCTAATCCCGTTACAGTCGATCCGTTATTAGCTACTTTTGATTTCACCGGCATTTGCGGCCGCGCCACTGACAGCAACGGCTTTTCTATTCGCATGGCCGGCACCGATTTAGCATTAAAATACAGCCTGATGTTGCAAAGCGTTGACGGCAATGTTTTACTAATTGGAACTCCCACCGATCCGAACGGTAAACCGATAATCATCGGCCGCACAAACGGCGATACTAACGGCTTCATGAAAATCACTCTCGATCCTGCTTGGCGCTTGACAAAAAGAGCTTATCAAGGTCGCACATTAGGCCACTTTTATTTCACTAGCAAGGAACTCGCACCGGGAGAAACTGCCAATACCGGCGGAAATACCGGCGGAAATACCGGCGGAAATACATTCAGAGATATTGCAACCGATATTTACGCTTCCGAAATTAAAGAAGCTGTGGGGCTTGGATTTGTAGCCGGATTTGCTCAAGATAATACCTTTCGCCCGCAACTTGCTGTTACCAGAGAGCAATTAGTATCTTTAGTATTGGAATCTTTGAAAGGAATACAAGGTGCTAATATCACATTTCCCAGCAGTGTTTCTACCCGTCCCTACAGCGACGTTGACAGCTCGCGCTGGAGTGCCGGAAAAGTTCAATTTGCGCGGGACAGCAAGATAGTTAGCGGCTATCAAGATGGAACTTTTAAACCAATGCAGCCAGTCACTCGCGCTGAATTGATGGCGGTGCTCCGCCGAGCGGCAGAATTCGGTTTGTCGGCGCGGGGAATGCAGCCGAATTTAGTTGCTAAAGAGCCGTCTAAAACTTTTTCAGACACTCAGAATCATTGGGCTGCTGCTATTATTACTCAAATGTCTGCTTATTGTTCTGTGGCTTCGTCTCTTAACGAAATTGGCGATCGATTTGCTCCCGATGATTCTGCAAAGCGCAATTACGCGGCGGCGGCTACTTTGCGGATGCTGAAATGCGTTAAAGCTCAGTAATATTGTAGGGTGCGTCAGTAGAGAAACCCTAAGTTTTTTTAGTAATCTTAAGACTGACGCACCGTAAGAATAGACTGTCAACTCTCAACTGTCAACTGTTTACGCTACACCGTAATCAGTATACGGTCGTTTGTATGGGGGGTGCAATCCCAAAACAATATCCTCTCTCGGTACTCCCATTGCAACTAATTCCTCCGCAGGATTTTGCTCTGTCAAATTTTGCTGAAGCCAGATTTTGCCATCTTTGATGTCAATATGAATGATGGTTTGATAAATCCGGGTTAAGTGTTCCCAGCCGACATTCATCCACTGATAATGATCTCGTTCTGTGTCGCAGATAAGTTGCACTTCGACTTCATCATCGGAAACATCATCTTCGGCATAACGGCTCATTAATGTCTGAACGTATTGACGATATTGAGCTAGTTTGTCCATTGCACAATTACCTCATTTGTTGAATCGTATACGATTAGCAATACCTGATACTGTTGTACCGCAGCTTGAGTAAACTCAGACTGAAAAAATGTTCTATACACGTCAATTGGAACTGCCAAATACAATTTGCGATTAGGTTCTAGCGATGCCAATCCAAGCCGATAACTGAGAAATTGTCCCAATGCAGCATAAAAGTCTGTAATTACAGAAGGATTGAGGAAGCTTTTGATTTCGACTGCAATTTTCTCCCCTCCTCGCTCCGCTGCGACTAACCTTTCTGCTCCCAAATCGACCTGAAATTTAATATTCCCAAACTTAAACTTTAGTGGATCGGCAGTAATCACCCACTGTTCTTTTTCAAGGGCCCGTTTTACGGATTCGTGGAAGGTATCTTTGGCAGACACAGGCAAATTCTCAGCGCTACTGCAAACAAGTATTAATTATACCGAATTTGCGGTATATTGTCAATCGGTCTAATCCTAATTTTATCAAGAATTTTAAGTTAATCGGGACTCAAGCCATCATCATATCGTTTCCTTGGGTTTCTTCTTAGATGCCGGTTTCCGAGTTTTGGGAGTGGGGATTATTTCGGGTTCTTGGGAGATGACATCTTTTGGTAATTTACACAACTCATTTAAGGAAAACTTTTGTTGCGATTCGAGTTCGTTTAGCAAGTTTGATGCTGTTTCTAATATTTGCTTTCCCTGTCTGACTTGAATAGTAGTTTTAGATTCGATCGCACTTAGCAACACAAAAATCGAGACTGTTTGCCAAATTTCTAAATCATCGCCGACAACATCGCACTCAGACACGATTTTGCCGTTGTCTGGGGCGTGAATTCCTAAGCCGGAAGCTTGAATTAATGGCTGGATTTCTGCTATACTTAAATCCGCAAAATCGCTAATTTTATGTTCGAGCGATACTAAATCTGCTAAATCTGGTAAGTTGAGCGATTCTGCCGCTAAAGCATCGAGTTTAAAGGTAAGAGTTTGATTTAAAGGATCGGAAATGGCATAAAGTGATTGGATTTGCGATCGGCTAACGGCACCTTTATCGAAAAAATCTCTGCCTTGCGGGGCGATTCCAATTTTCCCGTTTTCAGACACATCCAAGATTTCCAAACTAACCAGATTCGCCGCCGCAGTCTTCACAAAAATCTCGTCCAACCCCAGCAAATCCGCCAACTCCTGCAAAGTTGGCGCGGGTTCAAACTCAACGCCCGCCCGCAAAATAAACTCTTCCAACACGTTAAACTCGCGGGGTTCGCTAACCGCCACCTCCAGCGGAGTTTGACGAATTGCAAAGCGGAATTGACGCGCCGCTAACACCGACAAACCCGGATTTTGCTGCTCGATTTGTGCCGCTAGCGAACTTAAATTCGCGTCAATTTCTTTAGTTGAGGATGCTAGCAACATCTACAAAACCTCCACACTGACGCACCGTTTTTGAAACTTCCTGATACATTTTTCCCACAGTACCTGTTTGTTGGGTAAATAAATCGTGACAGCCGACAACTACCAGCAATTCTTGAGCGCGGGAAAATGCCACATTCACCCGTTCCGGTTCCTTAGCAAATCCGATATCGCCCCTAACATTATTGCACACTGTGCTGACAATAATTACAGGTCTTTCCATGCCTTGGAATATGTCAACCGTACCAGTGCGGATGCTCAAAGACGGAAATCTTTCGGCTTCGATTCTGTCTTTAATTGCATTCAATTGAGCGCCGTAAAAAGTGATAATTCCTATTTCTTTGGGCGGTTCGCCGATCGCAACTTTGGACTGCCAAGCCGCCTCCATTTGCTCGCACAAACGCTCGATCGCGTCTATCTCCTTCACATTCAACCGCGAAGTACCCTGTTTTCCCTCTTCAAACCCTTGTCCCACGGGCGTTTTAACCCACAGGATATGATTGTTTTCTTTAATGATTTTACCTGCGAGATGGTGCGCGCGTCTCGTGTCTGCTTCCAGAATGCCGCAGTTGAGTTTTTGCTGGTAAAACTGATTGATTGCGCCCATAATTTGCGGGTGCATTCGATACTGAGTTGTCAGCATTTTTTTGATGCTGTCGCTGGCATTTTCAAACAACACTTTGAACAGCGATTCTTTGATGAAACTAAGTTCATCTCCGGTACAGCCGATATCTTCCGCGATATCGTCGATCGTACTTTGATTGAACATCGGCGGCAATTGCCTGTGATCGCCCACTAATACTAATTTTCTGCCCTTCAAAGCGGGAATCAACAACTCTGGCGGAGTGCATTTGCTAACTTCGTCAATAATCACTGCATCAAAGCTGGGAAAATTTTTACTAAAATCAAAGCTAGCAGCTTGCACGCAAGTAATGCCGATGACGTTAGCATTGTCAATATAAATTTGCTTTAAATCGTTGCGGTCTTTTTCGGATGGATTTCGGAGTTTTTCAATCCAATCAGTCACAAAGTTTTGAGAACGATTTAGGGCGGTTTCTTCTTGTTCTAACTTCCGCTGCCAAGTTTTGAATAAGCGCTTAATTTTGCTTAAAAAATCCACGTTAAACAATCCTGTGTCTGGAACTTTTGGCCCATATTGTTCCGGGATAGTTTGCCATATTGACTCCCACCACTTTCTCTCAGCAAGTAATGCTGCTGTCGGTTGCTGCTGTTGCAGTTGAGCGGTAATTTCGCTCAATTCTGCTTGAAGTTCTGCGAGTTGCTGCTGCGAAGTTGCAGCCTTTGTTTGCAGTGGCAATAAATGCTCGTCAAGAGTAGTTTTGATTACCTCCAAAATGCCAAAAGGGTCTAAGTCAGCAATCGATTTTTCAAGCACTATCGCGCTGGTTTTCCAAGCCTCAACTTGCTTGATAAAATGCTGCGGCTGCTCCCAAATATTGGATTTTTGGGCGAGATACTGTTCGGCTAAAATCCGAAATTTTTCCGGTGCGTTTGGCTGTTCGACAATTGCTTGCAGCAAATTAGTAACTTCGCTAATTTTTAAGTTCGCTTCTTGCTGCGCTGTTTCTACCTGAAGTTTAGCGGCGGATATTTGCTGCTGGTTCGCGGTTTGACCGATTTTATCTAATAGCTGCTGCTGTTTTATAAGCTGCTGTTCGGTTTCTGTTTTCAGGGGAACCACGCACTGACGAGCATTTGCGAGGATGCTGTGCAGCAATTCTTTGACTAGGCGATCGCAGGTAGCTTGGATTTGATTTGGCTGCAATGATTGACTGTAAAATTGCTGGATGTTACTTAAGAAAGTGGCAGCTTTTTCAATGATAAATTTGCGCTGACTTTGGCTGACTTGGGAATAGCTGGCGAAGTCTTTGGCTAGTTGCTGCCACTGCGCACGATCGCCCGCAGAGAGCACGATCGGCGTTTGACTCAAATTTAGGTGCAAAAACTCGCTAAACCGGAACTGCTGCCCTTGGATGTCCTTAAAACCGCCGTTTGCTTCGTGGGATACCGCGTTTCGCAACCGATCCAAATCGGGCAAATTAATTTTGCATTTGGGCGGGACGATCGGCAATTTGAGCGATCGGGCGATTTTCAGAAGTCCTGCGGGCAATTCTACCATTTCATCGGTCAGGATTGCGCCCGTTTCGCAGCAAGATTTCACAACTTCATAAAGTCCCGTATCCGCTGTCTCGATCCACTCTGCAACGGCGACAACAACGGCGGCAATTTCCGTTTTTCGCAGTTCCAAATTCTTGATTTTCTGTTCGAGATTGTGGCGGTGCGTCTGATTTTGCCGATCGCCCAATTCGAGTTGATTCACAGCATCCGACATCTGGCGCGACACCCGCAAACCCTCCGCAACCGCCGACATAGCGTGACAAACACCATCAGCGCGATCGAATGCCGCCTTAAATTCCGACAGTTGCGCCGCTACAGTTTCCCGCAGCCAAACCGCAATCCCAAACGCGCCGCAAGCAGGGCGATCGAAGCCTAATTGAATAGCATTGCTGGCGCAAATCCGCACATTTGCCATAAAATTTTCGACTAAAACATTGTTTTCAGAATAAGGTTTTAGCCTCGGCATAAACTCGGCAACTTCTGGAGATTCCCAGTCAACATCCGGCGCATCCAGCAGATTTTCCAGCCCAGAAACAACAGATTCAATTTCGTTTTTTTCGGTTAAAATCAGTTCATAATTTTTCGATTGTTCGTTCCACCTTTCCTCAAAATTAGCCTTACTTTCGTGCAAGTGCTTTAGTTCGTTAAAAAAAGCTTTTTCAGCCGTAAAATAAGCTGTAAACCTGTCTGATTCTGCCAGCAACTGCCGCAAAGACTGGACATTAGTCAGGCGCTGCGAGAGCTTTTGTTCGCAGTCAGCCGCCGTATTTTGCAGCCAAGTGCCGATCGCATTTTCCTCCAAAAACGGCTGGCCTTCTTCCTGCACCTTATGAGCTTTTCCCTTCCGCAAAGCCCGAATCGCCGGATTGTGAACTAAGCGACTCAAAGCATTATCTACAGCCAAATTAGCTTGGGAAGCAATCAGCGTTTTGCCGCCCTGACGGGCAATTTGATAGCAAATTTCCGCAATCACAGTCGTTTTTCCCGTTCCCGGCGGCCCTTGAATCAAAATCAAATCCCGCGCCGAAAGCACCGTTTCTACAGCCGCAAGTTGGTCGTCATTAGCATTGGGATTTAATAAATTTTCCCGATCCAATTTTATCAATTTTTCCGGGCTTCTCGCCTGAGAAGAATCGAATAAAAACTCGCTCAAATAGGGATTTTGAGCGCGTCCATCTGTCAGCATTTTTAAAGCTTTTTTCTTGCGTTCGATTTGACTGATATCGCCCGCCGCCTCGAAATACAAAAATCCTTGTTTGGGAAGTTGATATCTGCCGCCCGCCAGGCGATCGCCCAAATCAACATCTAACTTAATCCGCAATTTACCCTGTTCAAAATCAATTTCGGCGATGCAGCCCAACGTCTCGCCATCGCGGCTGCTTCTGCTTCCCGGCGGCGAATCAAACAGAATAATTTCTTCATTTCTGGCTTTTTTCAGCCTTTCGCGAAAGTCGCTCAATTCTAAGGAATTTTCATCGTAGCCGTCAAGAGTTGCCGAATTGCGATCGATTTCAAAAGTAACGATTTTGAAGCCGGAACCGTAATTGTGAGCTCGGAAAGGCACGCAAAATTGACGCGCTTCGGCGATGCGTTTTTCAACATTTAAAAAAGTATGCCAAACCTTTAATTGTTCGGTAGTAGGTATGTGTCTGTCGTCCCAAAACGGCATTTGTCTGACGCGGGCGATCGACTTTACAGGAATTGGCGATCTACTTTTAGCCAAAAGCCGCAACTGAACCGGCAAACCATACCCATCTTTTCTCCCTCTGGGAAGCGCCACCAAACCAGCATCCAGCAGTTTCAAGCCGCCGATTCCATCTTCTGTGCGTACAGTTGCTAACAACCGCAAAGTGCGATCGGCTTTTTGCAGCAATTGAGGTAATCCAAAATCATCTCCATCAGTAGCAAGAATCAACTCCCAGATTTCCTCTTCCGAAAATCTCTCATTTACCTTTTGGCGGCGCACGTAGAAAAGACTGTGAGATTCGCCGGCTATCTCCGACATCAGAATTTCCGCACGATCTCTGCATTCCCAATCGCAATATTTCGCTAAAGCCGATTCTCCTTCAACATCGCGAATAAACTTATTAATTGTGCGATCGCCACTAAATTTATATCCCCAATCTTCTGCTACTAAAGACGGCATATTTTGAATTTTTAATTTTGATTCGAGATTTTAGATTAGCACATCGCAACTTGTGCCGGCAGAACCGCTAAATCCCAAAGATTAAGGTGCGCACTATCTGTAGGGTGCGCACTGCGCACCCTACTGCGACTGCGCACCCGGAGGCGACCTCATCAAACAATCTAGAATTAAAAGGGCGAATGATGGGAATTGAACCCACGAATGGTGGTACCACAAACCACTGCCTTAACCACTTGGCTACACTCGCCGTGTTGTTTTTTACTATAGCATCTAACTTTAGCACAAGTCTAGGGGTAAGGCAAAAATATTTTGAAATATTTCCGAGCATCCCGGAACCCGACAGGTCGATTGCGCCTTAAACCCAGACACAGTAAGAATTTAGCACAATTTTGCGCGGCTTTTCGGGCGATCGGCAACACGAGCGCACCCCAACAGCCGCGCCGCCCGACATCGGCAGCCCTCCCAGCCTCCCAAATCCCACCAGCGCCTTAAAATAGCCTCATACCCCAGACTCCATCAGTTGTCAACCCTCCCTCTTCCCTCTTCCCTCTTCCTTCGCGCCCTTAGCGTCTTCGCGGTTCGTTCAAAAAAATCTTGTCCCCAATCTAAAATCCCTATGACTTACTGCCTTAACCCAGAATGTCAAGAACCCGAAAACTCCAACACCGCAGAACATTGCTCAAACTGCGGCTTTAACCTATTGCTGAGACAGCGGTATCGCGCAATTCAACTATTAGGTAAAGGCGGATTCGGCAAAACTTTCCTAGCAATCGATGAAGACATCCCATCTCAACCCCGCTGTGCAGTCAAGCAATTTCATTTTTACGATCGCGATCCCGAAATCTTCAAAAAAGCCCTAGAATTATTCCACCAAGAAGCCATCCGTTTAGACGAACTCGGAAAACACCCGCAAATCCCCAACTTATTAGCCTGCTTTGAACAAGAACAGCAGATATATTTAGTCCAAGAGTTTATCGAAGGCCCGACTCTCAAACAAGAACTAGACGAAAGTGTATACGGTGAAGATCGAATTTGGCAACTGCTGCAAGACTTATTGCCCGTGCTGCAATTCATCCACGAAAAGCGCGTCATTCACCGCGACATCAAACCAGAAAATATTATCCGCCGCCAGTCGGACAGCAAACCCGTATTGATCGACTTCGGCATTGCCAAACTGATGACTGATACAGCGATACTCCGTCCGGCAACGCTCATCGGCAGTCAAGATTATGTAGCACCCGAACAAATGCGCGGCAAAGTATTTCCTGCTAGCGACCTTTACAGTTTTGGTGTTACTTGCATTCGCCTGATGACGCAAGTCCCTCCGTTGGATATGTACGACTACGACAGCGAGCGCTGGTGGTGGCGCGATTTTCTCCCCAAAGGCACGAGTATTAGCGCCGAGTTAGGTGAAATTTTAGATAAATTGCTGCAAACTCATCTCAATCAGCGATACGGTTTTGCTGCGGAAGTTTTGCAAGATATCGATGCAGCTTTGGATAGGCGCGATCGCAATTTGATTTTGCCGAAAATGCCGTTAGCGCAGCCCTCGGAGAGGATCGCCCCTACTCTCAACAATCCCGAAAATCCAGCAGATTTCACCGCGCCGCAAACTCCCGAACTTCCTATTTTACCGACCAAATCCGCCGCCAATTCTGCTGAAACTTTGTCCTTATCTGTTACTTCAACTTTCGATTTGAATCTCATTTCTCGACGGGGAGTTGATTATACCAAACTGCGGGATTTTTTGTCAAACAAAAAGTGGAAAGAAGCCGATCGCGAAACTTGGACTGTGATGTGTCAGTCTCTGTCGCTGGAACCGGGAACTGCGCTAGAACTCACGCAAATTAATCAATTACCCTGCGAAGATTTGCACATAGCCGATCGCCTTTGGCTGCACTACAGTCAAGGTCGGTTTGGCTTCAGCGTCCAAAAGCAAATCTACGAAAGCGTCAAGGGAGATTATATCAGATTTTGCGATCGGGTAAACTGGCCGACATACAACTCAGCTACTACTTCAGGACAACTTAAATTTACTCAGAAAGCACCAATCGGACACCTCCCTTCTCGCAGTTGGGTGGGCGGCGTTCAGTGGCTGCGGCACCTCGATGCCCTGTCAGCAAAATTAACCGAGTGCGACAATACTCCTGCTGCTAAATTGTAATTTTGTCGAGCTATTAAACTAAGTAAGTAGGGTGCCACGGGATCTATAATCTGCCGCGTTATATCCAATATCTCGCAGCGACGCACCCTACGGATTAACTAACTAAACTTTCATATTTAAAATCTATCTGAAAGCAGAGAAAAATCTGCCGCGAGATGTATCCAGCGACCGAGGTTCGGTGCGATCGCTTGTCGCACAATGGATGCTGAAGGCGAACACATATACAAGTCTGCAATCTGACGAACGCAGCAAGAGAACTCAACACACAACACAGGTACCGATCCATGTTTTTTCATAAAAAGCAATTAATGTCTGCGGTGACGGTAGACCAACCCAACCCGCGTTTTGCCCAATTGCTGCTAGAACAGTTTGGCGGAGCAACCGGAGAACTGACAGCAGCTCTGCAATACTGGGTGCAGTCTTTTCACTGCGAAGATGCAGAGATTAAGGATATGCTGCAAGATATTGCGATCGAAGAATTCAGCCACTTAGAAATGGTTGGCAAACTCATAGAAATGCACACTAAAAACGTTGACCAAACAGAAGCTTACAAAAGCACTTTGTTTGCAGTGCGCGGCGTAGGTCCGCACTTGTTGGACAGCCAAGGTCAAGCTTGGACGGGTGCTTATGTCAACGAAGGCGGCGATGTCGTGCGCGATTTGCGGGCAAATATCGGTGCGGAAGCAGGAGCTCGCCAAACCTACGAAGAATTGATCAAGCTAGCGCCGGATGCGGGAACGAAAAAGACGCTGCACTTTTTGCTGACTCGGGAAATTTCCCACACTCAAATGTTCATGAATGCTCTGCAATCTATGGGCAAACTTACCGATCCGATGTTCGGAAATATTCCCCCAGATTCCACAGTGGATCTTTTCTTCAACTTGTCTAGCGATGGCAAGGATCAACCCACTGCTTTGAACTCGGAACCTACTTTCAAGTACATCGCCGAACCGACTCCCCAAGGTTAATCGGAATATTCGGCAACTGTTATCCCCGGCTTCTTAAAGAAGTCGGGGATTTCGGCTTTCTGTTTTTTTTTAGGAGTTGCGGCTCCCAGATGTTAGAATCATTCCACATCCCGATCGACCACTAACATCAAATCCCTATTGAAATTGCGATCGACTTACTTATTAGTTTCTCACGGCAGCCGCGACCCCAGACCTCAAGTAGCTTTGGAAAACCTAGGTCAACTGCTGTCTCAAAAATTGGCTGACTCGTTCCCCGCAGTAGCAACCGCTACCCTAGAACTCGGCCCCGCACCGCTGCACCAACAAATTTGCAGTTTTGGCGAACAGACTCTCTCCCTCGGACTGACACAATTGCAAATCCTGCCCGTATTTTTATTATCTGGTGTTCACGTCGCCGAAGACATACCCGCCGAGGTGGAAATTGCCCAAAAAACTTTTGGCGATCGGCTAAAAATTGAATTGCGCCCGCATTTAGGTTGCCAGGAAGCAGGCTTAACAAACTTGCTAAAAAATCAGATGCAAGAGGTGGCTTTTATCCCCAATCTGCTGTTGCCAAAATGGATTTTATTATCTCACGGCAGCCGCCGCCCGTCCGGTAACTCGACAGTTGAAGAAATCGCCAGCAAACTCGGTGCCGAGACCGCTTATTGGTCAGTAAAGCCGAGTTTGTCAGAGCGAATTGAGAGTTTGGTTCGCGGTGGACAGCAGCAAATAGGAATTGTGCCATACTTCTTATTTAATGGAGGAATTACAGATGCGATCGGCAAAAATGTCGCGCAGCTAAAGCAGGAATTTCCCGAGGCGGAACTTCATCTGGCAAATCCTCTAGGCGCAAGTGTAGAATTAGCAGGCTTAATCGCGGATTTAATTCAAAAATGAACCGCAGAGGCAAAGAAGACGTAAAGGAAGCAAGCAAAATGTCTTTAGGCAAAGTGTATTTAGTAGGTGCGGGGCCAGGAGATCCGGGTTTGATGACCTTGAAGGGAAAAGCTCTGTTAGAGTGTGCGGATGTGGTGATTTACGACGCTTTAGTCAGCCCTCAAATCTTGGCAGCAATCAACCCCGAAGCCGAACGAATTGATGCCGGAAAACGCAAAGGCCGTCACTCGCTAATACAAGACGAAACTACTCAGTTAATGATCGAAAAAGCTGGAAATAATGCGATCGTAGTTCGTCTCAAAGGCGGCGATCCGTTTATCTTCGGGCGCGGCGGCGAAGAAATGGAAGAGTTGGTAAAAGCTGGAGTATCCGTAGAAGTCGTCCCCGGTGTAACTTCTGGGATTGCGGCCCCTGCTTATGCGGGAATTCCTTTAACGCACCGATCGTACAGTTCCTCTGTTACCTTTGTCACCGGTCACGAATCAGCGGGAAAATATCGACCGGAAGTAAATTGGCAGGCGATCGCCCGCGGCTCCGAAACCATTGTAGTATACATGGGAATCCACAATTTGCCTTACATTATCGGCCAGTTAACAGCAGCCGAATTGAGCGCAGAAACGCCCGTAGCATTAGTGCGCTGGGGAACGCGGCCGGAACAAGAAGAATTGATCGGGACTTTGGCTACAATTGTAGAGCAAGTTGAGGCAACTGGATTTGCAGCACCGGCGATCGCGGTAATTGGAAATGTCGTTAATTTGCACTCGATATTGTCTGGCTGTCGGCCACATCAGACGGCGGTTGAAACCGCACCTACACAAACCATGTCCGCCTCCGCGGACTGAAAAAAATAAATTAAATTTAACCATCTTTGTCTTCAACCCGCGGAGGCGGGTTTTGTGTGTGTAGGCGCGGTTTCTAACCGCCGTGTCTTTTCTTTTCTACAAGCCTATTTTCAACGCGCCACCTGCCGCATATATTCCCCCCACAACTGAGCCGCATTTGCACTACCTCCGGCTGTCGGAGAATTATCATCATTTCCCAACCAAACTCCTGTCACGAGTTGCTGGCTCGGAATATAACCGACAAACCACAAATCTCTATTATCATTAGTCGTGCCGGTTTTCCCAGCTTCTCCCAACCCCAAAGCAGCACTGCTGCCCGTACCTCCCCGCACCACACCTTGCAGCATATCAGTCATCGTATCGGCTACACCTTCAGATACTAACTGCCGGTTGGCAATGCCATCTTGTTGATAGTCATAAATTACCCGGCAACTCTTAAAATCATTTCGATCTTTGCAATCGCTGCTGTCAATAATTCGCTTGATGACGTGGGGGCGGTTGCCCAAACCCCGGTTCGCCAACACCCCGAAGGCACCGGTTAATTGCAATACGTTAACTTCACTTTCACCTAGCACCAAACCGGGGGCAGAACGCAGGGGAGATGTAATTCCCAAACGCCTGGCCATTTCCACTACCTTATCTAAACCGACATCTTGCGCTACTCTCAGAGCAACTGCATTTTCCGACTGCGCTAAACCCCGATACATATCAGCACTGCCGCTGGTTCTTTCGCAGCCGCTGTAACTTTGTCCGCCCCAATTAAGCGGCTCGCAAGAATAAGTTTTGCTCGGCGGTATTCCGCGTTCTATGGCGGCTGCATAGGTGAAAATCTTAAATGTAGAACCGGGCTGTCTCAAAGCTTGGGTTGCTCGATTAAACTGACTTTGCAAATAATCTACGCCGCCGACTAAAGCTAAGACTTCTCCGGTTTTGGTATTGAGAGTTACGACTGCTCCTTGAGAAAAGCCTGCACTTGCTCCGGCATTTTCAACTGAATTTCTGAGGGAATTTTCTGCTACTTTTTGCAGGCCGGGATTCAAACCTGTTTCTACAATAAAATTGCCTTCTCTGGCTAACTGCGCTCCCAACAAAAACTCCAATTCGTCAAATACATAACTGTAGAAATAAGGAGCGATCGTACTTTGCAGAAATTCGCGGGCTTTGGGATTGATCTCAATTCGCGATCGCCTCGCGCGATCGGCTTCTGACTGAGAAATCGTCCCCATCGCCCGCATCCGTTCGATCACCCGATCGCGGTACTGCACCGCCAACTGATAATTTTGAATCGGATTAAAACTGTTTGGCGCCGGCAAAATGCCCACCAATGTCGCCGCCTCCGACAAAGTTAAATCTGTCGCCGATTTGCCAAAATAAAACCGAGCCGCATCTTCAAAACCGTAAAGGTCAATGCCCAAAAATACGCGATTTAAATAAGTCAGCAACAGTTCGTCTTTGCTGTAATAATTCTCCAGTTTCAAAGCAACTACGGCTTCCCGCAGCTTGCGTCCAGCCGAATCTTGAGTTCCCACATAATCTCGAAACAAACTCCTCGCCAACTGCTGCGTCAGAGTGCTGCCGCCTTCCCGAATTCCTCCCCCGCGAACATTGGTCAAAAGCGCCCGCAAAACGCCGATCGGATCTACCCCCAAATGCCAATTGTAGCGGCTGTCTTCCGATGCAAGTACCGCCTTGGATAAATAAGGCGAAAAATCCTGCAATCGCTTTAATTCTAAGTGAGCGTTATTTTGAGGGGGGCGCAGGGGAGTTTGTCCGTCGCGGGCGTAAACAATCACCGGCCCGTTGACGCTTCTGGGTAGGGGACGCACTTGAAACTTGGTCGATTCAATACCTACTAACACCGCCATCAAAGCGGTAATTCCGCTGGCCCCATAAAAGCTGTAACGCAAGAATTCCAAATACCAAGGCGGCGGATCTACGTACTGAATTCTCACGGCGGCGGCGAGTTCCGGCGGCCCTAAAGTGAACACGTCTCCGTGACGCAGGGACATACTTTTAACTCGTCTTTTGCCCCTGTAAATGCCGTTGGTAGAGTCTTCATCTTCGATCGTAAAAGGAGTTCGCCGCCGGCTATCCCGCGATAGGGATAAGTGTACGTGACTGACCACGGGATTGCGAACGACTATATCAGAAGATTTGGACGATCGACCTAACAAATACCGATCGCCCAATAGCGGATAAACCTCGGCTTTAGCTGCACCCGCATCCTGCACCCACAGTTCGGGTACTTTGGCATTCGGTTTCAGCGCTAGCTGGTTAAAGTTAACCTTGGCAATAGTCTGGACTGCTTGGGCGATCGAACCCAAGACGGTTTGAGGTTTGCGGGGTGGCTGCGGTGGGGTCATATTTGGCTGTGGACTACGATCGAGCGATCGGCTCTTGCACCATTCTACTCGCAACTTTTGGCTATTTTCACAATCGGGCCCGCTCTTGCGGGATCAAGTCGGCGATCGGCGATCGATTTTGCGGTTATTGGTGAACCCGCAATGCGATCGGTTTATCGAGCAACTCTCCACCCAACCGCTCCCCGTAGGGACACTCCAAAAGCCTTTCGGAGTGTCAACTTAACGTCAAAAGTAGTCACAGAATGCTGTTTGAGCATTAAAGCTCGATCCCCCCTAGCCCCCCGATCGAAGGGGGGGACTGGAATCTTCTCAAAGTCCCCCGACTATCAGGGGGATGCGAGGGGGATCTGGACTCAGGTAAAAACGATATTTATCAAGGGTTTTAGGCTTAAGTTGACACCTATGGG
>JAUBOG010000687.1:0-2709 GCA_036700105.1 Microcoleus occultus BM001215583
CCCCTTATTAAGGGGGGCTAGGGGGGATCGAGGGACTAATCATTAAACAGATTCCTATGTTGCAAGCAATTGAGAGTGGTATAAACCTCAATCTGCGAAATGCTTGATAATCGCTTCTGCAAACTCCGAACACTTCAACTCAGGCACCGGCGGTTCCATCAACCGGGCTAAATCATAGGTAACTTCACCGTTAGAAATTGCCGCAGCCAAGCCCTTCTTAATCAAGTCTGCCGCTTCTTGCCATCCCATGTATTCCAACATCATCACCCCGGACAAAATCAGCGAACCGGGATTGACTTTATCCAAGCCAGCGTGTTTCGGTGCAGTGCCGTGAGTTGCTTCAAAAACAGCACATTCATCGCCAATATTAGCGCCGGGGCCCATGCCCAATCCGCCGACAATGGCGGCGGCCGCATCGGACAAATAATCGCCGTTTAAATTCATTGTCGCCAAAATCGAATATTCGGCCGGTCGAGTTTGAATTTGTTGGAAAATGCTGTCAGCAATTCTGTCGTTTACCATGATTTTCTCTTTCCATTTGCCGCCGCCGTGGCTGTCCCAAATTGCAAAGAGAACGTCGGCGACTTCTTGACGAATTTTGGCTTGTTTTTCTGGTGTCAAAGCGTCGTAGCCGGGATCTATTTGGCGGGCGTTGTCTTCTAAGCTAATGTCAGGATTTTGTTCTTTGTTGCCGAGAATCCAAGACTCTCTTTCTGTGATGCACTGGGCGCGAAATTCGGTGGTTGCTAGTTCGTAACCCCAGTCTCGAAAAGCTCCTTCGGTGTATTTCATGATGTTGCCTTTGTGCACCAATGTTACTTGCTGCTTGTCTTTGGGCAACCGCAATGCGTGGGTGATGGCGCGCCTTACCAAGCGCTGCGAACCGCTTTTGCTAATCGGTTTAATTCCGATTCCCGAATCGAGGCGAATTTGTTTTTTGCCGTGTTCTGGTGTGGCTGGAATTAGCTCGTTATTGAGGTATTCAATTAGTTTGTTGCCGATTTCGCTGCCTTTTGCCCATTCGATTCCGAGGTAAATATCTTCTGTATTTTCTCGGTAAATAATTACGTCTAGCAGTTCGGGGGTTTTGTGCAATGATGGGGTGCCATCATAATATTTGCAGGGGCGGACGCAGGCGTAAAGGTCAAAGATTTGCCGCAAAGCGACGTTTAGCGATCGAATTCCGCCGCCGATGGGGGTTGTCAGGGGGCCTTTGATGGCGACTCCGTATTCTTTGATGGCGTCTAGGGAATCTTGGGGCAGGTATTGGTATGTACCGTAGACATCGCAGGCTTCGTCGCCTACATAGATTTTAAACCAGTTGATTTTGCGATCGCCGCCGTAGGCTTTTTCTACCGCTGCATCCATGACTTTCTGGGATGCGGGCCACAAGTCTACGCCGGTGCCGTCGCCGCGGATGAAGGGAACGATCGGGTCATTGGGGACGATCGGCAAACCGTCAGAGAAAGTAATTTTAGAACCTGTTGTCGGGGGTGCAATTTTTTGGTACATATCTTAACAGTGCGGATAGCAATTCTGCTTATTTTCCCACGATTGTCTGTCTAAAATTCAATATTTTCTAAATAATTGCCTAAATTTAGGATATTGGAGCTGCTGCTGTATCTATCGTAACCAAATTGGGATTATATTAATTAATTCTTATAGCAACTTTCTCGATACCGCCTGATATTTGCAATTGCTGAAACCATTGATTTTATTGAATGTTTCTTCTTACTTCTTCTTGACATCCGTTACATCCCGTACATTGCTCGTTGCCGAACTTCCTTCTTCTGATGGACGCAGATAAACGCAGATGTTTTTAATTATGTCTGCATTTATCTGCGTTTTTATTCTTTTTGCATATTCTTTTTGATAATCCACAAAATAAACCAGATGACTATAATCACCACAACTATTTTGGAAACAGGAGCGAGATAATCATCAATAAGTGCATAATTTTCTGCTAGTTTATATCCGGCAAAAGTCAGGAAACTTACCCATATAATAGTGCCTCCTGTTGAGTATAGCAGAAACGGAATTAAAGGCATATTGTTGATGCCTGCGGGGAGGGAAATTAGGGTGCGAACTCCGGGGACGAGACGGCACAAAAATACGGCTTTGTTGCCGTGTCTGTTAAACCATCTATTTGCTTTGTCAATGTCTGCACCGGATACTGTAATCCATTTGCCGTATTTGTCAGCTAAATGTTTTAACCGTTCTTCGCTCAATAATTTACCGGCATAGTACCAGGGAAGTGCTCCTAGAATGGTGCCGATTGTCCCTGCTGCGATCGCCAGTGTTAAGTCCATATCCCCCTTCGATGCTGTGAATCCTGCCAGCGGCATGATCAATTCTGAGGGGATGGGCGGGAAAAGGTTTTCCAAAAACATCAGCAGTCCAATGCCTAGATAGCTCATTGACTGCATTGTGTTAGTAATCCATTCAACCATTTTGATTTAATAATTTGGTAAGAAGAAGTGATTAGTCATTAGTCATTAGTCATTAGTCATTAGTCAGCAGTTCGATCGTTCCTATGCTCTGCTCATTGGTGACAACTTAAGACTGAAAACCCTAATAAATCTAGTTTTCACCCCAGTCTAGATCCCCCGCGCATCCCCCTTAAAAAGGGGAGTAGGGGTTGACGAAAGAGAATAATCTTGTCCCCCCCTTATTAAGGGGGGTTAGGGGGGATCTAGACTTCGACACAAA
>JAUBOG010000688.1:0-2707 GCA_036700105.1 Microcoleus occultus BM001215583
CCTTTGTCCCTACAATCGATCGCGGTAGGGACAAAGGCACTCGCGGTCTCCTCCGTTTATATCATTCCCATGAAGAGAGGATTTGATATTACCCCTTAACATCTAATTGAGTGCCGCACATCTTACAGAATCTAGCATTAGCATCGTGTACAGACCAACCGCAACCCGTACAAACAGTTTCTACTTGATTGGCAGTTTTAACTAATTGTTTGATTAAATCCCCCAATTGCCAAGGAATCAGGGCAATTCCCGTCAAAATCATCAAAATAGTCAAAAAGCGGCCGGATTCCGAAATCGGAGTAACATCGCCAAATCCCACCGTCGTCATCGTGACAACGGAGAAATAAACAGCATCCAAAAAAGTGCCAAAACCTTCGGGATTTGCCGGATGTTCCACTTGATAAATCAAACCGGAATAAACAAAAATTATCGCCAGTAAAGTAAACAAAATTCTCGAAAAAATCACCCCATCTTCGCTGCTGATGCGGAAAACTGAGTTTTTCAATTCCAGAAACCGGATGAGTCGGAGAATTCTAAACCAGCGAAAAATGCGGATAAAACTGACATTGACAAATCCAAATAAAAATGGTAATATTGCCACTAAATCAATAAATGAAAAAAAACTAAAAATAAATTTAACTCGATTTTCGGCACACCACAGCCGCAACAAATACTCAATTGCAAAAATAATTAAAAGCGCTGTATCGAGAGTTTGCAAATTAATTCTAACAGCTTCCGAAAGCGGGTAAGTTTCGGCAATGAAGCTGGCGGAAGATAGGAGAATGAGTCCGGTAAGAGTTAAATTGACGGTTCTGCCAATTGGGCTTTCGATGTCTTCGAGATAAAATCCAATTTGCGATCGGCTTAACATAGATGAGATAATTAATATTATTTCTGAGGTAAGGGAATTATCGCATATGAGTATCGAATTAACGAAGGGTGAAAGATTCAATCTTTCTAAAGAAACTCCTAATTTCAGTAAAATTGCGATCGCCCTGGGTTGGCAAGTCAGCCAGACAGCACAAAACTGCGACATTGACGCATCTGTTTTCATGCTAGCCGCAGGCGGTCGGATTCCCGATGAAAAGTATTTTGTATTTTACAACAATCTGACATCGCCGGACGGTGCGGTGCGCCATTCGGGAGACAGCAGGAACGGGCAAATTGAGGGAGATGACGAGACGGTTTATGTGGATTTGAGTAAAATCAATTCGGCGATTGAGGAAATAGTTTTTGTGGTGACTCTTCACGAGGGACAACAAAAGAATCAAAGTTTTAGTTTGGTTACAAATGCTTTTATCCGGCTTTACAATTCGGAGACGGGAAGCGAATTGGTTCGGTACAATTTAAATCAGATTTTTTCCGAAGAAACAGCTTTGGAATTTGGACGTTTGTATAAGAAGAATGGCGAATGGAGGTTTCAGGCGGTAGGACAGGGATATAATGCTGGGTTGCAGAGTTTTGTAGACAAGTATTATGTTGAGAATGCGGTTGAGAAAAGCTCGAATGCTGCTGAGAAGGTTGATGATGCTGAGGTTTTGAGGCGGTTTAGCGATCGGGTGGATCGGTTATTGCAGGAAGAGGCGGCGGGAGAGTCTGTTGCTAATCCTGTCAATGCTAAGCTTGACGAGCGAGAACCAGCTATCAGCAGTGAGGAATTTTGGAAGCGATATAACGCGGGTGAAAGAGACTTTACTGGCTGCAACCTATTCGGATTAGATTTGAGTGGAAAAATTTTGGTAGATGATGTCATCTTGTCAGAAGCTAATTTGACAGAAGCAAACCTCAATGGTGCTACTTTAAAAAAATTCAATTTATGTGGAGCTAATCTGCAAAGATCAAATTTAAGTTTAACAAATCTGCAAGAAGCTGATTTGATAGGAGCTAAGTTAAGCAGTGCCAACTTAACTAAGGCAAAATTGGAGTCGGCAAAACTGATTCAAGCGAATTTCCATCAAGCCATATTAAGCGATGCAAACTTCACAGGAGCAAACCTGACAGGGGCAAATCTCAGCGGAGCAAACTTAACAGGGGCAAATTTTACGGCTGCTAACCTCACTGCCACCAATCTAAATAATGCTAACCTAACTTCGGCTAATCTCAATAGTGCTAATTTGGCAGCAGCAGATTTAAGTCAAGCAAATCTCAACAGCGCCAGCCTAATTGGTACTAATCTAACAGGCGTTAAATTGACAGGTGTAAGTTTGGTGGGAGTAGACCTGATGAACGTTAACTTGAAGGTTGCTAACCTCACAGGTGTAAATTTTGTGGGAGCTAACTTGAAGAGAGCTAACCTCAGAAAACTTGACCTAAGAGGTGTTAATCTTATAGGAGTAAGTTTAGTTGGAGTAAACCTCGATCACGTCAACTTGAGCGGGCAAAACCTAAGCGGGTTCAATCTCTGCGGAACGAGCTTGATCTGCATCAATTTGAGTGAAGCAAATCTAACTTCAGCAGACTTGCGCGGGGCAAGCTTGATGATGGCAAACCTAGAGAAAGCTAACCTGAAGGAGGCTAAACTGGCTGGAGCTAACTTAGCAGGAGCAAAGATGGATCAGGCAAAACTCGCAGGTGCAATTATGCCAGATGGCACAATTCACGAATAAATTAATATTTGCAGTCAGGAGTTCAGTCCTTAGCAAAAGAACGATTAGGGCGTGTTTTCTTGCCCCGGAGATCCCCCCTAGCCCCCCTTAAGAAGGGGGGG
>JAUBOG010000689.1:0-2699 GCA_036700105.1 Microcoleus occultus BM001215583
ACGCCCATCCCACAAGAACAATAAAAATTGTAAGTTATTTAATTCTCATTCCTTAAAGGTTTGTTTGCTAGGGCATCGTCTCAACCCTCCTGTCAACTATTGCAAAAAAATAAAACTGCTGGCGCAAAAAATTACTATCAAATGCCGGCAAAGACTTTTGATGCTTCTGGCTCGATCGGCTGTACTGCATTTAAATTGTATATTTCGCTCCCCCTCAAAAGCCGTCAAATCCTCTCCCCATCGGACTCTCCCCCCTCTCCCCCTCTAATACCACAGACTATCTAGATGCACAACAGCTTATTATTTGTTGGGGTTCGGGATATTCTGTTTTGCTAAAAGGGATTATTTACCAACTCCGGGCTTAATACCCGGTCTGTTATTTGAGTCCGCAAGAACTCGGGCGAGAGTATATGTAGCACCAATTGCAATCGCTGATTATATGACATAGTTCTTAACCCTTATTGAGTAAAATCCCAAACACAGTTAAAAAAAGTTCATTTTAGCTGGTACTGTTTAATGCTTAGCAGCGAAAATACATATTTTTTGGGTCAGGGCCTTGTTAGTGAGCTTGCTTAAATGCTATCGTTTTAAAATATAATCACTGTCAAGTTAGGGAATCTGCTTTTAAATAAAATGAAACTGCTCTGAAAACAGATGCAGGTGTCGAAAATGTAATTGCGGGTGTTAAAAAGTGTTTGGCGATCGGCAAGGATCGAACTTGATTAGAGGTGACAGCAGGTAAAACTGCCTAGACTATTAGCCGCAAAAAAGTGTGATGCCTATCCGGCTAGTCAGCATCTATTAAATAACGGCTCAGATTCAGCAACCTAAGATTTTACACGTAGTGCGATTAGAGTTTTTGGTTGATACATCTAGACTTTTGGGTATCCCCAGACTAGATTTGTAGCTCTTAAAATTTCTGAGACATTGCATCTATCGGATGCCGAATGTAAGTCTAAATGCTGTGAGCCTAGAGCGCGAGTCGCCAGCACTTATTCAAATCACCGATCGCCTGTTTGACAAAATTGGTATGGGGCGAGTGCCGCCGCCAAAAAATCCTTTACAAGGAAATGACGCTCAATAGTCTAGCGCATTTCCACATATCCACTTGCTGATTGCAGATATCAAAAATGAACACACAGATTGGCTACTTTATCCCAGAATTTCCCGGACAAACTCATACTTGGATCTGGCGAGAATATCACGCAATGCTCGATATTGGTATGAAACCTCATGTGATCTCAACCCGCCGTCCGCCCATTAAAGTTTTACATACTTGGGTCCAGAAAGCCCAAAGTATAACTGATTATTTGCTCCCCCTGAAAATCGAAGATTTTGTTAACATTCCCATAGAACTCATCAAAGCTGGCCCGACTGCCTGGTGGCGCTGCCTGAGTGTAATTGCCAATACTAAAGATATATCCTTTTCTCAAAGGCTTTACTACTTGGTATTGGTCGTTATGGGGGCCAAGCTAGCTAGGCTTGCCAGAACCCAGGGCTGGTCTCACGTCCACGTTCATTCCTGTGGCAATGCTGCTAATATTGCCCTATTTGCCTCAATACTTTCGGGCATCACTTACAGTGTGGCTCTTCTCGGTCAGTTAGAAGATTTTGGGGCCAATCAAGAACAAAAATGGAAACATTCTTCTTTTGCTTCTGTGATGTCCGAACAACTTTTGTACTCTGTCAAAGATGAGCTGGCAGGCTTTTTGCCAAAGGATGTGAGAGTTTCACCAGTCGGTGTCAATCTGGATGAAATTAAGCGTGCAATACCCTATACTCCTTGGCAAGAAGGCAGTCAATGCCGAATTTACACTTGCGGCCGTCTCAATATAGCGAAAGGACAAAAGTACCTGATTGAGTCAGTGAAGTTGCTTCGACAACGAGGGTTTGATGTGCGCTTGCAGATTGCTGGCGAGGATGCAGAAGGCGGTAGCGGCTACCATAAAGAACTGGATAAATTCATTGAAGAGCATTCTATGTCTGATTGTGTTGAGTTGCTTGGTTCTGTCTCCGAAGAACGAAATCGTCAAGGCTATTTAGAGGCTCATATTTTTGCTTTACCCAGTTTGCAAGAAGGAATTTCTGTAGCTGTTATGGAAGCAATGGCGATGGAAACTCCTGTGGTAGTGACGCTGGTGGGTGGAATGGCTGAGCTGATAGATAACGGTGTAGACGGTATGCTAGTCCCGCCTGAAGATCCCGAAAAAATGGCAGATACTATAGCACAATTGCTGCAGGACAAAGAGTTGACATTGAGCCTGACTCAAAAATCGCGACAGAAGATTGCTGCTAAATTCCACCACCGGCGCAGCGCTCAGATATTACTTGAATCGTTGGAGGAACTCAACTAATTTTTTGAAGATTCAATTATCGAGTGTCGTGATTTTTTTGAGTAGAAACCTATGATTGTGGGTAGGTATTGGTCGATGAACAGATGCAGATGTGGAAGATGTAATTGCTGGTGTTGAAAAATGTTTGGCGAGGAAATGCTAAAAATCCAATTTTAGCAACAGCCGGCTAAAGTTTTCAAGTAACTCACGATTAAAACAACCCCTAATTGCTCCGCTAAAGGAAGCAATTAGGGGTTGTTTTAATAAATTTAAAATGATTGCAAGGTCATGATATCATACCAAATCCGGGGCGTGAAAACCCTTTTATCATCTCGCGCGGCGTAGGGTGCGTCGCCACAAGTAACG
>JAUBOG010000690.1:0-2697 GCA_036700105.1 Microcoleus occultus BM001215583
CCCCCTTAATAAGGGGGGGACAAGAAATATTCTCAAAGTCCCCCTTCTTAAGGGGGATTTAGGGGGATCGGGCCTCGGCTACAAACGAGATTTATCAATGGTTTCAAACTTAATTTGGCACTAATCCCAATTACCAATTACCAATTACCAATTAAGGATAAAAAGCCAATTGAGGTAAACCCAAAGTTTCTTCCCAACCCATCATCAAGTTCATGCACTGGATGCCTTGTCCGGCTTGACCTTTAATTAAATTGTCGATCGCCGACATCACAATTACCCTGTCAGTGCGCGGATCGACTTCCACGCCGATATAACAAAGATTCGTGCCGCAAGCCCATTTTGTTTGCGGGTAAACCCCAGCCGGCAACACTTTTACCCAAGGACAATTGCGGTAAAAAGCAGTGAAAATGGTGATTAAATCTTCCCGCACCAAACCCGGATCGCGCAGACTCGAGTAAACAGTTGCCAAAATTCCGCGCACCATCGGAATTAAGTGGGGAGTAAATTGAACTTTGATATCTTGTCCGGCTAAATCGCTGCAAATTTGCTCGATTTCCGGCGTGTGGCGGTGGCGGCCAACGCCGTAAGCGCCCAGAGAACCCTCTGCTTCAGCCAGCAACAGGTTGACTTCGGCTTTGCGTCCCCCTCCCGAAGCACCGGATTTGGCGTCGATAATTGCTGTTTCTGGCACGATCAGACCTTGTTTGAGCAAGGGGGCCAGGGCTAACAAACTAGCAGTGACGTAGCAACCGGCACAGCCTACTAATTGAGCGTCTTTAATTCGATCGCGGTACAATTCCGGCAAACCGTAAACAGCGGTTGCAGCTAAGGCAGAGTCCGATCGCTCGCCGCCGTACCAAGCTTTGTAAGTTTCCAGATTTTCAAATCTGTAGTCAGCCGACAAATCCAAGACTTTGCAGCCTTTTTCGATCAGCGTCGGCGCCATTTGGCAAGCTAAACCGTTCGGTAGCGACAGAAATACAACTTCACATTTTGCTGCTATTTTATCTAGGTCGATCGCCTCGACAGTCAAGTCAATGCAGTTAGTCAGATGCGGATAAAGGCTGGAAAAAGGTTTTCCCGCGCTGCTATCCCCGCCCAAATACACTACTTCTGCGGCTGGGTGATCCGCCAGCAGCCGCACAAGTTGCACGCCGCCGTAACCTGAAGCGCCGATAATTCCTACCGGCAAACGTCCAACATCTCCCATTTTCCTTTATCCCCTCAGCCGTTGAAATCTAAAAAACGCTTTAACTTTTGCTGCATTGTAGTATCAAACGCCAACTTTGGTGATAAAGAATTGTGTTCTTCGGTTTTGGAGGTGGATTTTTTTGACTTGGAGAGTGTTTGAGGGTTCCCCAAAACCCTAGAATTGACAAACGGATGTGCGATCGTGCTATAAAACTACTATTCCCCGACTTCAAAACCGGAGATTAATATTTTCACTCATGCCCGTTGCCTCAAAACTCTTGCCTAGAACCTCTTGCGTCAACGTCCATCCGTTAAATCCGTTACAAAATCCGTTGCCGAACTTCCTATGGGCATAGTCGTCGAAAACGTATCAAAACAGTTTGGCAGTTTCCAAGCACTCGATCGAGTCAGCTTGCAAATTGAATCCGGTTCCCTAGTCGCATTGCTGGGCCCGTCTGGTTCCGGCAAGTCTACGCTGCTGCGGCTGATTGCCGGTCTAGAAATGCCCGACTCCGGCAAAATCTGGCTGACAGGCGAAGATGCCACAAATACCAGCGTCCAAGACCGCAAAATTGGATTTGTGTTTCAGCACTACGCGCTATTCAAGCACATGACAGTGCGGAAAAACATCGCTTTCGGCATGGAAATTCAGAAAACTGCACCCGCGAAAGTCAAATCGCGAGTAGAAGAATTGTTGAATTTAGTGCAGTTGGCCGGATTGGGCGACAGATACCCGTCGCAACTCTCAGGAGGCCAGCGCCAGCGGGTGGCCCTCGCCAGAGCCCTGGCTGTGGAACCGAAAGTATTGCTGCTAGACGAACCTTTTGGAGCACTCGATGCCAGAGTCCGCAAAGATTTGCGCGCTTGGCTGCGCCGGCTGCACGACGAAGTGCACGTTACCACAGTGTTTGTGACGCACGACCAAGAAGAAGCGATGGAAGTTGCCGATCGAATTACAGTCATGAATCACGGTAAAATCGAACAAGTAGGAACACCAGCAGAAATTTACGACCATCCAGCCAGTGCTTTCGTAATGAGTTTTATCGGGCCTGTAAATGTCTTGCCCAGCACTTCCAGGATGTTTCAAGACAACGGCTTCGACTCACCCAACCCGGAGATTTTCTTGCGCCCTCACGACGTAGTAATTGAAACTACCGAAAATAGTGCAACAGTGCCTGCAAGAATAAGCCGCTTGATTCATTTGGGATGGGAAATTCAAGTAGAATTAACTTTAGATGACGGTCAAGTCCTAAATGCTAATTTGAGTAGAGAAAAGTTTGATTTATTGCAGTTACAGCCGCAGCAAAGAGTTTTTGTAAAACCGAAAGATGCCAAATCTTTTCCACTTTATTACTCGATTTAATCTTCATACTCAAATCCCCGACTTTTTCCAAAAATCGGGGATTTAATAAGAAGCGCTTGCGGACAACTGCCTGCTCTCAACTGACAAATAATACCAATTTTAAAAAAGAATGCAACAGTATTCTTATTCCCCCCCTTAGCAAG
>JAUBOG010000691.1:0-2696 GCA_036700105.1 Microcoleus occultus BM001215583
CCCGGATTTGATTTTAAATCACCCTAACCTTCCTTCAGTCTTGTCTTATGGTACTTTGGCTGCTTAAAAACTGTCCGGAGTATTGAGAAGAAGGTTCCCAACGACCTATCAAAAAATATGCTACCCCTATTTTATCAGACGCATCTCCAACAACACTTAACTCGTGCTCAGTTTTTAGTATTAGGCATCTTGCTCGCTCTGCTGCAATCTCAAAGGCAAGTGAAGTTAGAGCGATTAGCATCTGTGTTTCCCTGTCCGATTACTACCGAAAGTCGGCGTCGGAAATTACAAAGGTTCTTGAGTTTACCTCAATTAACAATCAGTCAGATTTGGTATCCCATGGTTACTTATTGGTTAACTACCTATTGCCAAGTGGGTCAGACTTTATCAATTGCGATCGATCGCACGAGCGTGGGGTAAGATCAATATACTCATGGTCAGCCTGGTGTGGGAGAAAAGAGCTATCCCTTTATCCTGGTCGCTGTTATTAAAGCTAGGAAGCAGCAATATAACTGAGCAAATGAATGCGATTCCAGAAATTTTACCACTCTTAAAAAATTATCAAGTAGTAGTGCTGGGAGACCAGGAATTTTGCTCGGTCGAGCTGGCTAACTGGCTGAGGGAGAAACGTCTACATTTTTGTTTGAGATTGAAATGCTCTCTCTGTATCGAAACCGAACCTGAGATTTGGCAACCATTGAAAGAGGTAGAATTGGTTCCAGGAACTTCTCTCTATTTCTCAGGAATCAAAGTGCGAAAAACTCAACCAATCAAGGGCTTTGATGTTGCTTGTAAGTGGAAGAGGAAATATCGAGGTGTGTCGGTTAAGGAGGGTTGGTTTATTCTCACAAATTTGGGTTCACTTAAGAGGGCGATTGCTGCCTATCAGAAGCGGATGGTAATTGAAGCTGGGGGGGTGACAAAGAAGTCTACGAGATAGACTGTATAAGGGTTGCTGCCCGCATACCTTGTTGATAAAAGCTGCGTTTATTGGGAGTTAACTTGCGTTTACTGTTCTACCTCGTCAGAATATTGTTCGAGATAATTGACCCACTTTTCTCCATCTTGCGCCAACACCAAATGTACTCCGTCTTCGATATCTTTTTTTAGGTTCTTTGCGACGAGATACATATTTTTGTACCTGCTTTTTCTTCAGTTCAGTGCCTTGAAATATTGCCCAAGTGTACGCAAGTGTCATGAGCAGAATCATGGTAATAAGTCTGTCTCTTTTTAAGCTAGTTCCTTCAAGATCGTAGCCTCCTATTTTACAGTCCCGGAACAGTTCTTCAATACCCATCCGCTGCTTATAAGCATTGATGGCTGCCGGCAATGACCCTAAATCTGTGAGAATAAACCATGCTTCATCCACCTTCCATCCCCCGTAGTTTTTTTTCCACTTACAAGCAACATCAAATCCAGTAGCAGGCTGAATTTTTCTCACTTTTTTACCTTGAAAATATAAACAGGTTTCTGGTACTATTTCTAATTCATCTAACCGTTGCCAAACTAAATGTTCCGTTTCCATACAATGATTTTTTTTCAGTCTTAAACAAAAAGATACACCCTTTTCCCTCAGCCAGTTTCCCAAATCGACAGAACAAAATTCACGGTCTCCTAAAAGGATGACTTTATATTCTGAAAACAGCGGTAAAACTTGCTGTAAATTGGTAGTCTGTGACTCGAAACTACTGTTTCCCAATTTGGGCAACAGCGACCAGTATAATGGAATTGCTCTTCGCTCCCAGATCGGGCTAACCATAAAGAGATTAATCTGCCCCCATTGACTGCGGTCGATTGCGATTGATAAAGTTTGACCAACACGGCAATAAGTAATTAACCAATAAGTAATTAATGGGAACCAAATTAGTGAGATAGTTAAGTGAGGCAAATCGAGAAAATTTTCTAATTTTCTACGCCGACTTTCTGTTGTAATTGGATAGGGAAATACCCGGGATAGCCGTTCTAATCTCACTTGTTTTTCTGATTGTATCAAGGGTAGCAAGATTTCAATCAGTTTAAATTGAGCTGAACTTAGTTGTTTTTGTAAATGAATGAGGTAGAATGTTGGTATCATTATTTTTGAGATAGGCGAGCTTGTAACAATTATGCTGCCTATCTTTTTTTAGCACACATTGGCTCAATCCTTACACAATATGGGTTTCAGGCTGGTTGTTACCCCCCAGCGACAGAGCAAAATAGTTCTTCTACACTAGGCATAAGGCAATCCAGGTTACTTGGTTGGTTGGTACTTCTAGGCTACCTGTTTTGCCCCTTTTTTGGTTTTTCCTTATCCCGAACTCACGTCATGTTAATAAAAATGGTCATAAAAAAGGTAAACAGAATTATATTTGTGTCGGTTGTAGCAGACAATTTATAGATTGCTATCAACCTCATAAAGGTTACTCGGGAGAAGTTAAACGTGAAGGTCTCAAAATGTATGTAAATAATCTGATTTTTCGAGCAATTGAGACGATTAAATGAGTAGATCGCACCAGCATTATAAATTGGGTATAGCTTGTAGGAGAATTGCTCCCTGATGCTTACGAACCAGACACAATTCCCCTGGTGGGAGAACTTGATGAACTAGAAACGTTTGTTGGTAAAAAAAAATAAAATTTGGTTGTGGACAGCCGTAAATCGCTAGACCTCTTGCAAAAGTCCCCAATAAGGGCAATAGTGAGGTGATCGAGAGGAAA
>JAUBOG010000692.1:0-2690 GCA_036700105.1 Microcoleus occultus BM001215583
TCGACCCCCCCGGCGCCCCCCTTGCTAAGGGGGGGACAAGAATACTGTTATTTCCTTTGAAATTGGTATAATTTGCCGATCGCCTTTACAGCAATTCTAGGATGAAACAAAATCAGCGGCGGCTCAATCATGTGCAGGACTTCCAAAAAAGCCCGACAAACTTTAGCATCATCTACCAGCGCTTTTAACACCAACTCCATGTACTCAATCACCAGCCGCGTACCCAAACTTGGTTTAGCACCCGTACTTCCCAGATAGCGCGAATCCTGACTGATCGCAAACGTCCAAGGGATAGCGTGCAATTTTGCTAATTTTTGCTGAAATTGTCGCCCAAAGCCTGTTAAATCGCCTTCTGGATGCCGCTTGCGGTGCTTTTGCAAACACTCATCAAGCATCCGAGCATCCAGTGCAGCAACTGTCATTCCCTGCCCGTAAATCGGGTTGAAAGCGCAAACAGCATGACCGACAATTACCAAGTTTTCAGGGTAGCGGGGGAGGCTTTCGTAGTGGCGCAAACAATTTTCAGTACCTCGATAACTCGAAATAGAAGTTAGCGGTTTTGCGTCTTTAATCGCATCATAAATTAGCGGAGTTGGGAGAGTGCGGGCAAATTCTAGAAAACCTGCTTCATCTGCGGGGGGATAATCGCGATCGCCCCCAGCGAGAGTCACCAACCAGCGAGATCCTTCGATCGGGAAAATTCCACCGCCGCGAGTCCGAAATGGCGGTGCGTTTCCCACAAATACTGCGGATTTGTCTGACAATTTACCGCTGCATTCGTAGATGCGGGTTGCATAGCCGACAAAAGCGTTGATAACCGTTTCTTGAGGCGGTACATAGCCGAGTTTTTTCAACCATTTAGGTGTTTGCGAAACTTTGCCGCTAGCATCGACTACGAAATCTGCATTCAAATTTTGTTCGCAAATGCTGGCTGGGTTTTGACGATCGCGCTTCCTCACCGACACTCCTGTCACCTCCGGGCGATCGGCATTTAGCAGCAACCCCGTTACAGTCCCTCCTTCGAGGAAATGCACGTTCGTATTTTCCGCCAACCGGCGGCGAATTACCCAATCGAGTAAACCCCGACTGAACATAATCAGATCGCACTCATCCGGGCTAAATTGCGGCGCCCAACCTGCAGGGCTAAACCAGGCGATCGACTTCGGATCTAAGATAGGAGCACCAGCAGTTACAAGTTCGTTTTGCAAGCCGGGAAACAACTCTTCGAGGATAATTTTCCCCCGATTTAAAAGGATGTGAAGGTGCGCCGATTGAGGAATACCAGGGCGGGGTGCGGGTTTTTCCGGGAAAAAATCTCGTTCAACAATACTTACGCGATCGAAGTGTTGTGCTAATACCCTAGCCGCCAGCAATCCTGCTAGACTACCGCCAATAATAATTGCATGACTTTCGCGCTGCATAATCAAATTCCTTGAATGTTAATTGGTCTATTTAACCGATTTAAAATCGGGGTAATTATACCAAATCCGGGTTTAGTACCACCTCTATTCTTTAATCGGCCGAGGCCGATTTTGTTTGTATAGCAGCGGTTTCAACCGCGCCCGTCATAACGGGTGCGATTAACCCGGATTTGGTATTACAATGAACTAAATCTCTCAATAAACATATCAGGAGTCAAAATTTCGACTGTTTGAAAAGGATTTAATACCAATAAATCCAAATCACCCGTAACAATTACATTGGCATTACCGCTAACAGCTAACTCTAAAAACTTATTATCTTTTTCATCTCGACAGACTGTGATGTTTTCTGTAATAGAGACTAACTGCGATGAACTGATAAATTTAAGTAAAAACACCTGCCGATCTTCCAGATCGAGATACTTGTTAAATTTTTTTCGATTCAAAACTTGCTCTAATTCATTTAAAGTCGCTTCAGAATATAAAATTATTCCTTGTTTTTCTGCCAACTCAATCGCTTGAAACGGTACTGAGGTTTTAAACAGTAAAGCACTGATTAAAACATTCGTATCTACGACAAATCTATTCGTCATTATTATCTGTTAAAATTTCTTGTAAAATTTCTGGCGTTAAGCCTCGCTGCCCGGCCCTGTCAGAAATTTCTGCCATAACTTCGGTTAAAGTTTTATTATGCAAACTTTCTCGAAAAAACAAGTTAATAATCGAACTTAACTCCTGCTGAGTCTTAGGGCTAGCTTCTTCAAATGCTGTTTTAATATTTTCATCAACTTGAATCGTAATTATTGCCATAGCAATTGAATAGGTAAATTAACTTCAACTAAATTTTTACGCTATTTAACATTTTTGATAGCTGTCAACAATCTGTTTGTGTTGCTTTCGGATTTTAAAATATCTTAGGTTTCATCAAATTCTGAAACAATGATTTCAATCTGTTTGCCTGCAAATTTCGCTTTGATTTGTTCTAAAAAATGATGATTGAGTTCGCTGGCTTTTAAACGGTAAACTGTTGACATCGTTTTGAACTATTTTCGATTATGGTAATTCTAGGATTTTTAGTCTAATGACGTGCAATGTAATTATAGCATCGCCACACCCCAAACTCTCAACCTCGCTTAACTCCCCCAAATCCACAGGGGGCATCGCTTTACAGCCTCACGAAACTCAAAATCTACTTTGAATCAAAGAACATTCTAGTATGGTAGGGTGCGTCGCAGGGTAATAGTTGCCATTCGCGAGAATTGTCGGTGG
>JAUBOG010000693.1:0-2685 GCA_036700105.1 Microcoleus occultus BM001215583
CTCTTCCGATCTCGTGTCCCTACAATAAATCACGGTAGGGAAACGGCACTGCCGTGTCCTCTCTTATCATTCCGGCGCAGCCGGAATTGAGATTTATCTAAAATCTAAAATTGATTGGCCCGCAAGCGGAAAAATCTTAAACTTGAAATTTACAGTGATGAAGGAGTAAGACGTGGCAGAGCGGTTTCCCAAACGATCGATATTATCGGTGATATCCTCGATATCCTCTCCCAACTCCGGCGAGAAGTCGCCTAAGTCCGGCTCTTCAACTCAGTCTGGCAACCAAAGCCGCCGCCGCCCTCCCCAACCGCAAAACGGCAACCCGGAAATTCGATCGCCCGAACCCGCGGCATTCCCAGCGAAACAAAGCCGCAGCACCAGAGTCAGAGCCAATTCTCCCGCACCTTCCCCAGCAGAATTGAGCGCGCAAGACTTTTTGTCCGATCCCAGATCCGCCATTAACCCCAGAAAACCCAGAACCAGCAAAATTCCGCAGTCGAAGACTCGCCAACCGCGCAAAAAAGGCCTCGCTGCTGTGGATTTGTTCGATTTTCCCGAGCCGAATCTCGAAAGCGCGAGCTCTCCCGCCAGCAATCCCAACACCCAGATCCCAACTCCAACTACCCCTGCACCCCGTCCCAAAAGTCGCTCCCAGTCCCCTCCTGTTCGCAGTACAAACGCCCAAACTCCCGCCGAGGTCAAAAAACGCCCCGTCCCCAAACCGCACCCGCAAGGAAGCGCTAGACCGCGCAAACAATCTGCGTCCCGGAGCGTGCCGCCGTTGGTGTACGCGACTCGCTTGCTGATTTTGGGTGTTGGGATAGCGGTGATTTGCGGTACGCTGCTGTCGGTGGTGAATGCGGTGAGCCGATCGGCTGTAGCGGCAAAAGAACAAACCGTCGCCGGGGAAAAAAACCCAGCCGATAGGGCATCCGCAGCACCCGCGACACCAGAAGTGCTGCAGCTAAATCAAGAATTAGGCGCCCTGAAAACGCAAGTTCAGATTTTAGCAACAGAAAATCCAAATTTGACAGCCGGAATATTTGTAGTTGATTTAGATACTGGAAGCTACCTAAATTTTAACGGCGATGCTCCTTTCGCTTCAGCTAGCACCATTAAAGTGCCGATTTTAGTAGCTTTTTTCCAAGCAGTAGATGAAGGCAAAGTGCAGTTAGATCAGACGCTGACGCTGAAGTCAGAACACATTGCCGGCGGTTCTGGGGAAATGCAAGACGACGCACCGGGTAAGAAGTATTCGGCTTTGGAAGTGGCGAAAAAGATGATTGTTATCAGCGACAATACGGCGACAAATATGATGATCGAGTTGTTGGGAGGTGCTGAAGTTTTGAATCAGCATTTTGCAGCCTGGGGTTTGAGGGCGACGGTTCTCCGCAATAATTTGCCGGATTTGGAGGGAACTAATACTACCAGCCCGAAGGATTTGATCAATATCGTAGCGCAGATCGATCGGGGAAATTTGGTTTCGGTCAAATCGCGCGATCGGATTTTGCAAATCATGCGCCAAACCCAAAACGACTCTTTGCTACCGAAAGGTTTGGGCGAGGGAGCACTTATTGCTCACAAAACCGGCAACATCAATACAATGCTAGCGGATGCGGGGATGGTAGATTTGCCGAACGGCAAGCGTTATTTAGTGGCGGTGATGGTGAAGCACCCGCCGGAAACCGAGAAGCCTGCTCAAACATTGATTCGCGACATTTCTCGCATCAGCTACCGCTATTTGAACAATGGGGAAACCCCAGCCGATTCACAAGTGAAAATTAAAAATTAAATACTCGGTGATTGCTGATATTGCTCCGGCCGTTTCCCTGGAAATAACCGGGGGATGGTTGCATATTTTATCGACGAGTTCGATGGATTATTTTGAGGTAGGGAAACGGCATTGCCGTCTTTTGCGCAGCCTATCATGTATGAGTGCAACCGGAATTCCTATAATTGAGATATTGCAGCAATGTCAATAAGCGGATTAGTCGTGGGGGAGGGCGGGTTTATTTAACCTGTTTTCAACCCGAAAGGCGGTTGGTGAACCCGCCTCTACTTCCCACCAATGGTGCAACATATCAGTATAATAAACAATTTTTGGCTGTTCCGGGTGTATTAGCGCAAGTCCTGTAAAGTCTAGAAACTATAAATGAGTTTGTACTATGAAACTAAACATCCGACTTGCTTTTTTGGTAGCGCTCTCAACTTTAGCTGTTGGAGTCTCCCCCGCATCGAGCAATCCCGTTCGTTCTTCTCAAAGTCAAGTGAACGAAATTACAGTTATTTCCAACAACATCGAACTGAATCGGGCGAAAAACTTAGCCCGTCAAGCAGCAGAAAATGCTAACGGGGGTTTGGGGGAATATCGAGCCGAAGCTTCGATGCACGGTGCTTCAGCCGAAGCGCCTTTTGTTGACAATGGCGATGGTACTTGGACATTTACTTTTCAAGGTCACAAACCCGGTGCGTCTGTCTATACAGTAGAGACGGTGGTTACTGTTTCCCAAAATGGCAGAATCACAGTTGATTACAACGGACGAATTCGCAATTCATCTAATGTCCGGTAAATTACCATCATCAACTTTGCGGGCGCATCATATCAATTGGGCTCTTCATCCGAATGATATAAATGGAGGACACGGCAGTGCCGTGTCCCTACAATCGATCGTGGTAGGGACACGG
>JAUBOG010000694.1:0-2674 GCA_036700105.1 Microcoleus occultus BM001215583
CTAAATCCCCCTTAAGAAGGGGGACTTTGAGCAGATTCTTGTCCCCCCTTTAAAAAGGGGGGCTAGGGGGGATCTGTCTTACCTGAACCGTATTGGGCGAGCGCGAACTGGTAGGTTTGAATGACTTACCAGTTGTTTAGGCAACGGCGATAGTTTAATCGGCTTTGCTGTAGGCGAGTTCACCCAGGATGTAGGTTGCACGAACGGCTCGATCGTCGCCCATGATGATTAAACTAAAGGCTCGATCGGCAATTTCTGCCAGCGTGGTTGCAGGTTCGGCAGAATTGCGAAATGCTTGGAGCGGGGTCGATCGCAAGTCCAGCACCACAAAATCTGCTTCTTTACCCACCTCGAAATTGCCAATGCGATCGTCCAGACATAACGCTCTAGCGCCGCCCAGCGTAGCCAGAAACAATGCTTGAAATGCAGACAGAGAGTATTGTCTCAGTTGCGCGACTTTGTACGCTTCATTGGCCGTTTGCAGCATCGAAAGACTCGTTCCCGCACCAACATCTGTGGCCAGCCCTACTTTAACCGGAAAGTCGATCGACTTCGCTTGTTCAATATCGAACAACCCGCTACCCAAGAACAAATTTGACGTGGGACAGAATGCGATCGTCGATTTTGCTTCAGAAAGCCGTTGAAATTCTGCATTCGTCAGTTGTACGCCGTGTGCAAAGATCGATCGCTCTCCCACTAATCCGGCTCGATCGTACACATCGAGATAGCCTTTGCACTCGGGAAAAAGTTCTTTTACCCAAGCAACTTCATTAACGTTTTCTGATAGATGCGTGTGCAGATAAACATCAGGATGCTCTTGCAACAGTTTACCTGCTAGCTTCAGTTGTTCCGGGGTTGAAGTCGGTGCAAACCGAGGCGAAACCGCGTACAGCAATCGTTGATGGCGATGCCATTTTTCAATCAGGTTTTTGCTATCTTGATACGACTCTTCGGCCGTATCGGTCAGATATTTCGGTGCATTGCGATCCATCATCACTTTCCCCGCGATTGCGCGCAGATTGCGACGGCTCGCCGCCTCAAAAAAAGCATCGACTGATGCTGGAAAAACCGCTGCTAAAACAACTGCCGTCGTCGTGCCGTTGCGCAATAGTTCATCAAGAAAAATAGCTGCAACCTGTGCGGCGTATTCTCTATCTTTAAACTTCAGCTCTGTTGGAAAAGTGTATTGATTCAACCAATCCAAAAGCTGTTTTCCGTAAGCAGCAATCATTCCAGTTTGAGAGAAATGCACGTGCATATCAATAAATCCCGGCATCAACAGCATTCCAGGATATTCAGACGCAGCGATGTCTGAGAACTGCTCTTGCAGGCGATCGTAAGCTCCAAAAGCTTTAACAATTCCGTTTTCTACAACCAGCAGACCATCTGGAACGTAGCGAACGCTCCCAGTTTGGGCAACATAAAAAGGATCTTCCACAAAATCTAGAAAAGCACCGCGAAACGCTTTAATTGAGTTTTTAGATACAGATAAATTTTTGTTAATTGCCATGTGAAAATTTGTTTGGTTTTGGAGGTTGGCTCGATCCTATTAAAATGATTGCTTGTAATGTCAGATTTGTAAGTTACATTTACTACCAATTTTTTTTAAGACTAATATAATCGCATTATTACTGCCGCGACGCACCGACTCGCGATGAGGTATGGTGCGTCGCTGGCAGAAAATCGAGTTTAATTTGTAGATTGTCGATCGCCACGCACCGGCTCAGTATCTAGTACGATCGCACTTAATATCAATCCTCAGCATCGGGATCGAGTCCCATCGATCGCAGTCGCTCCGCTAACTGGGCGGCTTTTCGCTCTGCTCGTTCGGCTCTTTGCCGTTCTTGTTCAGTTCTTTGCCGTTCTTGTTCGGTTCTAGCCCGCTCAATTTCAACTTGTTCGGAGCCAGTTAAGAGCAAACTCCCCTGCAAATCCCACCACCGCAGCCAAAGCATTTCTTGATTTTGATAACTTCCCTGCCAAAGTCCCAATTCTACTTCTAATAAAGGAATGGGATAGTGACCGCGTTCGTTTGGCTCTATCTTTCGGTACACCAAATCTATCAGGTGATAGACTTCTAAATTGCCAGTTTTAATTTCATAAATGCCGTAGTAAGGAATGCGGATAATTTTCTCGTACACCCAAAACTTGCCGGGTTTAGTTGTTGTACCGTCAGCCGCCACAGACAGCGGAGTACGATCGCGCTCGTCATCTCCATTACCACTAGCAAATTCTAAAGCAATCAACGGCGCCATGTGTTCCCGCCAAAGTACATAGGAACGGCGAAAACCGTCAATAGTTGCCGGTACGTTGGGCACGTAAAACCAATCCGGTGCTTCTGCACCTTTCTCTGGCGGGTCAGTTTCTCGCCAGTAAATGCCGCAATCTTGCCCGATCGCGTATTGTCCGTCTGGATGCAGCCGCTCTACAATTGGTCCGATCGAATCTGTGAGAATGATGCTCTGGGGATGCTCCTGAAAATTTTTCACAAATGTACCGTCTTCGTCTGGCAATTGAGTGTGGTTGGGGAATGCAGGAGGCAGACCTGTAGCAGTTATGGTCTCGTTCATCGTCGTTTTCCGTGCAGTTATTGTTAATTGTACTGCGAAATTTTAGCTCCCCGTAGGGACACGGCAGTGCCGTGTCCCTACACTTCACAAACCTGGAATACGCT
>JAUBOG010000695.1:0-2673 GCA_036700105.1 Microcoleus occultus BM001215583
AATCTGTAGGGTGCGTCGCTACGATATCTTGGATATAACGCGGCTCCTTGACGAAGGGCGACGCACCCTACTTGCCTGGTCAAATAACAAATAACAAATAATAAATAACAAATAACAGATGACTGACATAAAATTTCTGCAACCAGGAGATTTGCTGAGGGTAATTTCCCCTAGCGGCACTTTGCGAGAATTAAGTAACTTTGAGCGCGGTGTAGAAATTTGGAAATCTCGCGGCTATCGAGTGGAATTAAGTCCGGGTTTTGACGATCGCTGGGGCTATTTGGCAGGTTCCGACGAAAACCGCGTCCGACAGTTGGCAGATGCCCTCAGTGACCCAAATTGTCGCGGGATTCTCTGCGCGCGGGGCGGTTTCGGCAGCACTCGACTTTTGGAAAAAGGAAAAGTGGGAAAGGCGAAAAATTCCCAATTTCCAACTCCCGATTCCCATTCGTCGAAATGGTTGATCGGGTTTTCGGACATCACTGCTTTGCTCTGGAATCAGTCTAAATTGGGCATTTGGGGCGTTCACGGGCCGCTGCTGACGACTTTGGGCCTGGAACCGGATTGGTCGGTCGATCGTCTTTTTGACTGCATAGAAGGCCGCCCGCTACCGCCTTTGTCGGGTAAGGGATGGGGCGGCGGAAAGGCTTCGGGACGGCTGTTTCCGGCGAATCTGACGGTGGCTTCTCACTTGCTCGGAACCCCGTATCAACCGGATTTGACGGGGGTTATTCTGGCATTTGAGGATGTTTCCGAGGCTCCTTACAGGGTCGATCGAATGCTGACGGCTTGGCGGATGGCTGGGGCTTTTGCGGGGGTGCGGGGGATTGCTTTGGGGCGTTTCAGCCGCTGCGAGGTTGACCCGAGCGTTCCGAGTTTTAGTATAGAGGAGGTTTTGCGCGATCGGCTCTTAGATTTGAATATTCCCGTAGTCTCGGATTTGCCCTTCGGCCACGACGGAGTTAACGCTGCTTTACCCGTGGGAATTACGGCTCATCTGGACGGCGATTCAGGAGAGCTAATTTGCGAGGAATTATTATAGCTGGAATTGGAGATTTGCGATCGGCTAAATAGTCCGGTTGGGTGATGCTAACACTCGATCGCCGAAATTATCTTTAAAATGGATACATTGAGCTGTGGGAAATCGAGCGCGGACAGAGCAAAAAGATTTTAAAACTTGCCAAAAGAGGTCTATATGAAAGCACACAACGTTTTAAACAGTATCACCGCCGCTGTGCTAGTTGCAGGATTGGCACTCACGGGGATTTCGTCGGGTGCTGTTGCCGAACAGATCCAGAATAGCGATCGTATCGACGGAGCAATCCGCCGCACTTCTCCCATCTACCGTTTCCGAAATATGTGGATGCCCGGAGCTCCGGTAGAAGAATTGCGGGGTCAAGAATACACTTTTACTGCTAACGAAGGCGACGACATTCAAGTTTATTTAGACACAAACAGACGCGGCGGCTTTACGCCTGTGATGGTTTTGTTTTACGGGAATAACAAACAAGTAGCTTTTACCCAAGACAGTTCTTTTAACTATCGGATTCCCCGCAGCGGCGATTACAAATTATTAGTGTTAGCAAAAGATGCTGCTAGGGGCGGAGATTATACCCTGGAAGTTTCGGGAATTCAAGGCGGAGACAGACGAGCTCGCGATTGGCGCGACGACAGGGGAGACAGCGGGCGATCCAGTCGCGGAGATAATAACAATCGGTACGACGGAGAACGGATTTTGCGAGATGATTTGGGTTTGCGCCCTGTGGATTGCCGCCTGAGACGTTCGATGGTGAGAGTCAGGTTTGATGATGGAGATGCGACTTATTGCGCGATACCGACTCGCGATTATCCGCAGGGAGATTATTACTACAACCCGCGCACTAGGGATTTAGATTCGGCGAGGATTGACGACAGCAGATACGATGCGGGCCGAGATCAGTGTCGGGTATCCGTGGGCGGAGTTTGCGTGACTAGGTAATGTGGAATGCAACAGGCCCTCGTAGCCTGTTGCAAAAGAAAACTGCTTGATTGTAGAACGGGCATCTTACCAGTTTATGACATTAAGAAATTGGTAGATTAATAATATTAATGATGTGGCAAAATGTATGAGCGTTAAAGAACTTGAAACAGCAATTATGAACTTGTCAGTTAAGGAACTATCCGAACTCAGTGCTTGGCTGATAGAGTATCGCCAACAAGTCTGGGATAGGCAAATTGAAGACGATTTGGATGGTGGGCGGTTAGATGCGCTACTTGATGAAGTCGATGCAGAGTATGAAGCGGGATTGGCTAAAGTGTTATGAAGCATCTGACTTTACCGCGCTTTTGGCAATGCTATCACCAGCTACCTCAAGAAATACAAGCCTTAGCCGATAAGAATTACGAATTACTCAAAGTCGAGCCGTATCACCCTTGGCTGCATTTTAAAAAAGTTGGCAGGCGAAAGCAATTGCAATCGGTGCGAGTAGGCGATAGTTACCGAGCTTTGGGAGTTGAGAAACCTGAAGGTATTGTGTGATTTTGGATAGGGACTCATGGCGATTACGATGCAATATTAGCCCAGAAATAAGGTTCGCTTTGAATGCTTGAAACTATAGCGATCCTAAATCATTTGCATAATTCTTGTAGGGGCTCTTCCCCCCCGTGGTTGCCCCGCTTATGCTGGGGTAGGCA
>JAUBOG010000071.1:0-15323 GCA_036700105.1 Microcoleus occultus BM001215583
AAGGGGGATTTAGGGGGATCGAGATATGTGCAACGACCCATTAAATTGGTATTAGTCCTCATAAACAAACCAGGAATTGCATTCCTCACTACAAACCTATAAAGGTTATTTTAACTAGACGAGATATGAATTACGAAGCAACTCCCCTGTTAAAAGGGAATATTTTAATTGTCGATGATGTTCCGAATAATTTGCACCTTTTAGCCAAAATACTCTCGAAGCAAGGCTACAAAACACGTACCGCACCCGACGGCCAACTTGCTCTAAGGTCGATCGAACTCACTCCTCCCGACTTGATTTTGCTCGACATCATGATGCCCGACATGGACGGCTACACAGTCTGCAAAACGTTGAAAGCTTCTCCCGCAACCAAGGACATTCCGATTATTTTTATCAGTGCTTTGAATGAAGTCTTCGATAAAGTCAAAGCCTTTGAAGTTGGCGGCACAGACTATATCACAAAACCGTTTCAAGAAAAAGAAGTTCTGGCCCGCGTCTCCAATCAAATCATGCAGCGCCAGTTGTTCCAACAAACACAATCCTACGCCCAGCAACTCGAACAAACTTTAACTGAACTCAAGAAAACTCAAGCTCAGTTAATACAGAAAGAAAAAATGGCTTCTTTAGGTCAACTTGTAGCAGGAATTGCTCACGAAATCAACAATCCCGTCAGCTTTATCTACGGCAATATTGCTTTAGCGGCGGACTACGCGCGAGATTTGGTTCGCCTCATTCAATTGTACCGGCATTACTACCCGCAACCCGTTCCAGAAATTGCCAGTGAATTGAACAAGATTGAACCCGACTTCATCGCAGAGGATTATCCAAAACTGCTGGACTCGATGAAAGAGGGTGCTTCTCGGATTAGCAAGATTGTGCTGTCTTTGCGCAACTTCTCCCGCCTGGGCGAAGAAAAGCACAAGTCAGTGGATATTCATGAAGGCATTGACAACACTTTAGTGATTTTGCAGCACCGCCTCAAAGAAGCGAACAAGACTGGAGAGATTGAGGTCATCAAACACTACAGTCCACTGCCCAGAGTCACCTGTTACGCCAGTCAGTTAAATCAGGTGTTCATGAACCTGCTAACTAATGCGATTGATGCCCTGGAAAATCAACCGCATCCCCGAAAAATTACGATCGGCACTTCAGTAATTTCTGAGTCAGAACCTGCGCTGCACTGTGGAGATTCAAAATTGGCAACTGCGAACGATCGATCCGTTGTGATTTTAATTGCCGATAACGGTTGCGGGATGAGCGAGGAAGTGCGCCACCAGATATTCGATCCATTTTTTACTACCAAGCCCGTCGGTCGCGGCACTGGATTGGGGTTGGCCATCAGTCACGATATCGTAGTAGAAAAACATCGAGGTCAAATCATTTGTATTTCTGCTCCCGGCCGGGGGACAGAGTTGATTTTGCAGATTCCGATATCGGTTAAATGTTAAGATTGTACCCCAGCATCTGCGGGGAAAAGGCAATGCCCTTTCCCTGCGATTCGGGCGCGGTAATTGCCGTTTCCCTACTTTAAATCCAGCAAACCGCTCGTTTTTAGCTTGGGATTAAACCGAATTTCCTCAGTTACACCGCGATTTTTTAACTGCAATAAAATTTCATTTTCAACGCGGCGCGCTACATTTTTCAACAACTTATCTTTAGCAATTTCATCGGCGACAATACCCTCATAACTGGCGACTTCTGCCGCCGTCATCACAGTTTTAGTATCAATCGGATCGTTCCACAAAGCAGCGTCGCTGCCATTTCCCGTCGGTAGCGAACCATTTTCCGCAATCCAACTTTCTCGGATATTTTCTAGTATAGTCCGGTTTGGTCGATCGATAGTTTGGACTTTCAGCCAGTAGCAGTTGTGCGGTTGCCGCACCAGATACTGTTTGAGGCTGAGGTAAATATCGCGAGAATAGCCGACAAATTGCAGCACTTTTTCGCTGTCAAAAATCGCGCAAACCCCGATTTTCCCCTGCACGAATTCCGGCAATTTTCCCTCAGCATCAATGTAGGGAATAAATTCTAAGCTGGCTAAATTCTGAATCTCTTCTGTCATTTTTTCTGAATAGTCGATCGTAAATTATTCTTACCGTTTACCTGTATTTATAGCAACCGCTAACACCGTTAAAACGTTTTTAATCGCTGAAACCATTGCTATTATTGCATATTCACATCGCTCTTCTTCCTTCTTCCTGATTTTCCCCCCTTGGGGGGGTTCTTCTTCCTTCTTCCTTCTTCCTTCTTCCTTCTTCCTTCTGCTTTACCTAATTCTTAAAAATTCGATAAATCGCACAGAGTCGGCTGGGCTTAAAAATTTTTGCTTGGAACATGAAATTAGGCGGCACATTGACGATCGCAAAATCACTTTTGCCGTGATACTGTTCAAATTGCGCGGGCATTCCCTTCGGCGTCTCGCTACTGTAAGGTACCGGCTGAAAAAGTAACTCAGTAAACTCCAAGCGCGAGCACTGCAATTGCAATGCTATTTGTTGCAGAAAGCTTTCAGCGGTTAATAAACTCAACAGTGCAGCCTTAGCCTCTGGTTCGAGGACAAAACTGCCATCGTAGCTTTCGATAATCTTCAGACCCATTTTCTGTATCCCTGACAACGGACGTATCCTCAATTTTACCTTGCTGCGGCACGATCGATCTTGCGGTCGATCGACTCGCTTCATACCGGCAGGGCGATCGTAAACTCCGTCCCCTCACCCACCACCGACTCGCAACTCAAACTCCCGCCATGAATTTCTTCTACTATCTTACGGCTGATAGACAACCCTAAACCAGTACCCTTACCCACAGGTTTCGTTGTAAACATTTGCTCGAAAATTCGCGGTTTCACATCCGCTGCTATCCCCCCAGCGTTATCGCGAATTTTGACGATCGCCGTTTGATTGTTTTCCGATATTAAAGTAGTAATAGTAATTACATATTCTTTAACCATCTTTCCAGCCACAATTAAAGTGTTATTTTCTTCTTCGCAAGCATCTATAGCATTAGCAATCAGATTCATAAAAACTTGATTTAATTTTCCCGAAAAGCAGTTAATCTGCGGCAGTTGACCGTAATCTTTTACTATTTTAATTCCCGCAGAATCATTGCTATACTTGAGGCGATAGTGTAAAATCACCAAGGTACTATCGATGCCCTCGTGGAGATTGCACAATACCTTAGAAAGGGGAAAATCGTAGGAAAAAACTTGCAGGGATCTACCCAGATAAATCAGTCTATCTGCACTTAAACTAATTCCCGCAATCATGTCAAGTAATTTTTTCAAACCCTTTTTTATCCTGAGTTTTTCAGCTTTTCCGTCGATTTCCACTAGAGAGACATTTTGTTTTTCATCTTTTCTGATGCCATCCATCAAATCTTCCACCATCATATTCAACAGACTAGAATACCCTGAAATACAGGTAACAGGATTATTGATTTCGTGGCCGACTCCGGCCACTAATTGACCGAGAGTCGCCATTTTTTCCTGCTGGATGAGTTGCAACTGTGCCTGCTGCAACTGAGCGATAGCTTCTCGCAGTTGTCGGACTTCATTTACAGTTTTGTCGATAGTAATTAATAAATCTTCAAAATTAATCGGCTTAGTCAGGAAGTCAAAAGCACCTGCATTCATCGCTTTTCTAATATTGTTCATATCCCCGTAAGCTGACAGCACTACTGCTCTCAGGTTGCGGTCAAATTCTGCGAGTTTGCTCAGCAAAGTCAGCCCATCCATCTCCGGCATATTGATATCTGTTATTACCATATCTATGCCTCGATGTCTTGACAATATTTCTAAAGCTTCTTCGCCGTTGCGAGCAAATACAAATTCAAATTCTCGAGCGTGGATTTGTTTTCTAAATCGCATTTTTATCAGTCGCTCTAATTCTACTTCATCATCTACAACTAAAATTGTTGCTGGCATCATCTTAATTCTCCTAAAAAGATACAAGTTAAGTTTAGAACTATCCCTACTAGCGGTGGGCTTTTTGGTATACCACAGCCTAAAAATTAATTTTTGCGGAACACGCAGGAGAGGTGTTATTGAGAAAAACACAATTTTTTAATTTGAAAAATCAAGGCGACCATTGTTTGGGCAACCTGATGATAAACTCGCTATAAACTCCCGGTTCAGTTTCTACGTGCAAAGTACCGCCGTGCTGTCCCATAATAATATCATGAGTTAGGGATAATCCCAAACCAGTTCCTTCTCCTGTCGGCTTGGTAGTAAAAAACGGATTAAAAATTTTATCTATAATTTTCGTTGGGATGCCTTTACCGTTGTCGCGGATGCGAATCTCTGCAAAATTGCCTAGGTTTTGTGTTTTGAACCGCAGTTGAGGAGTAAATTCTTGAAGTTGGTTATCTGTTGGTTGCTGGCTACTTTTTTGTTTATCTAAAACAGCATAGCAGGCATTCTCAATAATATTGATAAAAGCACGATTCAGATCCGCAGGGACGACTTCCCATTGACCTAGAGTTTGGTCATACTCCTTGCAAATCGTCACGTTGAAGCGATCGTCATTTGCTCGCCTGCTCTGATAAGCCAAATTCACGGCTTGGTCTAGCAAAGCGTTAAGATGAGTAAGTTGGCGAACACCGCTATCACTCCGTGCGTGCTGCATCATACTCTGAATAATACTATCAGCTCTTTGACCGTGTTCGTGAATCGCTGCGGCATTTTCTTTGATATCTGCCAGCGTTGTTGTAATGTAATCCAGAGTTTCTGCATCTAATTTTTCGGATTTTTTGCCGTTAATTTCTGCTAAAAGTTCTTCAGTTAACTCTACGGATAATTCAGCATAGTTATTCACAAAGTTGAGGGGATTTTTGAGCTCGTGGGCGACTCCCGCAGTTAAAGCACCCAGAGAAGAAAGTTTTTCTTGGGCAATAATTTGTTTTTGGGCTGCTTGTAAGGCGGCGGTTCTTGATTCGACTTTCTCTTCTAAAGTTTGAGAATAATCTTCAAGTTGTTCGTTTGCTGCTGCTAAATCGCAGTTAACTTTCGAGAGTTCATCCAGATACTTTTCTCTCTCTGCTTCGTGTTTTTTGCGTTCTGTGATGTCAGAAAAAGCTGCGATCGCATAAGCGATATTTCCAGCTTCATCGTAGATGGGAGTTGCCAAAACTTCAATGGGAATATTTTTACCAGACTGTCGAATTTCCATATCGTCAACTTTTGTATTTACCCCCTGCAAAGCTCGAGCTATAGGAGCGCGATCCGCAGGATAAATTTGGTCGCTTCCAGCGAGATAAGCTTGATAAACTTCTGTTAATTCTTCTGTGCTAGAGCTATCGACAATTCCTTTACCGAGAATCTCTTTTGCAGATTCATTAGCATAATGCGGTTTTCCGTGCTGGTTGGTGATGAACACTCCCACCGGTATCGCATCAAAAAATTGCCTCAGTTGGCTCTCGCTGGCGCGCACTTGTGCGTAAAGCTGAGCGTTAATAATCGCGATCGCAGCTTGTGCAACCAAAACGTTTAAAACTTCTACCCTTTCTTGAGTAAAAGCCCCCACCGTCAGATTGTTTTCCAGGTAAATAATCCCTTGCAGTTGCGATTGATAAAGAATCGGCAAGCAAAGAATCGAGCGACTTTGAAAATTTTGAATGTATGTATCTGACTGGAAATGTTCGGCTACTTGCGCATCATTTAAAATCAAATTTTTTCGGGTGTGCAACACATAATTAACAACTGATATCGGTAAAGTTTGGCAATTTTCAAGAGGAATTGATTGCCACACATTTGCCATCTTTTCTGTAGCATTTCCCACAGCTTCAACGTAGAGCTTATCGTTTTTTTGGAGTAAGAGTACGGCTTTTTGAGCCCCGGCATTTTCTAATAAAATTTGTATCAGCTTGCTCGACAAATTTTCGAGGACAATCTCGCTGGATATCGCTTGAGAAAATTTAATAAAAGAAGCTAAATCTAAAGCTGAGCTGAAACTGTTAGTGCTACTGCTTCCAGTAATATTGCGGAGCGCATCCTCCCTTGGGATTTCTGGGCTGTGGGTTTGTAACTTTAAAAAATCGTAACGAGATTCTAAATCTTCAACTTTAGCCAGAGCTCCCCAGCGAATATAAGCGTAGTAAGCCTCTGTCAAATAGACTTTAGCAATCTTCTTTCTGCGGCTGGATAAATAGAATTCTCCTGCAAGTTCATTGGCTAATGCTTCTTCGTGAAGATATCCTTGTGCTTTTGCTCCAGCGATCGCCGAGTCGTAATATTCCATTACCCCCAAATGATTTAACACCCGCGCTTTTTCGGCTGATACTAAGTCATATTTGTGCTGAAAATTCATCGGTGCGTGAAATGCCCATTTCTGCATCTGTTGCTGATTGGCTTCGACTATTTGGATAGATGCTTTTTGGGCGCTCTTGCTTTGGGAAGAATAGTTAGCTAGCAGCGATAGAGAATGATAAAAATTCTGTTCTGCCACAAAAATTGTTCCTACTACTCCATGTACTAATTCACTGCATCGAGCGGCTTCTATAATTGCTGATTCGGCATTTTTAAATAAGTAAAACAGCATTAATTTGAACAAATAAAAGCAAAACAGTGGCATCATGTAATTAGCTTCGATTATAACTGGTAACATCGTGTCTTCACTAAAGCTAGTGCCAGTTAAAATGCAAGGGTTTTGAAAATTTTTTGCTAAATTGAATGCGACTTGCCTACCAACTTTCAGATAGAACATCCCAAATTCTAATTTTAGCTTATCAAGCAAAATTTCATAATACTCTGTTTCTTTGGCGATACTTTCCAAATTTTTTCCTGTAAAAAATAGGTAGATACAATATTCAGCACTCCCGTAATTCGTATATTCAAAATTACCAGTCTCTAACCCGGTTTTAATTGCTGTTATGAAATTTGGCAGCGCAGCCGAAAGGGGTTCTTTCCAAGGTTGGATGTGAGTGACAAAGACTTTATATACTTGACACTTAATCGGATGGGCAGGAAATTTATCTAAGACTTTCAAAGATAATCTACCAAATTCATAACCTGCTTCAATATCGCCAAATGTAGAGCACAGTAGCATACCGTAGAGACAATACCCGTAAGTTGAGGATGCAGAATTGCCGTGGTTAACTGCTAAATTTACTATTGACAAAATCAACGGCCCTAGCAATTCGGGTCTGGCAAAGTAAACTGGCGGAATCATGCTAACTAAGATATCCGCTGCTGCTAGCTGAATGGGGTCTTCCATTAGTGGCAAATCTGCCAATTTAGCAATTTCGCTGGTGTCGAACGTCAATTGCGATCGCAAATCCTGCGACATCTCACTCATACCCTTTGCATCCGTTGGCAAATCAGTGCCCAATATTGTCAGAATTTCGAGGCCGCTATCTATACCTGCTGTAAAATCACCTTGCATGGTATAAAACTGAATTTTTTTAGTATAAATTTTTACCCGATCTAGGACTGTATTTGCTTGGGCGATCGCAATATCGATTAAACTTTTAGCTTGCTGGTAATTAGTGTTTAAATATTCCGCTTCTATAGTTGCCACATACAGGGAAAGTGTCAACTCATAATCACTAATCCAACTATCTTCTGCGAGCAATTGCAATCCCGCATTCAAATACTTGGCAGCAGTTTCGTAAGCATTTGCCTCCAAAGCTTTCTTACCTGCGATTAAATTCAACTCAGCTAGCTGGAGTTTCTTTGGATAATCGGATAACAAATCAGCACCAATATTTAGCTGATTCACTAATTCAAAAATATTGTCTTTAATCTCCGATTCCGTAGGAGTTCTGCCGCCGCGCCCGCCCTTGCTCAACAAAAATTGACCGATTTTTAGGTGAGTTTGTTGTTTGTCGAATTCAGGAATCATTGAATATGCAGCTTGCTGAACTCTGTCATGAAAAAACTTGTATTTCACCTGAGCGACTTGAGATTTGATAGTACAAAATTGTAATTCAGTAATTTCCTCAGTATCTACTTGCTCGTCGGATAATAATGCTTGTTCAAACACCCTCGGGATTTTATAATTCTCGTTTAACGGTAAGACTAGCCCCATTTGCAAAGCGGGTTCGAGTTGATTGGCGATCGTACTAGGAGACTGTTCGCTGACTATTGATAGGACGTTTAGGGTAAACTTATCCCCCATACAAGCAGCTAATTTCAAAGCTGACTGGGTAGATTCTGGCAGTTGTTGAATCCTTCTAACTACCAGTTCTACTACACTTTTATCTGTAATTCCAACCGCCTTAATTTCCTCCAAATTCCACTGCCAACTGCCTTGAATTTTTCCTAAATCTTTCCCGCTTAAGGGATTGAAATCAAATTTCAATAAATTTTCTTGATAAAGTCCTTGGAGGAGTTGCGTCAAGAAAAATGGATTACCTGCTGTGTTCAGCAAGATTAAATCAGCTAAATCTGCAACTCCCTCTGCATCATTTAATGTATCGCTCATTAACTGAGTTATATTGGCTAAATCTAAAGGTTCGAGGATAATATTATCAATTTTAGTGCTAGCAATCTCTTCGATTTCATCTATTGTCTGCATCAAAGGATGTATGGGGCTGACTTCGTTGTCTCGATAAGCTCCCACAAATAACAAATATTTAGTTTCCGGATCTGTTACCAACAGTTCCATTAACTTGAGAGTTGCTGAATCTGCCCATTGCAAGTCATCCAAGAAAATGACTAAGGGATGTTCTGGTTGAGTGAAGACGCGGATAAATTCTTTAAATGCCCGATTGAAGCGGTTTTGTGATTCGGTGGGGTTTGCAGAGACGGGATTTATTGATTTTTCATCAGATGGCTGTTTGCCAATAATCAATTCTACTTCGGGAATGATGTCGGCAATTATTTGTCTGTTTGACTCTAAAGCAGTCAGAAGTTTATCCCGCAATTCCTGTATTTTAGCAGTAGGTTCTGTCAGTATTTGACGCATTAACGAGCCTAAAGCTTGACTGAACGAAGCATAGGGAATATTGCGTTTAAATTGGTCGAATTTGCCTGAAACAAAGTAACCTTTGAGGCGGGTTATCGGTTTGCTGATTTCATGGACGAGGGCAGATTTTCCGATTCCAGAATAGCCGGAAACTAAAATAAGAGAAGCGGGTTTATTGGGTTCTTGGTTGACTTGCTTAGATGTTGGAAAATCCGTTGCTACCCGCTCAAATGCTGCTAATAGTTGGTTGACTTGTTTTTCTCTACCGTAAAGCTTTTGGGGAATTAATAATTGACTGAGGACATCCAATAACCCGGGGAGGAAATTAGTAATTTCACCGCGATTTTGTAAGGAATTTAGGCAAATTTCTAAATCGGCTAATATTCCGGCTGCACTTTGATATCTATCTTCGGCATTTTTTGCCATCAATTTCTGGACGACTTCAGAAATCACCGTCGGAATTTCGGGGTTTAATTGGTGCACGGGTATTGGCTGTGAGGCTATATGGTTGTAAACTATTTCTAAGGGGTCGTTGCTGGCAAAGGGCAAACGACCTGCGAGCATTTCATAAAAGGTAACGCCGAGAGAATAAAAGTCTGTGCGGTAGTCGAGGGTGCGATTCATTCTCCCGGTTTGTTCGGGAGACATATAAACGAGAGTTCCTTCGATAGTACCGGGGTTATTGAATAGGGGGTTTTCTTTGGTGAGGCGGGAAGCGATGCCGAAGTCGGTGAGTTTAACTATATTTGTTTGGGGATTGACGATGATATTACTGGGTTTGATATCTTTGTGAATAACCTGGTTTTTATGCAGGTATTCTAAGGCTTTGGTGACATCAATGGCAATCTTTAAAAATTGGTCTAGGGTGATTTTTGCTTCTCGCATCGCTAGATGGAGAGACTTGCCGCCAAAGTCTTCTACAAGCAGTGCAGTGCGATGGTTGAAATTTTCGAGATTTATAAATTTAACAATCTGCGGATGGTTGAAATGTTGGCGAATTTGATATTCGTGTTTGAGGCGGGTAATTCCTTGGAGAGTAGGGTATTCTGCTTTGAGGAGTTTGAGAATAGTTGTCTCTGGGCTGCCGGGAATCTGTCCCCGATAGACGATGGTTTCTACACCTTCGTGTAAAGTCGAGTGAATTCGGTATTGCGATAAAGTCTGCATATTGACTTGAGATTTTAAATTTAAAATTTTAGATAGAAAAAATTGAACCTGTCTGTCAGGCTGGAAAGAGCTGAATTGGGCTTGACAAGCGCTCAATTTCCTCGATTGTCTAAAATTGTGCTGCTTTATTTGCCGATCGCTTTTATTATATGCCTATTGATATCTACCAGACTCATAAAAGGTTATGCAGAAAATCGACGACGGATCGTTTCCCGCGATGAGAAGTTCCCAAAATCAGCGGGAATGGCTAGAATTGGCCGAATATGCCTCTATTGCGGGTTCGGCAATTGGTACGATTGTGGCGGGATTGTCGGGACAAATTATCTATGCTGCGGCTCCCTTAACCGCAGCCATCTCGCTGAATTTCGTCAACCGCCAGCGTTTTGAACAAAGAATGGCACAAAAAGCAAATTCGGCGATCGCCGAGGTACAAGCCGCAGTAGAAGGTCGATCGCAGCAAGTTCAGAGACTATCTGCAGAACTTGCCGAACTCGACACCAGCGTCTCCGACTTGAAACAAAAACTCCGCATTTTGGAATCCGGCGCCATCGCTGAGATACAAGCTGCTGTAGCCTCTCTCGAACGCCAAACGCAGGCGCTTCCGGCCGATTCTCAGGAACTCTACACCATCCTGTCCGATTTGCAGCAAAAACTCGGCATTCTGGAAAATAGCGCCCTCAGAGAACATGATTGGGAAAATATGAATGTCCGATTTTTGTTGGTGAACGAAAAGTTAGCGGAAGTTCAAACTATTACAGCAGAGTTGCAAGAGCGATCGACCGAAGTAGACTTGAATGAAATTCAAGGTACGGTGAGGCAATTGCAAGTTTTGCTCGATCGACCGACAATAGACGTAGCGACTGTGCAAACCGAGATTCACCAATTGCAGGAGCAAGTTGCCGAATTGCAGCGCCTCAATCAAGAAGTTGTCAAGCCTTATTTGCAGCGTCTGACTCGCGCCGTGAAAAAACTATCAGAAAATTAGTCTTAGTTATTAATCTTTCGCTGGGTGCGCTGGGTGCGCGCATTCCCCAGTTTTTCTGCTGGGCGCGCGCACCCAGCGCACCTTACCAATTATCCATTGCTGAATTTTTGCCAAGCCTGCCAGAAAACATAAATCGATAAAATTGCCAAGAGCGATCGAAAAGCTAAACTAATAGTGCGATCGGGCAATCTCGGCAAAAACCGCGTGCTGAGTTGCGCGCCCAACAAACCGCCGCCGCCCAGAATCAGTCCCACAACCCACAAAACATTCCCCCGCGCCGCGTGGCCCGCTGTCGCCGAAATTGCCGTGATCACGATGACGCCCAAACTCGTTTGAATTGCGGTTTTAATGCTTTCTCCTAACAGCAAAATTTGCAGGGGAACCATAATCACCCCGCCGCCTACGCCGAACAAACCTGCTAACAAACCGGCCGCACTGCCGGTCGCAATTTTAGCAAAAGTTGGATTGAATAAAATATTTGAGCTGTTGGGTAATTCCCGACTTTTACTCAGCGTAGCCGAAGTATGGGCAATTGGTGATTGAGCATTTTCTGCTTGTGTTGCTTCGGCTTTCTTCGCGGTCAAGCGCTTGCGCACTTCAATCAAATAAATATTCAGCCACAACAACAACCCAAAAGAAACTAACAGCAAGTAAGGCGGAAATATCCCTGCCAAATAAGCACCGATTTGTGCTGTGATGACGGCAGGAAATCCGATACCGGCGACTTGGCTCAAGCTGAGGTAGCCCATGCGCCAATTCTGGATGCTGCCAGAAATCGCCGTAATCACGATCGACAAACCGCTAGTAGCAACCGCTTCCACCGGAGCGTACTTGAGAGCCACCAACAAAGGCACGAGTACCGTACCGCCCCCGATACCCAAAAAACCAGCTAGAATTCCGGCAAAAAGTCCGGCCGCACCCAGAATCAATAATTCACTGACAGTCATTAGTTAGCCGAAGGAAGAAGGAAGAAGGAAGAAGGAAGAAGGAAGAAGGAAGAAGTTGATAGGAAAATGCAATCTCCCGCCGTGATTTGAGCACTTCATAACGTCCGGTGGAACCGAGAAGGTTGCGACAGTCAACAGGTAACAGTCAACTACTGAGAATCATTAGTTGTACCGTCGGGCATAATTGCCCGCCTCAAATCTGCATCGCGGAAATTAGTTCGATTGAGATTCGCATCAATCAAAACCGCTTCCACCAAAACAGCCCCGCTGAAATTAGACCAGCACAGCTTTGCCCGGTACAAATTAGCACCGCTCAAATTAGCTTTTGCCAGCGTTGACCAACTCACATTAGCAACTCTCAAATTAGCATTGCTGAGATTAGCATCGGTGAGATTAGCTCCCACCATCGTTACTTGGCGCAAGTCTGCACCAGTAAGATTTGCGCCGCTGAGCATCGCCCCGCTGAGGATAGCATTTGTCAAGTTCGCTCTTTCCAAAAGCGACTCGCTGAGGATAGCATTTGTCAGATTTACCGCTTTGAGAGTTGACCAACTCAAATTTGCCTTCATCAAATTAGTGCGAATCATGCTAGCGTCCGTTAAGTTGGCCGCAAACAAATTCGCTTCGGTAAAGTTGGCTTCTGTCAAATTAGCTTCGGTCAAGTTCGCTTTGCTCATATTCACTTCCCTCGCCATTGAGCCGCGCAGGTTGGAGCCGGTCAGGTTTGCTCCGCACAGATTGGCGCGGCTCAAATCAGTACCGATGAGATTTGCTTCGCACAGATTGGCTTCTGTCATGTCCACCCCGGCCAATTTCACCTCGCGCAAGTTCGCTCCCGTCAGGTTAGCGCCTTTGAGGTTTGCGTCTTGGAAATTCGCTCTGGTAAAGTTAGCCTCGCTGAGGTTTACCTCTTTTAAGTCGGCCCCGGCGAGGTCAATCTCTCGAAAATTTCTTTCTCCGGCCGCATATTGCCTCAGAATTCGATCGGCCTCCATGTCATTAGCCTCGCAATTTTTTTTCAAACGTTAGAGTGATGGGTTTCTCACATCATCCCAGATAACCACCGTATTCACCCTCTACGCTTCACTATCTGTAGAATCTCGGCACTGCTGTGCGAATCTATTCTAGAGGGCCGCCTAAAGGTCAGCGATTCTGAGAGAATTAAAAATAGCGTCAAGATATCAGAAAAAAAGACTGCTGAAACAACAGACAAAGGAAGTTTGAGAATGCCTGAAAATTTGAGAAGCCAAGCGGTGACAGGAGGCGTGCAGCGCGCGCCCAACCGGGCAATGCTGCGGGCCGTCGGTTTTGGCGACGGCGATTTCACTAAGCCCATTGTGGGGATTGCGAACGGCTACAGCACGATTACGCCCTGCAATATGGGATTGAACGAGCTCGCTTTGCGGGCGACTGCAGGCGCAAAAGAAGCTGGGGCGATGCCGCAGATGTTCGGTACGATCACGATCAGCGACGGGATCTCGATGGGAACCGAAGGGATGAAATATTCTCTGGTATCGAGAGACGTGATTGCTGATTCCATCGAAACTGTTTGCAACGGTCAAAGTATGGACGGCGTGCTCGCTGTCGGCGGCTGCGACAAGAATATGCCGGGGGCGATGATTGCGATCGCCCGCATGAACATTCCTGCTATTTTTGTTTACGGCGGCACGATCAAACCCGGACACCACGACGGACGGGATTTAACAGTAGTCAGCGCTTTTGAGGCAGTCGGTCAATTCAGCGCGGGCAAAATTGACGAAGCAGAACTCGCCGCAGTCGAACAAAAAGCGTGTCCCGGCGCTGGTTCTTGCGGCGGAATGTTCACCGCAAATACGATGTCGAGCGCTTTTGAAGCGATGGGGATGAGTTTGCCCTATTCTTCGACAATGGCTGCTGAGGATGCCGAAAAAGCTGACAGCGCGGCCGAATCTGCGACTGTTTTGGTGGAAGCAATCCGCCGACAGTTGTTACCCAGCCAGATTTTGACGCGCAAGGCCTTTGAAAATGCGATCGCGGTAATTATGGCGATCGGCGGTTCAACGAATGCTGTGCTGCATTTATTGGCGATTTCAAATGCGATCGGAGTTGAACTCACTCTCGACGATTTTGAAACAATCAGAGCCAAAGTTCCCGTCTTGTGCGACCTCAAACCAAGCGGCAAATACGTAGCAACCGACTTGCACAAAGCCGGCGGCATTCCGCAAGTAATGAAAATGCTGTTAGAACAGGGTTTGCTGCACGGCGACGCGCTGACAATTAGCGGCAAAACTATTGCTGAAGTGTTGGCAGATATTCCAGCAGCACCCCGCACCGACCAAGATGTCATTCGCCCTTGGAACAACCCGCTTTACGCCCAAGGACATTTAGCAATTCTGCGGGGAAATCTGGCAACAGAAGGAGCCGTTGCTAAAATTACTGGCGTTAAGAAACCGATAATTACCGGGCCGGCGCGCGTATTTGAATCGGAAGAAAATTGTTTGGATGCAATTTTAGCCGGCAAAATTCAAGCCGGAGATGTGATTGTCGTTCGCTACGAAGGGCCAAAAGGCGGGCCGGGAATGCGCGAAATGCTAGCACCAACTTCGGCAATTATCGGCGCCGGTTTGGGCGATTCTGTAGGGTTAATTACTGACGGCCGCTTCTCTGGCGGAACTTACGGCATGGTGGTCGGTCACGTTGCACCGGAAGCGCAAGTTGGCGGCACGATCGCTCTGGTAAAAGAGGGCGATTCGATTACAATTGATGCTCACAATCGCTTGTTGCAGCTCAATGTTTCCGATGCAGAATTGGAGCAGCGCCGGACTCTTTGGCAGCCTCCCAAACCTCGCTATACTAGGGGCGTTTTGGCTAAATACGCTAAGTTGGTTTCTTCTAGCAGTGTCGGTGCTGTGACTGATTTGGGTTTGGGTTAAATAAGGAAGAAGGAAGAAGGAAGAAGGAAGAGGGAAGAAGGAAGGTTTTAACTTCCGGTTCCCTATTCGCAATTCCCAATCCGCACTTCCCGAAAAAATGTTTTTTTTAACCGCCGATGAACGTAGATAAACGCCGATGGAATTCCATCAGCGTTCATCTGTGTTTATCGGCTGAATATCTGCGGTTAAAAAATTCCAATCCAGCCGCTAGCAGTAGGGTGCGTCAGCAAAGTGGGATTTTGTGTATTGTGCGATCGATCGCGTGCTGACGCACCCTACAAATTGCTAAAATAATCGCTGTATCGTATCGATGCAAAACCCCCATGAGTGAATCCAGCGATCTCCCTAATCGTGTCGAGCGTCTCGAAAATGACGCGATCGATCTTAAAGTAGCTGTTAGTGCTTTAATTTC
>JAUBOG010000071.1:15423-18888 GCA_036700105.1 Microcoleus occultus BM001215583
AGCGTCTCGAAAATGACGCGATCGATCTTAAAGTAGCTGTTAGTGCTTTAATTTCGACCACCGAAGTACACCAGCGCAATATTGAAATTATGAACCGCAATATTGAAATTCAGCAGCGCAATATCGATGCGATGCTTCAACTCATGACTCAAAGCCTTCAGCGGATGGAGGTGGTGGAATTAGATATCCGAGGTCTCCAGACGGAAAATCGGCGCATTCTGGATATATTGCAGCAGCGCAACACAGACGATGCGTGAAGTTTGGTAGGGGCGGATTTACCAGATGATTTGTTTGAGGCATAAATTGTTGGTAAAACCCGCCCTTACGGTGATTTCGGTAGTGCTAACTGCGCTGATTTAAAAAGCGGCTGGCCATCGACATTGCGTCAGTAATATCTACATCCCCGTCTCCATCTCCATCTAAAAACGCATTCAAAACGGGATTGCCGCCCTGGGCTGGATTTTGAGCGTTACCGCCGGTTTTTAGCAAATTCAGCACCAGCGGCACCAACACCGGGATCATCGCCTGCACTGTGGTGTTATCCAAACCGGTTCTTTGGGCGATATCGGCGACTATCTGCATTAGTTGGCCGCCTCCGAACAAACTCTGAACAGCTTGCGGATTGGGATTTGTACCGCTGAATTGGTTGACAACTTGTTGAGCTTGTGCGTCTCCTGAGTTCGATCGCACGTTTTGCAATGCCGATCGCACGTATCCGCCCAAAACCGACATCGCTAGCTGAGTCGTGCCCGCATCGACGCCCTGGTTGCCGCTCAACTGCTCTACCGCGCCCAGAATGTTGCCCAACTGATTGGGACTTGCTTGTTGGTTGGGATTGTCGATCGCGCTCAAAATTTGGTCAAATAGTCCCATAATTTTCGCTCCTAGCTGTAATTAATCCACTTTAGATCAAACCATCATTGATTGCCAAATTCCCCTTGCATGACTTGCGAAAAAAATGGTTCTATCTGCTATTGGTAGGGGTAAGGTGCGCCGCAGCGCACCCTGCAGATAGATTGCGTGCGTAAATCCCAACTCCCAATTCCCCAATAACTAATGACTAAGGACTAAGGACTAATAACTAATAACGCTTAATCGGCAGGGCGATCGCAAATTCCGTACCCGTTCCCACCTCCGACCAACAGTTAATCGTCCCGCCGTGTTTCTTAACAATAATTTCGCGGCCGATTGCCAATCCCAAACCAGTACCTACACCCCTCGGCTTAGTCGTAAAGAATGTTTCAAACATTTTTTCTTGACTTGCGGGCGCTATTCCCGTACCGTTATCCGAAATTCGCACTACCACTGAGTCGTCGTCCAAGTATTCTGTAGCGATCGCAATTCTCGGCGAAAACCTCGGTGATTCCTGTTTTGCGGACTCCGAACCAGATGCTTGGTTCCCCTCCTCTGAGCGATTTTTCTCAAGTTTTGCTTTCTCTTCCACAGCATCTAGCGCATTGTTGATCAAGTTCACAAACACCTGGTAAAGCAAACCCATATAGCCTTCAATATTCGGAATATTTCCGTAGTTTTTCACCACTTCAATGCCCTGTTTGATCCGGCTGTTGAGAATCAGCAAACTGCTGTCTATGCAGGCGTGCAAATCGACTGGATGAGGCGTCGCATCGTCGAGGCGAGAAAAATCTTTCAAACTTAAGATAATAGCTTTGGCTCTTTCAGCGCCCACTTGCATCGAATCAAATATTTTCATCAAATCTTCTTTCAGAAAATCGATGTCTATGTCTTCGGCTTTTGCGATTACTGCGGGAGGCGGGTTGGGAATTTCTGTTTCGTAAGTTTTGAGCAAATCTAAAATATCTTCAACGTAATTTTTGGCCGGCTCGATATTGGCATAGATAAAATTGATTGGGTTGTTAACTTCGTGAGCAATGCCGGCCAACATCCGCCCCAAACTGGCCATTTTTTCATTTTGAAGGATCTGACTTTCTTGCTCGGATTTCAATTGTTGTAGCAAGTGATTTACTTTCTGAATCAGTTGATTTAAAGAAGTTGCCAATACTCCTACTTCATCGGTGCTGGTAACTGGTACTTGCAACTGGAAATTAGATTCTTCAGTCACTCGCTGAGCGATTTTAGTTACAGCGGCGATCGGTTTGGCGATCGCCCGACTGGTGTAGCTCGCCAGCAGTGCCGCCACTACGATCGACAATCCGATGCTACCAACAATTATTCGCACCCGCAGCGCCTGGGCTTCCAGCAGAGCTTCCTGCGCTGCATCTTCTTGCTCTTGGACGCGATCGATAATTTCTGCTAAATCATTGGCAGCCCTATCTAGTTGCAACCCAATTTTACGATCTCGATCGAGATTCGACAGCAACTTGCGTTTAACACTTTTTTTATTGGACTTTGGCGCCAATTTACTAATTTTTTCAGTGACAGTTTCTAGCTGGCGAACGTAATTAAACAGTAGCGAGCCGTAATTTGTTCTAAATTCTTGTAAACCTTCGATATCTGCGGCGTTGCGAATTTTAAGTTCAGATAGCGACAACTTCAAACTGTAGGTATTGTCTTGCAGTTCTCGGTATTTCCTGTCAAATATTTGCGGCTGTTCGAGCCAGTCAATCAGCCGCTCTTGGCTGTTTTGTGTCCGCAGTAAAGCCACCTGCAGCTTATTTAAAAGCCGACTTTCTCCATCGATGTGTACTTGATTGTTGGTTCTGCGATAGTAATGATTGCCCGCGAGCATCCCGACGGTCGTTCCTCCGATCGCCACACAAAGAGCCAGTGCGTAGCCGCGGCAGATTTTGTCGCTAATACTGAGGTTGCCGAAGGAACGGGCTATTTGAGCAAAATAATTGTCCTTTGGGGAGTGGCTATCTTTGATGTTACGTTCGCAAGAGGTGGGGAGTTCTGGTGAAGGCCGATCGAGATGTTTGAACTGCATAGATGCGAACCTGTGAATAATTCACGCATTGACAATTCAGTCTAACTTAACTCGCAGTTGATTTGAGAATACCGCATTCATACTTCTCGATGTGATAATTTTTGTGAATTAGGGCGCTCTTAGCCTAGCGAAAAAACCCTGGTTTCCGCTTTCGGACATTCCAAAACGTACTTATGTTAACAAATCGGGTTTCTACGTACTTAGTGTAATATTTGTTTTTCGATCGAAAAGTATTGCTGGATTCGCGATCGAATAAATCAGCGGGTGCAAATAAATCTGCCTGCGGTTGGGGCGGATCGTCCATCAGGACACGGCAGTGCCCTGTCCCTAAAATTCATCACGGTAGGGACTAAGGCCAAGCCGTGTCCTCTATCTCATTCCGGCTGCGGCGGAATTGAGATCGAACCCCGCCAATCGCGCCCGCAGGACAAGCAGAATCGGGATTTGCACCCTAGCGCAGTACGATTTTGTTGGAGGAATTCGCCCGCCGGGCGCTTCGTCAGTTCCGAATCACGATCGCAATAGACCTCTTGCAAAAGTCAAATTCACCCCCCTTAGTC
>JAUBOG010000696.1:0-2672 GCA_036700105.1 Microcoleus occultus BM001215583
TCGATCGCGTGATCGACCAAAGCAGCGGTTGTTTTCGGGCGATCGGCTACGATGAAATGATTGCCGATCCGCTGATACTCGGTCAATCCTACGATGGAATTGTGTGCAATTTTTCGCTGCTCGGTGAGGAAATTGGAGATTTATTGCGATCGTTGCGCCCAGCAATAGTCTCAGACGGACACCTGTTTATCCAGACAGTTCATCCATTCACAGCCTGTCAGGAACAGCCCTATGTTGATGGATGGAAAACGGAGACTTTCGACAGCTTCGGCGGAGCTTTTCGAGAGCCGATGCCGTGGTATTATAAAACTTCATTAAGATTATAAGCATCAATAGACAATGGTAGTATCATATAGTCAGGAGGGTCAACTGAGAGAACGATCGCCCGTCTCGTTAAAAAATGGAGAGTCTGAATGCAACTAGCAGAGAGACACATCATTAAATCCACCGAGAATCGTTTTGTTGAAATAGACGGATTAGCCTTTAAATCCAAAAATTTGTACAACGCCGCTAACTACGTTATTCGTCAGAGTTTTGTCTATGGATGGGGATATCTCAATTACAACGAAATCAACCGTTTGATGAAGTCTCATCAAGCATACAAGGACTTACCAGCCAAGGTAAGTCAACAAATATTGATGCTTCTGGACAAGAATTGGAAGTCTTTTTTTGCAGCAGTCAAAGCTTACAAAATTGACCCGACTAGATTCACGGGTCGCCCGAAGTTACCGAAGTACAAACATAAAGTCAAAGGTCGGAATATTCTCGTCTATACGATTGGGGCGATTAGTAGCAAGCAACTCAATCAAGGAATTATCAAGCTTTCCGGTACTAATATCTTAATCAAAACCAAGGTAAAGCCCGAACAAATTTGTCAAGTTAGAGTTGTTCCCAAATGTGATTCCTATGTAATCGAGGTAATTTATGATGAGCCGGAGTCCACCATTGATGAGAATCAGAAAGAATCAGTAGCTAGTATAGATTTAGGATTGAATAATTTAGTGGCGTTAACTTCAAATCAGCCGGGATTTGTCCCTGTACTGATTAACGGGCGACCACTGAAATCAATTAATCAATTCTACAACAAGCGTAAAGCACAACTACAATCTCAGTTAAAAGGTCTGCGTAAAACTTCATCACGGATTCAACGCCTAACTCGTTGTCGCCACCAAAAAGTCGATAATTACTTGCATCATACCAGTCGCCTAATTGTTGACCATTTGGTAGCCAAACAAATTGGGACGCTAGTAATTGGTAAGAATGCACAGTGGAAAACCGAGATTGATTTAGGAAAGCAAACTAATCAAAACTTTGTCAGTATTCCTCACGCTCGATTAATTGAGATGTTGGAATACAAGACTCTGTTGGTTGGGATTAAGGTAATCGTACAAGAAGAATCTTACACTTCGCGCGCAAATTTTCTGAATCTCGACCCAATCCCTGTTTACGGAAAAACCGATAAAGACCCTGTGTTCCAGGGTAAGCGAATCAAGAGAGGTTTGTACAAAACATCAGGCGGTCAATTGATTAATTCTGATGTTAATGCTGCGTATAACATCCTTAGAAAAGCAATCCCAAATGCTTTCAGCAATGGGATAGAGAGCTGCGTAGTTCAGCCGAGGCGGGTTAATCCGCTCAAAGTGAAAGTGAAGGGGGAGGGACTTGACGCCTCCCATGTCATGTGCAATAAATGACTATACTTTTGCCAGCTATTTTCGCACAGTTAGTTCGTGGTTTCAACAAGTGTCGGAATCTGGCTGGAGGGTGTGTGAATTTCAGGAACCGATACATCCACAGACGCAGATTCCTCTTTCCCTGCTGCTGATTTGTCAGCAGTAGAGCGCCCCGGAGCCTCTGGCAAATTAAACCTCTGACATAAGTTTGCAGTGAGGACTTGCATTCCGAGCGAAAATTCACTATTTGCCCGATCGCAGTTATTTTCCGCGATGCCATATCATATCAAATTCGATCGATTAACCATAATATCCCGGTCGGGGCGGGTTTTTGAGATTGTCAATTATTGGCTGGTATTGTTGGTGAACCCGCCCCTACGAAAATCGCGGTCGATCGACCGGAATTGATATCACTCAAAATCTTCGCAGCCGACGGGTAGCGACACGGTAAAAGCGGTTTCCATCGATCGGCTCTCAACCCGAATTTCTCCCCCCAGTTGCTCGACTAATTTCTGCACCAGCGCCAATCCCAATCCCGTCCCGCCTTGCATCCAATAATCGCTGCTGGGAATGCGGTAAAATTTCTCAAAAATGCGCGTCAGTTGAGCCTGGGAAATCTCGATCCCAGTATTGCTAACAGTCAAAATTACTTTGTCAGTAAAACCCGCAGCAGTTGTGGCGCGAAGTGCAACCGCAATCTTTCCTTCAGGCGGAGTGTACTTGCAAGCATTCGTCAGCAATTCCGAGACAATCCGTTCGAGTTTAGCCCGATCGCACATCAAAACCGGCAAATTGTCAGCAAATTCGATCGACAGTGTTTGCTGGCGAGTTCGCGCGCGCTCCTCAAAAGGTTCTAGAATACGCGGCAGCCAATCGTAGAGTTCCAGCGGCTGCAAATTTACGGTATCTACCCCAGATTCAAGGCGCTGCAAATCCAGCAAATCATTAGAACTCTTGCAAAAATATAATGCACCCCACCCCAACCCTCCCCTTAGTAAG